>DATHVV010000054.1:0-2749 GCA_035461105.1 Longimicrobiales bacterium | reverse complement strand
GGCACGCTGGCGCTCGCGATCGGCACGGTCGCCGGGATGTTCAGCGTGGTGAACACGGTGCTCCTGGACCCGCTGCCGTTCCCCGAGCCGGACCGGCTCGTGGTCGTCTCCGGCACGGCTCCGGGGTCCGATCTGCCGGAGACCTTCGGGGTGGGCGCTGAGTTCTACCTTCACTACAAGGAACGCTCGCAGCGGCTCGACGGCATCTTCGCGTTCGGTGCGGGCACCTCGACGCTGCGGACGGACGAGCGGGTCGAGCGCATCCCCATGGCGTGGCCGTCGAACGACATGTATGCGACGCTGCGTGTCCGACCGCAGCTCGGCCGGCTGCCGACCGAGGACGACCTGGACCAGGTCGTGGTCATCAGCGACCAGCTCTGGAGCAGCTGGTTCGGCCGTGACCCGGCCATCATCGGCAAGTCGTACTTCGTGTCGGACGGGATGAAGCAGGTGATCGGCGTCATGCCGCCGGAGTTCCGATTCCCGAGCGACGAGACGCAGCTGTGGGTCGCCGGCGCGTTCCGCCCGGAAAACGTCCGCCCGGGCAACTTCGGCCTGCCGATCGTGGCGCGCATGAAGCCGGGCGTGACGCCCGAGCAGCTCGCGGCGGAGCTGACGGCACTCTCGAAGGAGCTGCCGGCGCGCTTCGGCGGCCCCCCGGCCTACGCGCGGCTCATCGAGCAGCACAGTTCCGTCGTGGAACCGGCGCTCGAACAGCTGGTCGGTCCGACGGTGCGTACGTCGCTCTGGGTGCTGCTCGGGGCGGTGTCGGTCGTGCTGCTCATCGCCTGCGCGAACGTGGCCAACCTGTTCCTGGTGCGCGCCGAGGGCCGCCGCCGCGAGCTGGCGGTGCGCCGGGCCATCGGCGCGTCGCGCAGCAACCTCGTGGGATTGCAGATGGCGGAGGTGTTCGTCGTCGCCTTCAGCGCGGGTCTGCTCGCCATCGTGCTCAGCAAGGCGACGCTGCCCATCTTCCTGCGCGCCGCTCCGGAAGGCATCCCGCGGCTCGGGCTCGCCGGAGTCGGCCCGACGACGATTGCGGCGGCGTTCGCGCTGGTCGTGTTCACCACCCTGGTGTGCGGCGCCTTGCCCGCGTGGCACGCATCATCCCCGGACCTGCAGCGGCTGCGGGAGGGCGGACGCGGCTCGACCGGGCGTCGGTCGCTGGGCCGCGACCTGCTCGTGGTCGGTCAGACCGCACTCGCGCTCGTGCTGCTCATCGGCGCCGCCCTGCTCGTGCAGAGCTTCAACCGGCTGCGCGACGTGGATCCGGGCTACGAAACGAGCGACATCTATACGTTCCAGTTCGCGCCCGACCAGGAGCAGCTGACCGACGGCCCGGCATGGGGACACCTGCACCTCGCCTTCATGGACCAGCTGCGTGCGCTGCCCGGGGTCAGCGCGGTCGGCGTCGTCAACAACATTCCGCTCGACGAGGGCACCGGAGCCGGACGCTTCCTCGCCGACGGCATGCTGGCCGAAGACGGCGGCGCGATGCTCAACACGAACTTCACCGGCGGCGACTACTTCCGCGCGATGGGCATCGAGCTGCTTCGGGGACGCGCGTTCACGAGCGCCGAGGCCGTGAGCCCGAACCGGAGCGTGATCGTCAGCCGCTCCGCGGTCGACCGGCTCTGGCCGAACCAGGACCCGGTCGGCCAGCAGCTCCGCCGCATCACGAACGACGGTCTGCAGGCGTACACGGTGGTCGGCGTCGTGGAAGACGTGAAGCAGTACGACTGGCGCGATGCCGGCGAGGCGCTCGTGTACTTTCCGCTCACGGGACCGGAACCGGGATCCTGGGCGATGGGCTCGCCCGCGTACGTAGTGAAATCACCGCGCGCGGCCAGCCTCGGGCCCGAGGTGCGCGAGCTCGTGCGCCGGATCGCGCCGGAAGCTCCGGTCTACCGCGAGTACACCATGGAATTCCTCGCGGAGCGCTCCATGGTTCAGCTCTCCTTCACGATGCTCACGCTCGGCGTCGTCTCCGCGCTGGCGCTGGTGCTGGGTGCGATCGGACTGTACGGCGTGCTGTCGTACGTGGTGGCGCAGCGCACGCGCGAGCTGGGCGTGCGCATGGCCCTGGGCGCGACCCCGGCTGCGGTCCGGCGCATGGTCGTGGCGCAGGGCACGGGCGTCGTGGTCATCGGCGTCGTGATCGGCGTGGGCGTCGCCCTCGCGTCCACCCGCCTGCTCGGCGCGCTGCTCTACGGCGTGAAGGCCGTGGACCCGCTGGTGTTCGCGGCGATGTCGGCGATGATGCTCGCGGTCGGTGCACTCGCCAGCTATCGGCCGGCCAGACGCGCGAGCAGCGTCGACCCGATCGAATCGCTCCGGATCGACTGAAGCAGCCGTAATCTCCACGGTGGCGCCGGGTGCGCTCCCGCGTGCGGCGGCGGGCGCGGGGCGTACCCGGCTCCGTCGCCGCCTACACCGTGCTCGCCGCGAGGATCTCGTCCTCGAGCCGCACGTAGCTGCGTTCCATGCCCTCCGTCATGCCCGTGCCGAGCGCCATGTCGCGCACCTCCGCGCTCGGGTACGTGATCACGATCGACAGGAGCGTCCCGGCCCCGACCGGCGTCAGCGTCATCTCGTTCCTGGCGGCGGCGCCCTCCATGCCGATCATCCGCTCCGTGGTGACGGCGCGATGCGGCGGCGCCGCCTCGAGCAGCTCGCCCTCGAAGCCGAACCGCTGTGAGCCGTCGTCCTTCTCCCACTCGTAGCGGTAGGAATCGCCGACGCTGCGCGC
>DATHVV010000053.1:0-3148 GCA_035461105.1 Longimicrobiales bacterium | reverse complement strand
GCGGGCTGCCGCCGCGTAGGTGCGCTCCGGCGCGAACTCGGGCGAATCGATGGTGACGGTCACGGCCTGCACGTCGGCGCCGAGGTAGTGCTGGAGAAGCGTCGAATCGACACCACCGGAGAACAGGTTCGCGTCCACGCCAGGACGGCGCTCCCGCGTGGCTGCGGCCAGGGCATCGTGCAGGCGTCCGATCACCTGCCACTCGGGAATCGGCGCTTCCGGCGGCCGATCCAGCTGCTGCACCTGGCGCACCCAGGATGCCCCGCGCCGCCATTCCAGCCGATCCCCCTGTCCCACACGGGAAACATGCTCGAGCAACGTGCCGGCGCCGGGAACGGTGCGGTACAGGAGCAGGTCGACCAGCTGATCGTCGCCTACGGAACGTCGCCCGCTGGGCAGCCACTCGAGCGCCGCCCCGAAGAAATCCGTGATCAGCACGGTACCGTCGTGTTCGGCAACGTAGATCTGATCATTGCTGTAGGCGGGACGCTCGAGGACGAGGCTGGTGGGCAGGCCGTCAACGGAGCCGATCGAGATTCGAGTTCCCGTGCCTTCTCCGAACGCTCGGCGTCCCGACGGGTAGACCTCCGCCGCGGCGGCGTTCTCGTCGAGCTCGGCGCCAGTGCCCACGAGGTGGACCTGCACGGAGCGGATCCGGCCGGTCTCAGGCAGGCGCGCCATGGACGACCTCCGAGCGCGTGAAGCGATGCTTGCCGGCGGCCGACAGGGGAATTTCCGCCACCTCACGCACGCGGACGCGCAGCTGACCGGGCGCCATCGCCTCCACCTGCTCGACCGCGCTCCGCAACGCCCGCGCGCGCGCCTCGCCCGGTCCCGGCAGCGGCACCACGATCAGCTCGATCTCGCCCGGAGTGCGCTGCACGAACTGAAACCGCTCCACGCCTTCGCTGCCGTAGAGCAGATGCGTGAAGAACTCGCCATGCACGACGGCACCGTTGGGCAGCAGGAAGTTGTCGGAGATGCGGCCCACGCGCAGATCCATCAGCGGGAAGCCGCGCCCGCACTCGCAGCGATCCTCCAGCAGGATGCCCATGTCCTCGTTGCGGTAGCGGATGAAGGGCATGGCCCGATTACGCAACGAAGTGACCAGCAGCGGCGCGGGCTGTCCCGGGGGGGCCGGTGCCGCCTCGAGCACCACGAAGTCGGCCATCACGTGCATCCGACCCGCCGGGCACTGCGCCGCGATGTTCTGGACTTCGCTGGAACCGTAGCAGTCGAAGACCGGGCACCCGAAGACTCGCCCGATCACCTCCCGCTGCTGAGGAAGCAGCGCCTCCGCGGTCGTGAATACGCCCTTCAGCCGGCGTGGCTGCTCGCCCGTGCGCTCGAGGTACTCCGCGAAGCGGGCGATCGTCGAGGCGTAGCCATGCGCCACCCTGAAGCGGATGCGGCGCAGGGTGCGCGCCCAGGCCGCCAGGTCACTCTCGCCGGAGCGGAACGGGTCGAACTGGTAGAAGCGTCGGATCCGCTGGCGCGTCTCGAACTCGAACCGGCCCATCTGCTGCAGCCGCTCGTTGAATCCCCAGAAGAAAGCGACCATTTCGCCCGGCTGCCAGCCTGCCTGGAGGAAGTTGCGGTAGGTGCCGGCCTCCGAGACATCCATGTACGCGCGGTCGCGGTGAAAGCGCAGCGGCACGCCGGTCGAGCCGCCGCTGTATTGAGCGGAGAGCTGCTCGAGAGCGACATCGTCGCGAATCAACTCGAGCTCGTGCGCGCGGACCAGGTCTTTCGTGAGAACCGGGAGCTGCGCGAGCTGCGACACGCTGGTCAGGTCGCGGGGCGAGAATCCCAGCTGACCAAAGAGGCGGCGGTAGTACGGCACGCGCCGGCCGGCGTGCTCCAGCAGCTCGGTGAGCTGGCCGAGCTGGCGCGCGGCGCTCTCCTCGGCGGAGGCAAACGGTGACGGGGCAATCTCGTCGAGCAGGTGTAGCGAACCAGCCCCGCGCCAGCGGTGGGCGAGACGGAAAATGGCAGGCCCGAAGCGGCTCATGACCACCTGCGCTCAGGTGAGCGCGGCCGCGGACGGCACGCTTCGGGAGCGCTGGGCCCGGAGCCACAGATTCAGCATCAGCAGCTTCCACAGGAGCGGCGAACGGTCACGCCGGCCGCGCGTATGTTCCTCGAGGACGCGGCGCACGGCCGCGCCATCCACCCACTCCTGCACCGGTGCCGCTGGGGATGTGAGCTCCTCCAGCCGGGCGCGCAGCGGCCCCCGGAACCAGGGCCGCAGCGGCACGCCGAATCCCTGCTTCCGCTTCGCGAACACGACCGGCGGCACGAGCTCGCGCATCGCTTCGCGGAAGATCCACTTCCCGCTCCCGTTCCGGAGCTTGAGCCCGGTCGGGATCCGGCACGCGAACTCCACCAGGTGGTGATCCAGGAGCGGCACCCGCGCCTCGATGGAGGCGGCCATCGACATCCGGTCGACCTTGGTGAGGATGTCGCCCGGCAGGTAGCTCAGCAGATCGACGTGCATGAGCTGACCGATCGGATCACGGCCGGCAGCTTCGGCGAATGGCGCGTCCAGCAGCGAGCCCCAGTCGGCGACCGCGGCGGCCGTGCGGCGCTTCGCCACGCCGCCTTCCGGAACGTCCAGCGGGTCGGCCACCATGCCCACGTACCGCGCGGCGTGGTCGCGCCCCAGGTCGAGAAGCCGGTTGCGGCCGTACAGCGCGTGCGGTGAGCGCCGCGCGAGCGCGGCGAGCACGGACCCGGTGCCATCCGCCCACGCGCGCCGGCTGCGGAAGTGACGATAGCGGGTGTAACCGCCGAACAGCTCGTCGCCGCCATCGCCGGAGAGCACGACCTTGACGTGGCGTGCGGCCAGCCGCGACACGAGCAGCGTGGGCACGGCCGACGAATCCGCGAACGGCTCGTCGAAAGCCAGGGCAATGTCGTCGATCAGCTCCTCGACCGCCGGCGTGACGACCAGCTCGTGGTGACGGGTGCCCAGCGCAGCGGCCACCGCGGCCGCATCGGGCGCCTCGTTGAACTCCGGCTCCTCGAAGCCGATCGAGAACGTCTCCACGGGGCGGTCCATCTGGCGCGACATCTCGGCCACCACGGCCGACGAGTCGAGTCCCCCGGAGAGAAAGGCGCCCAGCGGCACGTCCGCAATCAGCCGGTA
>DATHVV010000052.1:0-15533 GCA_035461105.1 Longimicrobiales bacterium | reverse complement strand
GATCTGGGCGCGCACGATGTCCGGGGGAATCGCGTGGTAGCCTTTCACCCCCAGCGTGTTCTGCACCGTGACCGCGGTGATGGCGCTCGTGCCGAACACGCCGTAGGCGTGAAACGTCTTCAGGTCAGCCTGGATGCCGGCGCCGCCGCCGCTGTCACTGCCAGCGATCGTGAGCGCGACCGGCAGCTGCTCGGAGGGTTCGTGTCTCGTCATCATCGAGGGTGGGTCGCCGGAGCCGATCGATGGCGCAACCTAACCCCGACCGCCCGGTGCGGCCACGCCGCGCCAGCGGTAACGAGACAGCGGCCGCGACCGGGGGTCGCGGCCGCTGTCCTGCCGGAATCACCTGCGCGGCTCGGGCGGGGGCGCCGCGTAGCGCCGCATGCGCGCCTTGAAGTCCGTGAACTGCGGCGTGTTCAACGTCAGGTTGCGGAGCTGCGCCGCCGAGTACTGGTTCACCAGCGCCCGCGTGTTCGCGATCCGGTCCTCGGTGAGCGGATGCGTCGCGAACCAGCTCTCCAGCGCGTTCGGCGAGCGCTGCCGTTCCGCGATCAGCTCCTCGAAGAACGTCGGCAGCCCGACCGGGCTGATCCCGGCGGCTACCATCAGCGGCACCGCCGTCCGGTCCGCCTCGTTCTCCGCCTCCCGGCTGTGGCGCGCGAAATAGAGCCCGCCGCCGATGTTGATCGCCGCCTCCTCCACGCCCGTGGGCGCCCGGCCCAGCAGCACGTACGCGAGCGTCAGACCCAGGTTCGCACTCTGGGCCTTCTCCATCTGCTCGACGCCGTGCCGGTGCTCCACGTGCGCGATCTCATGGGCGAGCACCCCGGCCAGCTCCGAAACGTTGTCCGCGCGCTCGATGATGCCGCGGTTGATGTACACGTAGCCGCCCGGCACCGCGAACGCGTTCACGACGTTCGAGTTCACGATGAAGAACTGGTACTGCAGACCGCGCGCGCCGCGCGCCGCGATCTGCCGACCCAGCACGTTGATGTACCGGTTCAGGTTCGCATCATCGACGATCGGCAGCTGCTGGTTGATCTGAGCCGCATACTGCGCGCCCATCTCCAGCTCCTGCTGCTGCGAGACCGCACAGCCCGCGGCCAGCGTCGTCGTGCCGGCCAGCAGCCCGAGCACGGCACCGCGACGCAGCGCATTCCAGTATTTCGCCATAGCGAGTCCCGCTCCTGTTCACGAGGTGGTGGCACTATGAGGGAGCAAATCACGTTCCATGCCTGAACCGCTGAGCCGGGCCGAGCGCACGGCCGTCCGCAGCCTCAGGCAGCGGAAACATCGAGAGACGGAGCGCCGTTTTCTCGCCGAGGGCGTCCGTGTGGTCGAGGATCTGCTCGCGACCGGCATTGTCCTCGAGCTGGCGCTCGTGTCGCCCACTCTGGAGGACACCCCCCGCGGGCGGGATCTCGCGCTCGCCCTCGGAGCGCGCACCCAGCTCAGGAGTGTCACGGAAGCCGAGTTGCGGGACCTGGCCGACACGGAGACGTCGCAGGGCGTGCTGGTGGTCGCCCGGATGCCGGAGGAGCGGCTGCCCGCGACGCCGCCCGGGGCGGCGGCGCTGGTGCTCGCGCTCGACGGCGTTCAGGATCCGGGCAACTTCGGCACCCTGGTACGCAGCGCGGAAGCGTTCGGTGCGGTGGCGGTGATCGCGCTGCCCGGGACGGTGGATGCCTGGAACCCGAAGGCGGTGCGCGCCGCGGCGGGGGCCTCGTTCCGGGTTCCGATCGCGCGCCACTCGGCCGCGCAGCTCGCGGAGTGGGCGCGGCGCGAGGAGTTCGCGATCTGGGGTGCCGCCGCGGATGGCGAGAGCATCGCCGGGCTGGTCGCGCCGCGGCGCACCGTGCTGGTGATCGGCAACGAGGGTGCCGGTCTCAGCGCTGCGGTCGCGCCGCACCTGCGGCGCCGGGTGGCGATCCCGATCCGCGGGCGCGCCGAGTCCCTGAATGCGGCAATGGCGGGCGCCGTGCTGCTGTACCTGCTGAGCGTGGAGAGCGCTGCCCATGACTGACGTGGTCCTCTGGCTTCCGGCCGCGTTCGTGGGCGCAGCGTTCGGGTCCTTCCTGAACGTGTGCGTCTACCGCTGGCCGGCGGAGCTTTCCGTGGTGAGCCCGCGCTCGCGCTGTGGCCACTGCGGCCACACGATCCGGTGGTACGACAACGTGCCGGTGCTCAGCTGGCTGCTGTTGCGCGCGCGCTGCCGCGACTGCGGCGCACCCGTGTCCGCGCAGTACCCTCTGGTCGAGCTGGTCACGGCCGTGATCTGGGGCGTGGCATTCGCCCACTTCGGGCTCGACGTGGAAGCGCTGCGCATGGCGCTGTTCCTCACGGTGCTGCTCGGGATCGCGTTGACCGATGCCCGCGAGATGGTGATCCCGGACCAGTTCTCGCTGGGTGGCGCTGCGCTCGGCCTCGCGCTGGCCGCGCTGCCGGGCGGCTACCCGCTGACCACCGCGGCGCTCGGCGCCCTGGTCGGCTACCTGCTGCTCTGGGCCGTGAAGGTGGCCGCCGAGAAGGCGCTCGGAAAGCCGGCGCTCGGCGTCGGCGACATCCACATGATGGTCCTGGTGGGCGCATTCACCGGCCCGGCCGGCGTGATCCTGACCCTGCTGCTCGGCTCCCTGCTCGGCCTCGTGCTAGGGGTCCCCGTGCTCTGGCTGCGCGGCCGGCTGCGTCCGATGGAGACGTACCTGCCGCTCGGCCTCTTCCTGGCGCTCGGCGGCGCGATCACCTTCCTCTGGGGCCGGCAGATGCTGGACGCCTACCTGCGCTACGTCCTCGCCTGAGCGCCCGCTTTCAGGAAAAGCGGGCGATGCTGAACGGCGCGATCAGCGCCGCCGGGGGCCCGCCCGCGATCAGGTCCGCGGTAACGCGCGCGGTGAGCGGGGCGAGCAGGATGCCGTTGCGGAAATGCCCGGTCGCGTAGTAGAGACCGCCCAGCTCCGGCTCGGCACCCAGAATGGGCATGTCGTCGGGCGTACCGGGACGGAACCCGGCCCACGTCTCCACCAGCGGCAGGTCGGCGAGCAGCGGCACCATGCGCGCCGCTGCGGCGATGAGCCCGGCGACGCCGCGCGGCGTCGGGCCTTTGCGGTAGCCCACGTGCTCAACCGTCGCGCCGATCAGCACCCGGCCGTCTTCGCGCGGAATCAGGTACGCGCCGGTGCCATGCACGACCCGCTCGATCGGCGGCCGGGCGCCCCGGCCGTTCGTGCGTGAGCGCCCATCCACCGCGAGCATCTGCCCTTTCACCGGGAACACCGGCAGCGAGCGCGGCAGTCCTTCCAGCTCCCCGCTCCACGAGCCGGCCGCGATCACCACGTGGCGCGCGCCGACCTTCTCGCCGGAAGCGAGCCGGATCCCGGTCACATGGCCGCCGGCGCTCTCCAGCGCGGCCGTCGGGGTGCCGGTGCGGAGCGTGACGCCGCGGCGCGTGACCGCGACCGTGAGCGCCTGCGCGAGCAGGCGGTTGTTCACCCGATGGTCGCGGCCCACCAGTAGGGCCAGGGTGAGCTGCGGCGCGAGCTCCGGTTCCAGGGCGCGCGCCTCCGCGGCGCTGATCACGCGGGCATCGAATCGCTCCGCCAGCGGGCCGCTGCCCAGCGCGTGCAGGGCCGGCTCCTCGCTCGCCTCGAAGGCGACGTGCAGCTTGCCGTTCGTCCGGTACTCGACATCGATGCCGGTGTCCTCGCGCAGCCGCTGTACGAAGCCGGCGTACTCGGTGAGGCTCGCGTCGGCCAGCTCGAGGAACGGCCCGGCACCGGGCGCTTCGCCGAGCGGGGAGAGCATGCCCGCCGCCGCCCAGCTCGCGCGACGGCCCGGCGAATCGCGCTCCACCAGCATCACGTCCTGGCCGCGCCGCGCGGTCTCCAGGGCGACCGCGCTGCCGATGATGCCGCCGCCGATCACCACCACGTCGCGGGCAGCGCTCATGGCTTCGTTTCCGGCGGTTGCGCACCGATCTGCTGCGCGCGGTACGCGCGCGCCAGCTCGACGTAGTGCTGCGCACTCTCCCGTACCCAGCGCGCGGACTCGCCGGAGAGCGGCTTGCGAACTCGTGCCGGCGCGCCCGCGACCAGCATGCCGGGCGGCACCGCCATGTTCTCCGGGACCACGCTGTTCGCGGCCACCAGCGACGCCGCGCCGATCACCGCGCCGTGCAGGATCACCGCGTTCATCCCGATGAGCGCGCCGCGTCCGATCGTGCAGCTCTCGAAGACCGCTCCGTGCCCCACGGTCGCCTCGGTCCCGACCAGCGTCGCGCCGCGCGCGCTCACGTGCAGCACGCAGTTGTCCTGGATGCTGCTGCGGGCGCCGATGCGGATGCCGTGCTCGGGATGGTCGCCGCGCAGGACCGCGCCGAACCAGATGCTCGCTTCTTCACCGACTTCCACATCGCCGATGAGCACTGCGGTGGGTGCGATGAACGCGGTCGGGTGCACGCGCGGGGCACGACCCCGGAACGCGATCAGCTGGGCAGACGACATCTCACTCCGTTCGCAGCACGGTCGCGAGGGTGGCCGGATCGATGTTGCCGCCCGTGAGCACCAGCACGGTCGGACCGGGCGCCTCGATGCGCTCCAGCAGGGCCGCCGTCGCGACCGCTCCGCTGCCCTCGAGCAGCAGGCCATCCCGCGCCAGGTGCGCGCGCAGCGCCGCGCCGATCGCGGCCTCCGACACCAGGTGCAGCGCATCGGTGACGGCCCGGGCCCGCAGGTAGGCCGGCTGGTCGGTGCAGCCGGCCAGTCCATCGGCCAGCGTCGGCTCGATGGCGCAGTCTACCACCGTCCCGGCGGCGAACGCCTCGTACATGTTGCGGGTGCGCTCGCTCTGCGCGCCGATCAGCCGCGCGGTGCTGCCCGCCGCGCGCAGCACCGCACCGATGCCGGCGATGAGCCCGCCGCCGCCGACCGGGACCACCACGCTGCCGCAGTCCGGCAGCTCGGCGAGAATCTCCAGACCGACGGTGGCCTGGCCGCACACCACGGCCGGATCGGAGAAGGCGTGCACGAGCGTCGCGCCGGTATGCTCGGCGTGTCGCGCCGCGAGCGCCTCCGCCGCGTCGTAGTCCGGCGCGCTGTCCTCGAGCAGCGCACCGAGCGCGCGGATGCGCTGCTTCTTCACGGCGGGTGCCGTGGCCGGCACGTGGACCACCGCGGGGATGCCCGCCCGAGCCGCCACGAGCGCGACCGCCTGGCCGTGATTGCCGGCCGAAGCAGTCACCACTCCCCGGGACGCGGACGCGGGGCCGAGCCCGAGGATCGCATTGGCGGCGCCCCGGACCTTGAAGGAGCGGGTCGGCTGCCAGCATTCCAGCTTGAGGAAGACGTCAGCGCCGGCCCGCTCGCTCAGCCAGCCGCACCGCTCGAGCGGGGTGCGCCGGGCGATGCCGGCGATGCGTGCCGCCGCGGCCCGGATCTCAGCCAGCGTCGGCAGGGCCGGCCCGACCTCAGCGGGTGCCGCCATCCTCCGCCTCCGCGGACGCCGGCAGCTGGGGCCGCTCCACGCCTTCCCCGGCCGGGTTCCGGCGTCGCAGCCGCGCGCGCAGGACCTGGGTGTCGGTCGCCTCCAGCACCTCGATGCGCACCCCTTCGCGCTCGAGCGACTCGCCCGTCTCCGGCACCCGCCCGAGCTCCTCCAGCAGGTACCCGTTCAGGGAGCGATGCTCGAGCTGCGGGAACGCCGTGTTGAAGATGTGGTTGATCTCGCGCAGGTCGGCGTCACCCGCCGCCACGATGTCGCTGCGCGAGATGCGCACGATCAGGTCCTCGGCGACGTCGGTCTCGTCCACGATCTCGCCGACCAGCTCCTCGATCACGTCCTCGAGCGTGACCAGGCCGTCGGTACCGCCGTACTCGTCCACCACTACCGCGAGATGGATGCGGCGGGTCTGGAAGTCGCGCAGCAGCTTCGTCAGCGTGACCGAGCCGGGCACGATCAGCGGCTCGCGCGCGAGCGCCCGCAGCGAGACGTCGCGTTGCCCGCCCACCAGCGCCTGGTACGCGTCGCGCACGTAGAGCACGCCCGTGATGTCGTCGATGCTCTCGCCGTACACCGGCACCCGCGAGTAGCGCACCGTGCCCAGCTCGGACGCGATCTGCGCGAGCGTGAGCGAATCACGCCACGCGAACACGTCCACGCGGGGCGTCATGATCCCCCAGGTCTTGGTCTCGTCCAGGCGGAAGGCCCGCTCGATCAGCTCGCGCTCGTGCTCCTCGATGCCGCCCTCGTTGTGGCCGAGCGCGGTGAGCTGCCGGATCTCCGTCTCCGTGATCGTGGCGGTCGGACCCTCGCGTCGGTCCGGGTGCAGGTTGGCCAGTCGCGCCAGCACCACCAGCAGCGGCGAGAGTACGCGCGTCATGAAGAGCAGAGTCGGGGCGATCGCGAGCGCGAGCCGCACGCCATGGTTGGCCGCGATCCCGAGCGGGAGCAGCTCGCCAAGGTAGAGCACCAGCAGCGTGACCAGACCGATCACGGCCGCGAGGCCGAGCAGATGCCACTGCTGGAAGACCAGGTACGCCGCGAGCGCGCCGGCGCTCACGTCGGCCAGCGTGTCCAGGAAGCGGAGCAGCACGAGCGTGCGCTCCGGGCGCTGCCGCAGCTGCGCCAGCGCGGCGGCGCCGCGCGTGCCCTCTTCGGCCAGCGCCCGGACGCGCGCCTCGTTCAGCATGAACACGGCGAGCTCGGCCGCGGTGAGCAGCGCCGACATGAGGATGGCGATCGCGAGGGCGGCGATGGTCACGGCCATGACCGCCTCCGGCGCGGAGTAGTGGTTGGGCAGCCGCTACTTCGGCCTATGTCCATTTTCGACTCAGTTGGAGCAGCTCGAGCACCAGGTCGGAGGCAGTCCGACCGTCGGCTTCCGCCTGGAAGCTCGGCACCACCCGGTGCCGCAGCACCGACGGCGCGACGTTGCGCACATCCTCGAAATCGGGTACGCCCCGTCCTCCCAGCGCGGCGCGCGCCTTCGCGCCGAGCACAAGGTACTGCGAGGCGCGCGGGCCCGCCCCCCAGCTGATGTAGCGCCGCATGAGCTCGGGCGACGCCGCATCCTGCGGCCGCGTCGCGCGCGCCAGGCGCACCGCGTACGCCACCAGCGAGGGCGGCGCCGGCACCCGCCGCACCAGCCGCTGCAACGCCCCGAGCTCGGCGGCGCCCAGCACCCGCTCGACCTGCGGCGCCGCCCCGCTCGTGGTCTCCTGCGCGATCCGCTCCTCTTCAGCGCGGGTCGGGTAGTCGATGCGCAGCTCCAGCATGAAACGGTCGAGCTGTGCCTCGGGCAGCGGGTAGGTGCCCTCCTGCTCGATCGGATTCTGCGTCGCCAGCACGAAGAACGGCCGGTCCAGCTTCATGGTCTCGCCCGCCGCCGTGACCGCCCGCTCCTGCATCGCCTGCAGCAGCGCCGCCTGCGTCTTCGGCGGCGTGCGGTTGATCTCATCGGCGAGCACCACGTTCGCGAACACCGGCCCGTGCACGAAACGGAACAGGCGGCGACCCGTCGAGCGGTCCTCCTCCAGCACCTCGGTCCCGGTGATGTCCGATGGCATCAGGTCGGGCGTGAACTGGATCCGGCTGAACTTCAGGTCGAGCGCCTCGGCGAGCGTCGACACCAGCAGCGTCTTCGCGAGCCCCGGCACCCCTACCAGCAGCGCATGGCCGTCCGCCAGCAGCGCGATGAGCAGGCCCTCCACAATGCCGTGCTGGCCGATCACCCGCCGCCCGATCTGCGCCTCCAGATCCCGCCGCGCCCGCCCGAGCTGCTCCAGCAGGACCAGGTCCTCGTCTCCCGCTGCGGCCCCCGCCGCCGGCTCCACCGCCATCCCGCGCTACCGCGCCGGCACGCGGAAACGACTGCTCAACGACACCGGCGCGCCCGCCGCCAGCAGCCGCCCGACCGCGATGTACTCGCCCGGCCGCGCCCCGGACCAGGCCACCCGCTCGCGCAGCGTCCCGCCCGCCGCCAGCTGCTCCTCGGTCACGACCTGCGCGAACGCCCGGCCCTCCGACCACTGCCAGAGCCGCTCCCCGCCCAGCGTCCAGACCTCGAACTCATAGCGCTGCGCGCTCGTGAACTCGAGCCGCACCGGAGCCTCGGTCGCGTTCGTCGCGTGCAGCGTCAGCCGCGCCGTGTCCCCCGTCACTTCCACCTCGAGCGTGCCCGCCAGCGGGCCGGCACCGGCCATGCCCGGCTCAACCGCCTCCGGCGGCCGCGCCGCGCAGGCCGCGCCGCTCCACGCGACCGCCATCGCCATCAGGATCCGACGCACCTTGCCACCCTCCCGCCAACACGCGCACCGGTCCCCGCCCCGCGGTTGCGGCGCGCGAAAGGACCGGCTGTGCTGGGGCGGAACGTGCAAGATAGAGACCGGCGCCCGAGGGCGGCAAGCCGCCGGAGCGCTTGCGAAAAGTTTCACAAACCCTATGTTCCGGGACTGCCGACGCTCCGGCGCACGGAGGGATGGAGTGGACACACGCGGATCGCGGGGTTCGCCTCCTCCCGAGGCGGGAAGATACCTGGGCATCGGGATGACCTGGGCGCTGTCCACGGCGCTCTTTCTATATCTCGGCAGCCGGGTCGACAGGTGGGTGGGAACCGAGTCGCTGTTCACCCTGATCGGAGCGTTCGTGGGTGCCGCGGCCGGGTTCTATTACATGTATTACCACCTGGTCGTCGAGCCGCGGCAGCGTGCGGCCCGGAAGAAGCGCGAAGAGGAGTCGTGAGGAGCTGGCTGTGGTACGCGGGAGTGGGCCTGGCCGTCACACTCCTGGCCGCGGCCGTGGCCGTGACTCTGGTCGCGCCGGCGGCACGCGCCGGAGTGTGGTTCGCGGCCGGGCTGTCGTACGCCTTGCAGCTGGTGGCGTTCGGGGCCATGCAGGCGCTACGGTCGAATGCGCAGCTGTTTCTGATCGGCTGGGGTGCGGGCATGCTGCTGCGTTTCGGGGCGGTGGGCGCGGTCGCGTTCTGGCTGTCTCGCTCGCCGGTGCTGCCGCGTGATGTGACGCTGATCAGTCTGGTGTCGTTCGTGGTGCTGCTGCTGTTCCTGGAGCCGCTCTTTCTGAAACAGGGTCGCGCGCAAGACAAGGGATGATGAGGGCTGGTTTACTGTCGCTGCTCGGGGCCGCGGCGCCCGCAGGCGGTGAGTTCGACATCAGCGAGATGATCCTGCACCACCTGGCCGACTCCCCGGAGTGGGAGACGCCGTTCGGGGTGGTGCACCTGCCGCAGATCCATCTCGGTCCGATCGATCTCTCGATCACCAAACACGTGCTCTTCATGATGATCGCGGCCGTGCTGGTCGCGATCCTGCTGATCGCGGCGGCGCGCGATGCGAAGCGCGAGCGCGCGCGCGGTGCGAAGCGCGGTCCGCGCGGGGCAGCGAACGTGGTCGAGGCGTTCATCCTCTACCTGCGCGATGAAGTGGCGCTCAAGAACATTGGCCACGGCGGCGAGCGCTACGTCCCCTACATCATCAGCGTCTTCTTCTTCATCCTGTTCTGCAACCTGCTCGGGCTGCTGCCGTGGGGCGCGAGCCCGACCGGCAACATCTCGGTGACCGCCGCGCTCGCCATCCTGACCTTCCTGGTGGTCGAGGCGGCGGGGATGCGGGAGC
Source organism: Longimicrobiales bacterium (assembly GCA_035461105.1). Taxonomy (GTDB): domain Bacteria; phylum Gemmatimonadota; class Gemmatimonadetes; order Longimicrobiales; family RSA9; genus VEPF01. Next base: position 5,910 of record DATHVV010000052.1, on the reverse strand, counting down.
TGGGCGCAGCGGGCTACGCGAAGACGATCTTCTACATCCCGCACGGCCTGCCGACGTTCATGAAGCCGATCATGCTGGCGATCATGACGCCGGTCGAGTTCCTCGGGAAGCTGGCCAAGCCGTTCGCGCTGGCCATTCGTCTCTACGCGAACATGACCGCCGGCCACGCGGTGGTGCTGGCGCTGACCGGGTTGATCGTGCTCTCGAGCATCGGCGGCGTGCTCTACATCGGGCTGGCGCCGCTGCTCATGGCGGTGGCGATCATGATCCTGGAGATCTTCGTCGCGCTGCTCCAGGCCTACATCTTCGCGATGCTGTCGTCGGTGTTCATCGGGCTCATTCGGCACGCCCATTAGGGACAGGGACAGGGACAGGGACAGGGATAGGGCGGTCAGGTCAGGGCGAGCGTGCACGTCCGAAGTTGCACGCCTTCGGGACCGGGGCTCCACCGGTCCGGTCGTAACGTAGCCGGGCGGGCGCCCGGTGAAGCCGCGGGGAGGCTGGTCGTCCCGGGAAGCGGCGGGCGGAGCGGGTGACGCCACGGGGACGTCGCCGGCGGCGCGGAGCGGATCAACAACGGACCCCGAACCAAGGTACGGAGACAGCCATGGCGCTTCCGATTCTGGGAATGCTGCAGGAAACCGCGGGCGTGGCCGGCGGCGAGGGACTGGCGATGCTCGGCAAGGCGCTGGGCGCGGGGCTCACGGTGGTCGGCGCGGGCCTGGGTATCGGCCGCATCGGCGGCTCCATGACCGAGAGCATGGCCCGTCAGCCGGAGATCGCCGGCAACATCCAGACGGCGGCCATCATTCTCGCGGCGCTGATCGAAGGCGCGGCGCTGTTCGGTCTGGTCATCGCGTTCCTGATCTGAAGAAGGCGAGCGGCGGGCGGTCGGGCAGGGGCCCGGCGCCCGCGCCCCTCGACATGCGACGGCAATGAACCTTCTGTACGTGATTCTCCAGGAGCACGCCGGCGAGGCGCCGAACGTGTTCAGCCTGACCCAGAACGTGTCGCTGTGGACGCTGATCATCTTCGCGGCGCTCATGGTGGTGCTCGCGAAGTTCGCGTTCCCGCCGATCCTGGGGTATGCGGAGGCGCGCGAGCAGCGTATCCAGAACGCCCTGGACGAGGCGCGTCGTCAGCGCGAGGAGACCGAGGCCCTGCTGGCGCAGCAGCGCGCCGAGCTGGCCCAGGCGCGGCAGGAGTCGCAGCAGCTGATTGCCGAGGGCCGTCAGGCAGCCGAGCGGGTGCGCCAGGAGCTGCTGGTCAGCGCCCGGGCCGAGGGCGAGGAGCTGATCACGCGGGCGAAGCAGGAGATCGACCGGCAGCGCACCCAGGCGCTCGAGTCGCTGCGCCGCGAGACCGCCGACCTGGCCATCGCAGCTGCCTCGCAGCTGCTCGGGCGCCGACTCGATGCCGCCGAGGACCGCCGCTACGTCACCGAGTTCCTGGGCCGCGTCGGCGCGGACGAAAGCAAGGGAGCGGCCTGAGTGCGGGACTCGATGGTCGCGCGCAATTACGCCGAAGCGCTCTTCGAGCTGGCGGAGCGTCACCAGGCGCACGAGGCCTTCGCGGCCGCGGCCGCGACCGTAGCCGGCCTGCTCGCGGACGATCCGCGCATCGGCGCGTTCCTGGCAGTCCCCAAGATCGAGCCGCGCGCCAAGAAGCAGGTGCTGCGTGCGGCGCTCGCGGGACGGGTGCCGCCGCTCTTCCTGAACTTCGTGCTGGTGGTAGTCGACAAGCGGCGCCAGGCGCTGCTCGGCGAGATCGCGCGCAGCTACCGCGCGCTGCTCGATGAGAAGCTGGGCCGACTGCACGTCGATGTCACGCTGGCGCACGAGCCGGATGCCGCCACCGAGCAGCGCATCGCCGGCGAGCTCGGCCGCATCCTGCGTCGCACCGTGGTGCCGCACGTGCGCATCGACGAGAACATCCTGGGCGGCATCGTCGTGCGCTACGGCGACCAGGTGCTGGACGGCTCGCTGCTCCGGCGCCTCGCGTCGCTGCGCAGTCGCATGCTGGAGGCCGCGCTGCCCCAGGCGGCGCCCGCGGGCGGGACGCCCGCGCATACGTGAATCACTGATTACGGGGGCTGCGCGCTACGCGCGGCCCGATACGCACCGATCGGGGACGGGAAATGGCGAGCACGGAAGCGCAGCTGCGCGCGAGTGAGATCAAGGACGTCCTGCTCCGGGAGATCGAGCAGTACTCCGAGGAGATGAAGGTCGAGGAGGTCGGCGAGGTCCTGGAGATGAAGGACGGCGTCGCCCGCATCTACGGCCTCACGCACGCGATGGCCAGCGAGATGCTGGAGATCACCTCCGGCGAGACCGGCGAGGTAGTGACCGCGCTCGCGCTCAACCTGGAAGAGGACAACATCGGCGCGGTCGTCATGGGCGACTGGGCGACGCTCCACGAGGGCGACGCCGTGCGTCGGACCGGCCGCGTGCTCGACATTGGCGTCGGCGCCGGCTACCTCGGTCGCGTCGTGGACGCGCTCGGACGCCCGGTCGACGGTCAGGGCGACATCGCTGCGGAGGCGCGCCGCTACATCGACATCGTGGCGCCCGGCATCGTGCTGCGGCAGCCGGTGAAGGAGCCGCTCCAGACCGGCATCAAGGCCATCGACTCGATGATCCCGATCGGGCGCGGCCAGCGCGAGCTGATCATCGGCGACCGCGGCACCGGCAAGAGCGCAGTCGCGATCGACACGATCGTGAACCAGAAGGGCGGCGACGTCATCTGCGTGTACTGCGCGATCGGGCAGCGCGCCGGCAAGGTCGCGAGCGTGGTCGAGCAGCTGCGCGAGCAGGGGGCGATGGACTACACCATCGTGGTTGCGGCCAACGCCTCCGACCCGGCGCCAATGCAGTACATTGCGCCCTATGCGGCGACCGCGCTGGCCGAGCACTTCATGTGGCAGGGCAAGCACACGCTGGTCGTCTACGATGATCTCTCCAAGCAGGCGACCGCCTACCGGCAGATTTCGCTGGTGCTGCGCCGGCCGCCCGGCCGCGAAGCTTATCCCGGCGACGTCTTCTACCTGCACTCGCGCCTGCTGGAGCGCGCCTCCAAGCTCTCCGACGATCAGGGGGGCGGCTCGCTCACGGCGCTGCCCATCATCGAGACCCAGGCAGGCGACGTCTCGGCCTACATCCCGACGAACGTGATCTCGATCACGGACGGGCAGATCTTCCTCGAGTCGGACCTCTTCTACTCGGGCGTGCGCCCCGCCGTGAACGTCGGCATCTCGGTGTCGCGCGTGGGCGGTAACGCCCAGACCAGGGCCATGCGACAGGTGGCCGGCCGCCTGCGCCTCGACCTGGCCCAGTACCGCGAGCTGGAGGCGTTCGCCCAGTTCGGCTCCGATCTGGACGCGGAAACGCAGAAGCAGCTGGCGCGCGGCGCCCGCCTGGTCGAGATCCTGAAGCAGCCGCAGTACGCGCCCATGGCGTTCGAGCATCAGGTCATGATTATCTGGGCGGCGACGAACGGGCACCTCGACGATGTACCGGTCGCGCGCGTGCGCGCGTTCGAGCACGCGTTGCACGACTACCTGCGGGCGCGCCGGCCGGACATCGGCCAGACGATCCGCACCACCGGCAAGCTGGAGGAGGGCACGATCGAGCAGCTGCTCGACGCGATCCGGGACTTCAAGCAGACGTTCGACGCCGACACCGCGGCCGCCGCGAAGCGCGCCCCCGCTGCGCCGGCGCAGCAGTCGAACACCGATCAGTCCACCGCGGCCAATCCGCTGGCGTAGCCGATGGCGAAGACGCGCGAGCTGCGGCGCCGGATCCGCTCGATCCGGAAGACCCGCCAGATCACCAGGACGATGGAGATGGTTTCCACGTCGAAGCTGAAGCGGTCGGCCGACCGCGTGCATGCCGCACGCCCGTACGCGGAGCACCTGGGTGCGGTGATCGGGCGGCTGGTCGACCCGGAGCTGCAGGAGCAGTATCCGCTGCTGCGGCGTCCCGAAACGGTTCGCCGCGCCGCGGTGGTCCTGCTCACCTCCAACCGCGGCCTGGCGGGCGCCTTCAACGTCAACCTGATCCGCGAGGCGCGCGCCCTGATCGACCGGTTGCGCGCCGGCGGCGTCACCGTCGAGGTCCACGGCGTCGGCCGCAAGGGCATCGCCTTCTTCCGGTTCCGCCGCGAGGAGCTGGCCAGTGCGAACACCGACATCGGGGACCGGGTCACCATGGACGAGGCCGCCGCGCTGATCGAGCCGCTGCGGGTACGCTTCGAGGCCGGCGAGCTGGACGAGGTCTACGTCGTCTACGCCCAGTTCCGCTCCGCCCTCGCCACGCCCCCGGCCACGCTGCGACTGATGCCGGTGAGCCCCGGCCCGGGCAACGGCAGCCGGGCGGACGAGCAGGAGAGCGGCCGCATCGCGAACTACATCGTGTCGCCATCCGCGCACGAGATCCTGAACCGGCTGCTGCCGCTCTACGTACGCAACGCCATGTATCGCGCGGTCGTGGAGACGATCGCCGCCGAGCACGGCGCGCGCCGGACCGCGATGAAGAACGCGACCGACAACGCCGGCGACATCCTGGACGCGCTCAGCCGGACCTACAACCGCGCCCGCCAGGCCCAGATCACGCAGGAGATCGCGGAGATCGTGGGCGGCGCCGCGGCACTGGAATAGACAACGCATCAATTACCCGGACGGAAACCGAGAATGGCGACAGCCAGCGCACATGCCGGAATGGTCGGACGCGTGGTCCAGGTGATCGGGCCGGTGCTCGACGTGGAGTTCAACGCCGAGGAGCTGCCCGAGATCTACAACGCCCTGCGCATCCGCGCGGCGTCGGAGGAGGGTGGCCTGGATGTCAACGTGGTGGTCGAGGTGCAGCAGCACATCGGCCGCAACCAGGTGCGGGCCGTGGCCATGTCATCCACCGATGGCATCAAGCGCGGCATGGAGGCGATCGACACCGGAGGCGCGATCTCGGTCCCGGTCGGCGACGCCGCGCTCGGCCGCATCCTGAACGTGCTCGGTGAGCCCGTGGATGAGCGGGGCGACATCGACGAGGGCGTCGAGCGCTGGCCCATCCATCGCGACGCGCCGAAGTTCACCCAGCTCGAGCCCAAGACCGAGATCTTCGAGACCGGCATCAAGGTCATCGACCTGATCGCCCCCTACGTGAAGGGCGGCAAGACCGGCCTGTTCGGCGGCGCCGGCGTGGGCAAGACGGTCGTGATCATGGAGCTGATCAACAACATCGCCCAGGAGCACGGCGGCAAGTCGGTGTTCTGCGGCGTCGGCGAACGGACCCGCGAGGGCAACGACCTCTACCTCGAGATGAGCGAGTCGGGCGTCATCAACTCGACCGCGCTCGTCTACGGCCAGATGAACGAGCCGCCCGGCGCGCGGCAGCGCGTGGGCCTCTCCGGCCTCACCATCGCCGAGTACTTCCGCGATGTCGAGAAGCAGGACGTACTGCTCTTCATCGACAACATCTTCCGCTTCACCCAGGCCGGCTCGGAGGTGTCCGCGCTGCTCGGGCGCATGCCCTCCGCGGTGGGATACCAGCCGACGCTCGGCACCGAGATGGGCGAGCTGCAGGAACGCATCACCTCGACGCGCGACGGCTCGATCACTTCCGTGCAGGCGATCTACGTGCCGGCCGACGACCTGACCGATCCCGCGCCGGCCGCCGCTTTCGCGCACCTGGACGCCACCACCGTGCTCACGCGCGCGCTCACCGAGATCGGCATCTACCCGGCGGTCGATCCGCTCGACTCCACCTCGCGGATCCTGGATCCGCAGTTCATCGGCGAGCGCCACTACAAGGTGGCCACCGAGGTGCAGCGCATCCTGCAGCGCTACAAGGAGCTGCAGGACATCATCGCGATCCTGGGCATGGACGAGCTCTCCGAGGACGACAAGGTCCTGGTCGG
>DATHVV010000051.1:0-13289 GCA_035461105.1 Longimicrobiales bacterium | reverse complement strand
GCTGCCGGCGCGCGCCGCGGCGTCCGGTGCCGCACCGTGCCCGCCATCCGCCACCAGGTCGCTCCCGGGGACGACCAGCACGACGCTGTCCGCGTCGCCCAGGTTCACCAGCTGCTTCAGCCGCATGTATGCGAGATCGCGATCGGTACGCCGCTGGATCACTTGCGGCCGCTGGTTGTCGCGCGCCACCTGCGCCCGCAGCGCGTCGAACTCGGCGCGCTCCCCCACTCGCTGCCCGGCCTGCACGTGCGCCAGCGTCTGCTCCGCCTGCGCCAGCGACGCCTCCGCGATGGATGCCAGCCGGTCCGAGAGCGACGCATCGTAGAACGCCCTGGTAACATCCAGCGCGAGCTGCGCCCGGGCCGAGACCAGTCCGATCTCGGCGTGGCGCCGCCCCGAGCCGGCGATCCGGTTCCGGGCACGCACGCGCCCCCCCGCGAACACCGTCTGCGACGCGGACACGCCCAGGTCGTACCGGTTCGCCTGGCCGAACGGCAGCTTCATCCCCGCGAACGGGTTCGAGCCCGTATCCGGCGACGCGCCGGACAGCGCCTCGTATTCGCTCTCCAGCGTCCGCGCGTAGCCCACCGTCGCGCCCACGCTCGGCAGCAGCCCGCTGCGCGCCTGCTGGCTCTCGCCCCGTGCCCGCAGCACCCCCGCCTCCGCGATCGCAACCGTCTCGCTCGCCGCCTCCGCCCGCGCCAGCGCCTCCGCCAGCGTCAGCCGCACCGGAGCCTGCGCCATCGCCGGCGCCGCCGCGAGCGCCAGCACCAGCAGCGACCCGCCCGCCACCCGAACCCCGACGAGCGCTCCTGCCGCCGCCGCACCCTGCCGGCCGCGCGACGCCGGCCAGAACCCCAGTAGCCCGCCCCGGCCGCGCCCTGCGACCAGCATTCCGGCGACCTGGAGCAGCGTCCTCATGGCATGGATCGGCTTCATCATGGTCGGGCCCTCCTCAACTGCCTATCTATTGACCAGTTACCATTACGTGACCATTGGTCACGCCGGTTTCGGAAAAACGCGGGCTGGAACCGGTTACTGCACCGCTCAGACCCGCGTCGACAAACCTAGCTGCTACTGCTTGAGGCACCGCTTGAACGACTCTGCCGCTTCAACTTCGGCCTGCCTCGGGACTCGCCCTCACGGCCGCCAGCGCGCGCCGCGCGGCGTCTCTCCGCTTCAACCTCGGACCGCCTCCGAACCCGTGCTCGCGGCCGCCAGGGCGCGCCGCACGGCGTCATCATCGATCAGTCCTTCCTCGGCGAGCCACTCCTGATAGAGCATGCCGGCCAGCACGAAGTTGCTCAGCTCCTCCAGGAAGTTCTCGGGCGGAACCTCGCAGCGGAGGCAGCCGCCCCACACCATCTGGCGGGCGCCGGTGAGCGCGGCCATGGGGCCGAACAGAAGCTGGTCGGGGCGCTTGCGAGGCAGCAGATGACGTCGCATGCCCTCCTCCAGCACGGCCCCGATCACCTCGTTGAATTCACGGTCGAGCTCCTCGAACTCGGCACGGAGCCCCTCCGGCAGTCCCAGCCGGAAATCCTCCCGCTCCACGTACTGCACCAGCCGCTGGTACTCCGCGCCGGCCAGGGCCGTGTCCCAGAACACCGCGATCATCGCCCGGAGCCGCTGGATCACGTCCAGCTGCGGGTCGATCCGCCGCAGCCGCTCCAGGTTGCGCCGCTTGTAGTCCATCGCCAGCCGCGCGTAGATCTCGTCCTTGCTCGCGAAATGCTTGTAGACCGTCCCCTTGCCGATCTCGGCCCGCTCCGCGATCTGGTCCACCGTCACCGACTGCCACTCGTCGCAGGCGCACAACCCGAGCGCCGCGTCCAGGATCGCCCGCTCCCGGCGCTGAAACTCGCGCTCCTTGCGCTCCGTGATCCCCATGGCGTCGCTCCGTCCGTGAGTCCTGTAATGACCAGCGAACATTATGTGACTGACGGTCACGAAATGTCAAGTAGTCTCCCGGAAACGGCGGGGCGCCCTGTCTCAAGGAGCGAATGGTCGGCCGGGGGTGGTACCGGGCCTTACGCCGTGGGGGAGTGAGACCGCCGGGCGCTGGCGAGGCTGGACGTGGCGGGAGACGGCGGCGCGGCGCGCGGCGGGGGACCGGGCGCCGCGCCGCCGGAACGTCCTACTCGTCGGCGTCGACGACCCGACGCCGGACGACGACCTCCTCGACGACGGGCCGGCGCTCGACGACGACCTCGTCGGTGTCGGCGCGCACGTCGGCGGGCAACTCGTCGCGCTCGAGGCGGGTTCCCGCACGGGTGAGCCGCTCGTCGTCGCTGCGGAGCACGTCGCCCTTGCGGGTGCGCAGCTCGTCGCGGTCATCGATGCCATCACGATCCAGGTCGCGGAGGGTGCGCTCGCGGGCGAGCTGGTCGCGGTCGTCCACGCCATCGCGATCCAGGTCGCGGGCTCCGGGGGCGCGCAGGCGCTCGTCGCGATCGTCAATGCCATCGCCATCGAGGTCCTCGGTGCGGCCGCCGTAGCGTTCCACGTCGCCGCTGTCGACGATGACGCGCTTGCGCTCGCGGTCGAGCTGCGCGGAGCGGATCGGGAGCTCGAGATGGCGCTGCGAGCCGCGCATCTCGACGTCCATCATGACGACGTCGCCGGCATCGACGTCGACCAGCAGGTCGTCCACGTCGCCCACGCGGCGACCGTTGAGCGTATGCACCTCCCAGCCGCGGATGTCCGGCTCACCCTTGGCGATGCGGAAGCCCTTCGTCTTCTTGAGCGGCTGCAGTCCGCCGCGGTGCGGCTCGGGTCCGATGCCCGCGTGGTCGCGGCGAAGACGATCGTTCCTGGCCATGCTCTGCCTCACAGGTCTCGGGTCCGTGTTATCCCGTTCCAGTCTGCAAGGACGGCGCCACTAACGGGGTGCGGTTCAGCCGCCCGGCCGCCAGCGCCGGGCGGGCTCCGCGGCGGCCAGGCGGCGCAGATTCGCGAGGGCGCGGCCGAGCAGCATGGCGAGCATCCCCAGCCCGACCAGGACGCCGGCGACGTCGAAGGGGGTGACGCCGATGCCGAGGACTGTGAAACGGGCGCCCTCATAGGTGAGCGCGAGCAGGTTCAGCACGATGAGCGCGATGCGGGCCTCGGTCGGGCCGAAGCTGCCGTAGCTGAAGGTGAACTCGCCGAAGACGTGCGTCTCGAGGTAGACGTTGATCGAGAGCAGCAGGTAGGCGACGACGATGCCGAGGCCGACGGCGAGGAGCATGTAGGGCGAGAAGCCCAGGCCGAGGCCGATCATGAGCGTGGAGTACGCGTCGGTGAGGTGGTCGAGGTAGTAGCCGTAGCGCGGGCGCTCGGCCTTGCGGTAGCGGGCGACGGTGCCGTCGAGGCTGTCCCCGAACCAGTTCAGCACGATCGCGGCGTTCACCAGCCACAGCCAGTGCTCGTGCTGGTTGGTGAGCATGTAGCCGACGCCAACGAGCGTGGAGGCGAGCAGGCCGAGCCCGGTCAGGTGATCCGGCATGATCCACGGCGGCAGCGCGGCCGCGAGCTTCTGCAGCAGCCGCTTCTCGGCGGCGGCGGTGAAGGAGCCGGACGTGCGCACGTGCTGGGCGGGCTCGGCCATGAACCTCTCTCCGGGAACGGGGCGCGGCACCGGCACCGCGCCCTGGGAGCGGGAGGGCTGGCCGGCGCACGGCGCGCCGGGCGGACCCCCGGCCCGGAACGTGCCTCCTTCGAGGCGGAAACAGCAAGGAGGCGCGATGAAGGAGCAAGCCCGGATCCTCGACGCCAACACGGCCACACGCGAGGAGCTGGTCGAGCGGGGCGTGCTGCCGGTCCTCGCCGACCGCATCGTCCGTCACCGCGCCGAGCACGGCCCGTTCCGCGACGAGAACGAGCTGTACGACGTCGTGCGCGACAACGAGATCCGCATGGACCAGCTGCTCGGCCTGGTCGGACTGCCGAACCGCGAGAACCCGCAGGGCTACAGCACCTGATCGGCGGGCGGCCGGCGGCGCGTGCCGGCCCGGCCGGCCTTCCCGTTCCCTGCCGGCGCCGCATCAAGTGCCGGTGCGCCCCGCACGCGGCGCGCGGAGTCGGACGCCGCTTCTCTGGCCGGACCCCGCCGGCGCGGCTATTGTCGCGCCGCGTGCACCCCGACGGAGGAACTGCCATGCGACGTACCCTGCTCTGCCTCGCCGCCGTGCTGCTCGCGGCGTGCGCCGGCAGCCCGCCCGCTGACCAGGCTCCCGTGCCACGCCCCAGCCCCGTGCCGGTCCCGGTGCCGAACTGGGGCATGGTGATCCACGGCGGCGCCGGCACCATAGCGCGCGCGTCGCTCAGCCCCGAGCGCGAGCGCGACTACCACGCGGCGCTCGAGGAGGCGCTGCGCGCGGGTCACCGCGTGCTGGCCGACGGCGGGGCCGCGCTGGACGCGATCGAGGCCGCCGTGCGCGTCATGGAGGACTCGCCGCTCTTCAACGCCGGCAAGGGCGCGGTGTTCACGCACGAGGGGAAGAACGAGCTGGACGCCGCGATCATGGACGGCACCGGGCTGCGCGCCGGCGCGATTGCGGGCGTGACGCGTGTCAAGAACCCGATCTCCCTCGCCCGGCGGGTCATGGAAGCCTCCCCGCACGTCATGCTCACGGGCGCCGGCGCCGAGAGGTTCGCGAGCGAGCAGCGCCTGGAGCTGGTGGAGGAGAGCTACTTCTTCACGCAGTCGCGCTGGGATGCGCTCCAGCGCGCGAAGCAGGCGGAGGCGCGCGCGCCCACGGGCGCGGGCGCGGTCGCCGATGAGGCCGACCGGAAGTTCGGCACCGTGGGCGCGGTCGCGCTCGACCGCCAGGGCCGCATCGCTGCCGGCACGTCCACCGGCGGCACGACCAACAAGCGCTGGGGCCGGGTCGGCGACGTGCCGATCATCGGGGGCGGCACGTACGCGAACGATCGCTGCGCCGTGTCCGCCACCGGCCACGGGGAGTACTTCATCCGCAACGTCGTCGCCTACGACATCTGCGCACGCATGGCCTACCGCGGGGAGACGCTCGAGCAGGCAGCGCACCACGTGGTCATGGAGAAGCTGGTCGCGCAGCAGGGCGAGGGCGGTGTGATCGCGATGGACGCGTACGGCAACTACACGATGCCGTTCAATTCCTCGGGCATGTATCGCGGCCGGATCGGATCCGACGGCATCCCGACCACCGCGATTTTCCGGGAATAGGGAATAGGGAAGAGGGGCGAGGGCGAGGGGGGTTGAGGGAGGTTCCGTTCTCGACCCCATCGCCCGCGCCCTGCAGCCGCCAGGCTGCACTCAACCCCTCCGGCTGCACCCGCCGTGCCCGGCCTCCCCGCCATTCTCACTGTGCGAGAACGATTCCCGCCGCGTGGCCCGACGGTCCCGCGGTTGCTCCTGCGGCAGGCGCCACCCACGCAGCCACGGAGCGAGCCATGAAGTCATCGAGGCCACTGCCATTCCTGATCATCATTGCGATGCTGGCCGGCGCCGCGCCGGCCAACGCGCAGCAGAACCCGGCCGCGGTCGCACGGCCCGGCGCACCGCCGCAGACTCCGGATCCGGCGGCGGCGCGCGCGGTGCTGGAATCGTGCATCGCCGCCGCGGAAGCGGCGGCAGCGGCCCCGCCCACGGGATCGGCCGCGGACGCGCGCGCGCTCGCGGAGCGCGCCGAGCAGGCGTTCCGCGCGCTGATCGGCGCGCAGCCCAATAACCCCGACGCGCACGTCGGCCTGGCCGAGGCGCTCTCGCGCTGCGTGCTGCCGCATGCGGGCATGACCGGCGCGATGCGCGTGATCGAGCAGTCGCTCGCGTCGTTGCAGACCGCGCTCGCGCTCGAGCCGCGACACTGGCAGGGCCGCTTCCTGCTCGCGATGAACTACTTCCACATGCCCGCGTTCCTGAACCGGACTCCGGACGCGATCCGCGAGCTGGAGACGCTGCGCGCACAGCAGGGCGCGCGGAACGACCAGCCGCATTACGGCCTCACCTGGCGGTATCTCGGCGACGCCTACGAGCGCGCGGGGCGCAGGGGCGACGCGCAGGCGGCGTTTGCCGCGGGCGCGAAGCTCTTCCCCGAGGACGCGGCGCTGCAGGAGCGCGCGCGCGCGGCGGGCGCGCCCGCGGCGGGCACGCCGGAGGTACCGACCGCGAGCGGAGAGGAGCCGCCCGCGGTCTACGCGCTCGCGCCGCTCCGCGTCGAGGGCACGCAGCACCAGCTCGAGGAGGCGCGCAGCAGCACCGCGCTGCGGCGCGTCGATGTCTACACGATGCCCGGCGGTACCGCGGAGATGCTGCAGACGCTGCAGGCGCTGCCGGGCGCCACGCGCGCTGGCGACGGCGTGGATCTCTACGTGCGCGGCGGCGATCCCGAGGAGACACCGGTGTTCGTGAATGGCGGGCGGCTCGCGTTCCCGGGGCGCTGGGAAGGGCTGAACGGCTCCAGCATGGGCGTGCTCGAGGCGAGCGTGCTGAGCCGCGCGTACTTCTCCGCCGGCGGCTTCTCCGCGAAGTATGGCAACGCGCTGTCGGGCGTGGTCGACGTCGAGACGCAGGGTCGGCCGCAGGAAGCGTACGGCCGCGTCGGCATCAACACCGTCTCCGCGGGCGCCAGCCTGTTCCGGCCGGTGGGCGCCCGGGCCGGCCTGTGGACGACGGCCATGCTCACCGACGTGACCCTGGTCGCCCGCATGCAGGGCCAGAGCGACAAGTACCCGGACATGCCGCGCTCCTACCAGGCGGTCGCGGGCGGCAGCTTCAACCCCGTGCCGGGCATCGAGCTCAAGGCGCTCGCGCTCGCCGCCGGCGACGAGTCGTCGCGCATCATCGACACCGGCGCCTACCATGGCACGTTCGCGAGCGACGGCGCCACGCAGCACGGGGCGCTGAGCGCGCGCTGGCTGCGCGGCGACGGACGCGCCGGCGCGACCGCGAGCGTGACCGGCTCGCGCCGCGCGGGCGGCTTCCAGTTCGGTGTGCTCCAGCGCGACCGCACCGATCACGCGTGGGGCGCGCGCATCGATGGCGACCTGGTCACGCGCGGCGGCCTGCGCTTCCGCGGCGGCCTCGAGCTGGCCCGCGTCACCGCCGCCACCGAGGGCACGGTACCGCTCACCCCGAACGTCGCGCCCGGATCGCCAGCCGCGGAGCTGCCCGGAGACCGGGAGAGCGCCGATCACGCCGGCGTCTACCTCGAGGCGGAGCGCGCCCTGGGCCGCTCGCTGGTCGCGGTGGTCGGCGCGCGCGCCGACCGGCTGCCCGGCGAGGACGAGGTCACGCTGGACCCCCGCGCTGCGCTCGCCTACACTTCCGGCGCATGGACGCTGCGCGGCGGGGCCGGGATGTTCCACCAGGGCAGCTGGCGCCGGCGCTACCAGCTGCCCGATGCCGGGACGCCGACCGGAGCGCCCACCCGCGCGCGGCATCTCGTGCTCGGCGCCGAGCGCGCCGGCGAGCCCGCGCTGCGGGTCGAAGCGTACACGAAGCAGTACGATCGGTATGCGCCCGGCGAGGGCGGCGGTCCCGCGCTGGCGTCGGGCAGCGCGCGCGGCCTGGACGCGATGGTGCGCTGGCAGCAGCAGGCGCGCCTGAACGGCTGGGTCACCTACTCGCTGATCGATGCCGAGGGCGAGCTGGTGAGCGGCGAGCAGGTGCGGGCCCGCTACGACGTGACGCACTCGCTCACCCTGGTCGGCCGCTTCGCTCTGAGCGAATCGTGGGAGCTGGGCGCGACTGGTCGTTACGCGACCGGCAAGCCGTACACGCCGATCATCGGCGCGATCGCATCGCCGCAGGAGGGCTGGCCGCTCGAGCCGGTGCCGGGCGCGATTCACGGCGAGCGCCTGCCGTATTACGGCCGTCTCGACGCGCGCCTCACCCGCTTCCAGAAGATCGGCGATCACACCGGCGTCTTCTACCTGGAGATGCTCGACCTGAACGGACGTCGTAACATCATGGGCTACCAGTACGACGCGACGTACACGGAGCGCCGGCCGGTCGACTCGTTCTTCGCGCACCGGACGTTCGTGCTGGGCGCGGAGTTGCGCTTCTGATGCCGGAGAGCGCCCCGCTCGCGGCCGTCGTCGCGTTCACGGCATTCGGCGCCAACCTGCTGGGCGGCGCGCTGCTGCTGCTGTTCAACCCGCGCAACCGCGCGGTGCGCTGGTACGTCGCGTTCGTCGCGGCGCAGCTGGTGTGGCTCGGACTGCAGGGACTGATGCTCACGTTCGAGCTGCCGGCGGCATGGCACGAGGTGTACGTCTACGACGTGCACTTCCTGCCGGCGCTCTTCTGCGCCGCGACGCTGGTGCAGGTCTTCCGGCCGCCGTTCTGGATCCCGCTGCTGCCGCTCGCGGCCGGCGTCCTGGTGCTGCCGCTGATGGGCGCGCCCCTGGACAGTTCGCTGACGCACGTCTGGCAGGGGCTGGCCTGGGGGTTCCCGGCGCTGCTCTACTTCCGTTACGGCAGCGCGCGCCGCGGCCGCCGGCAGGCGCCGGCGTTGAACATCGCGCTGAGCGTGGTGGTACCGCTCGGCGTGATCGCGTCCATCATGCTGCGCGGCGGCTTCATCTTCTTCGCGCTGCCGGTCATGACCATCTTCATCCAGTTCCTGATCTTCACCGGCATCGTGCACTACCGCTTCTACGATGTCGAGGTGCGGGCCGCGCGCAGCGGCGAGCTGGCCGCGGGCGTCGCGGAGCGCGACCGGCTGGCGCTGCTCGGCGAGCTGGCCGCGACCGTGGCGCACGAGGTGCGCAACCCGCTCACCGGCATCCGCTCCCTCACCCAGCGCATCGGTGAAGGTCCGCTGCCGGACGAGACGCGCGAGCGCTACGTCGACGTGATCCTCGGCGAGATCGCGCGGCTCGACCGCATCGTGGGCAACCTCACCGACCTGGCGCGCCTGCAGCCGCCCGCAACCGCCGCCCTGGAGCCGACCCCGCTCGCGCCCCTCTTCGAGGACCTGGCCCTGCTGGTGGAGACGCGCGCGCGACGCGCCGACGTGCGGCTCGCGGTCCGCGCGAACGGCGTGCAGGTGAGCGCGCCGCGCGAGGCGCTTGCCCAGGCGCTGCTCAACCTGCTGCTCAATGCCATCGCCCACGCGCCGGCGGGCAGCACCGTCGAGCTGGGCGCGACCGCGGCCGACGGGCAGGTCGTGCTCACGGTCAGCGACCAGGGCAGTGGCATCCCGGCCAGCGAGCGCGAGCGCATCTTCGCGCCCTTCCACACGGCTGGCGGCGGCACCGGCCTCGGGCTCGCCGTGGTGCGCGCGCTCGCCCGCCAGCACCAGTGGCGCATCGAGGTCGTCGACGCGGTGCCGCACGGCGCCGAGCTCCGCATCCTCGTACCGCCGGCCGCCGCGGTGCCCGCATGAAGGTCATGGTCGTCGATGACGAGCCCGCGATCCGCTTCTCGCTCGAGGAGCTGCTCCGCGCGGCCGGCCACGAGGTGCGCACCGCCGAGCACGCACCGGCGGCGCTGGCGGCGCTCGAGGGCGATCCCGCCGACCTGGTGCTCTCCGACCTGAGCATGCCGGCCATGAGCGGACTGCAGCTGCTGGAGGAGGTGCGCCTGCGCCATCCCGACACGCTGTTCGTGCTGCTCACCGCCCATGGTGACGAGCGCACCGCCGTGCGCGCGCTCAAGCTGGGGGCGTTCGACTACCTGCCGAAGCCGTTCGACAACGAGGAGATCCGGGCGCTCGCGTCGCGCGCCCGCGAGCTGCTCGCATTGCGTATCGAGAACGCGCGCCTGCGACGGGAGCTGGCGACCGAGTTCCGGGGGCTGATCGGAAGTGCCCCGTCGATGCGCGAAGTGTACCGCCTGATCGCGCGCGTCGGACCCGCCGATGTCACGGTGCTGATCACGGGGGAGAGCGGCACGGGCAAGGAGCTGGTGGCGCGCGCGCTGCACCAGGAGAGCGCGCGCCGGCATGGGCCTTTCGTGGCGATCAACTGCGCCGCGCTCCCGGCGGAGCTGGTGGAGAGCCAGCTGTTCGGCCACGTGCGCGGCGCCTTCACCGGTGCGGAACGCGACCACGCCGGCGTGTTCGAGGCGGCCGCCGGCGGCACGCTGTTCCTGGACGAGGTGGGCGAGCTGGCCGAGGCCGCGCAGGCCAAGCTGCTGCGCGTGCTCGAGGAGCGCCACGTTACCCGCGTGGGCGCCACCGCGACCACGCCGATCGATGTACGCCTGGTCACCGCGACCAACCGCGCGCTCGGCCCCGAAGCCGGGGAGGCACGCCTCCGCTCTGACCTGCGCTACCGGCTCGCCGTCGTGCAGCTCGTGCTGCCGCCGCTGCGCGAGCGGCGCGAGGACATCGTACCGCTCGCGCTGCACTTCATCAGCCATTTCGCCGAGCGGCACGGCCTTCCGGCGCGGCCGCTCGGCGAAAGCGCGCGCCGTGCGCTGCTCGCCCACGACTGGCCGGGCAACGTCCGAGAGCTGCGCAACGTGGTCGAGCGCGCCGTGGTCCTGGCCGATGGCGAGGCGATCGAGGTTGCCGACCTGCCCGCGCCGCTGCTCGGCGCCGGCGCACCGCTCCGGCCGGCCGACGCGGTGCTCGCCGAGCTGAGCTTTGCCGAGGCCCGCGATCGAGCGCTCGCCGGCTTCGAGCGGAGCTTCCTCGCGGCGGCGCTCGAGCGCCACGGCGGCAACGTGAGCGCGACCGCCCGGGCCCTCGGCCTGCACCGGCAGAGCCTGCAGAAGATGCTCAGGCGCCTCGGGCTGGAGGCGCGGGACTAGCCGCCACCGGGTGGCGGAACAGCGCGATCAGGCCGAACAGCCCGATCTGGATCATCGTGCCGGGCGCGAGCGCCGGGGTCGCCCCGCGCAGCACCGCCCACAGCAGCACCAGACCGGCACGCTCCGGGTGGCGCTCCAGCTCGAACTCGACATTGCCCGCGTAGTGACGCCAGAGCCCGAGCCCACCGACCACCAGGAAAGCGAGCAGCACGCCGCGCAGCGCGAGCACGGCGCCCCGCGTCGGCTGCAGCAGCACGAGCAGCGTGAGCGCCGCGCCGACGGCGAGCGTCGCGAGCGGCACCAGCTGCCACGTCGATTCGTAGTGCTCGAGCAGGACCAGCTCGGCCGCGGTGCCGGCCATGCCCAGCAGCACCACGGCCAGCAGCAGGCGGCGTATCGTGCCGGTCGTGCCGTTCCCCTCCATCCCTGCGCCCCCGGGGAGTCACCCATGCACCTGGTGCAGCTGCTGCTGCCGCTCTACGCCAAGCCGGGCGTCGCGCTGCCTCGCGCCCGGTTCGCGCAGTACCCGCCCGGTCTGCCACGCGCCACGTAACGGCGCCGTGCGCCGTCGCGGTTCAGTCCACGTAGTAGTCGAGCTCGATCGCGCGCACCTTGCCGCCCGTCAGCATGAACGTCACTGGTGCACCCACTTCCCCGCAGGCGTAGCGCAGCCGGTCCGCGAGCCGCTCGGCCGGCTCGCCCAGCACTGTTACCACCCGGTCCTCCGGTGCGCCCACGCCGATCCCGGCTCGCGTCAGGAACCGGTTGTCCATCACCTTCGCGAGATCGGGCATGTCCAGACCCCCGTGCGGCTTCCTGATCACTACGTCCAGCCCCGGGTAGCGCACCACGATCACCGAGTCGAGCACATCCGGGATGTGCCGGTTCGGCTCCGTCCACGCGCGCATGCTGTCCGGCTCACCGAAGGCCTCCGCGAGCGCCGCGCGCGTCGGTACCACGCGCAGCGCCTCGTCCAGGAACGTGCCGCAGTCGAGCGAGGTGAGCGCACTCGTGTCCGCCGCCGCCCGGTACGAAGAGTCCGCTGTCGCGCCCGGCGCCGCCCGCTCATTCCCGCCGCACCCGAGCAGCAGCGCACAGCACCCGATCACGATTCGCCGCATGCATCCCTCCCGGTCCCGTTCAGGCCGAAGTATGGCACGAAGCTGCGTACCCTGGAAACCGGGGAGACCGCCGGCTTCCGCGCGCGGTGGAGACCTCCTGACACGGTTCGAAATCCCGATCGCCCAAACGGTTGCGGGCTTCGCCCCGCTTCGTCAGCTTACGGTATTCCGATCAGACGCCGAACCCCGCACGCAGCACCGGTTCGCGTCCGGCCCCGAGGGAGGTTCCTGCACATGGCCACAGTACTCTTCGTCGATGACCAGTTCGAGTTGCGCGCCATACACAGCGCCTATCTGCAGCGCCACGGCTACGAGGTCGTAACCGCCTCCGATGGCGATACCGCGATCGACCTGGCCCGTTCGACCCGCCCCGACGTGATCATCCTGGACCACACGCTCCCGCGCCGGACCGGCGTCGAGGTGGCGCGCGCGCTTCACAACGACCCGATGTTTGCGGCGATCCCCATCGTCATGCTGACCGCGCACACCTACGGCGCGGTGGGTCGGAAGGCGCGCGATGCGGGCTGCTCGGCGTTCCTCAGCAAGCCGTGCACGCCCGGGCGGCTGCTCGAGGAGGTCCGCCGCTTCACCAGCCCCGCGAGCGCCTGACGCTCAGCAGGAGAGCACCTCGAACCGGGGACCCGCGTCCAGCGGATCGGCCGGCCCCGCCACCGGGGTGCGCGCCAGGAACAGGTCCCCGAAGCGTATCTGCAGCGTTCCGGCCGACCGGGTCTCGAGCCGATGCTGCCAGCAGCCTGCTGCCGCGCTCAGCTGCTGTCCGGTCAGCTCGACCGACACGTCCTCGATCATGGCCACCAGGGCCGGCAGCGCCGGCTCCAGACGTTCCACGTTCCGGTAGCGGAGCAGCAACTCCATCCAGCCGTCTCGCTCCTCCACCCGCGCCAGCACTTCCAGCGTCCTCGCGCCGGGATTCCAGCGCGCTCGTCGGAAGCGCCCGCCGTTCAGCTGCAGGGCTGCCAGTTCGTCGAACCAGTGGGGTCTGTGCCGCCGCATACCTACCTCTCCACAGCGTCGGGATGCAACTCGCCCGCCCGCCCCAAGTCGCCCCGGTTCAACAGGTTAGGGCCGAGTCTCAAGTCCTGCGACCCGGATCAGGCGAGCACGGAGAATGTTGACATGACACAGACCTGGCAAGCGATCTCGGCGCCTTCCGCCGCGGGGAAGACCACGGAACGGGAGGACCGAACACCGACGCGGACGCAGAGCCCGGCCGGTGCTCACATCAGGACCTGATCGCGACGGCGCCGCTGTCTTCGAGGAGGCGACGCGTGAAGCTTCGCACGCGGTCCCAGTCGGTCAGCTCGTGGTCACGCGAAGTGTCGCCGGAGAGCCCGTGGCTGCGCGCGATGTGCTTCATCATGAGGCGCTTGAGCACGCCGTACTCGCTGTAGCGCAGCGCGCCGCCGACCACGTCGCGCAGGGCC
>DATHVV010000050.1:0-18476 GCA_035461105.1 Longimicrobiales bacterium | reverse complement strand
ACACTGAGGCAATCTAACAGGCGCCCCCGCCAGTGTCAAAGCCGGCGCACGGTCGTCACGCGTGCCCCGGGGTGCGCGGGCTAGAAGAACCCGCCCGACGCCTGCCAGGGGTGGGATTTGCGGGAGAGCGTGACGCCCACGGCGAACTCGGCGTCAGCTCCGAAGTCATCGGGATTGGTGACGGCGCACACGTAGAACATGCCGAGCTTGAGCCGGAGGCCGACGTTCTGCTCGAGGCTGCGGCTCTGACCGGCAGTCCACGCCATGCCGGCGGCATGGAGCAGCTCCACCGTGGGCACGCCGAGATAGGCAACGCGGAGCCGCTCGCCGAGCGGAATACCGTAGCTCGTCTCGACGAACACGACGCGGTCGCCGCGGAATTGAGCGTCATTGAACGTGTAGAGCGTGCCGGAGCCGCCCAGGTGGCTCCAGCGCTGGCGCGGCAGCGTCTCCGTTCCCGGCAGGGGTCCGCGCACGTGCCACTCGACCTCGAGCGTATGATCCGCGAAGGCGAGCATGGCCCAGTCGCCGGTGAGCTGGTAGCGGGTGAACTCGTGCTCGCCGTCGAGCGGCTCGCCGGCGGCCTCGAGCTCGCCGAGCAGCCGGAGCGTGAACGTGGGCTGCTCCCAGAGGACGTCGGTACCGGCGCGCACGCTGGCAATGCGGCCGTCGTCGATCGGGAAGTTCGTGCGCACGCTGTCGCGCGAGAACAGGCTCCACGGGTCGTCGGCGCGCAGCGAGGTCGCCTCCTCGACCTGGCCGCGGACCCAGAAGCTGGTGGTACGCTCGCCGCGCTCGACGGTGCGACGCAGCTCCGCCCACACCCGATCGGCCTGGTGATAGTCGCGCACGTCCTTGCCCTGGAACAGGTAGGCGACGGAGTTCGTGAAGTCGCTGCGGATCCAGTGCTCGTTCGTGAGCGTGGTCCGCTCGGCGCCGAAGCCGAGCTCGGTGAAGCCCCGCGCGACGATCAGCTCGCCACCGCCGTCGAAGGCGCCGCGCTCACTGCGGTAGCCGGCCCAGCCGCGCAGGCGCGGCTCGGTACGTCCCAGCGTGGGCAGCGCGAGCGACGCGGCCCAGCGGAGGGAAGCGCCGTCCACGCGGTCGTAGGTCGGCGGGGTGAGTCCGTAGATGCCTTCCAGGAGCAGCGCGGAGCGCTGCTCGGTGCCGATGATGTGGATCTCGCCGGGACGGCGCTCGAGCTCGTACGGGGCGTTCGGGCGGTCGTCGACCGAGCCGCTCACGGTGGCCAGGTCGGAAACGTAGTAGCCGCCCGCGACGTTGAAGACGTCGCCGTGCAGGCGCGCGCTCGGACGCACGAAAAGGTCGGCGCCGACGCCGGCGAGCTCGCCGAGCATGGTGCCCTCGATGCGCACGGTGCCGCCCACGATGAGCACGGGCGCACGCACCGTGTCGGTGCGAGCGATGGTCGTGTCGCCGGTCCAGACCAGGCGCCCGGGCTCGGCCAGCCAGTCGCGGATTTTCGCGTCCGTGGCCGGATGTCCGCGCCCGCGGAACCGCA
The DNA here is from genome assembly GCA_035461105.1 of Longimicrobiales bacterium. Classification (GTDB taxonomy): domain Bacteria; phylum Gemmatimonadota; class Gemmatimonadetes; order Longimicrobiales; family RSA9; genus VEPF01. Next base: position 16,954 of record DATHVV010000050.1, on the reverse strand, counting down.
CCACCGGCTCCTGAGCGAACGCGCCGCCGGCGAGCAGCAGCGTGAGCAGTACGGTGATCGCTGTGCGCTTCATGCGTGCTCGAGGAAGTTGTGCAGGATCGTCATGCCATTCTCGCTGGCGATGGATTCGGGGTGGAACTGAACGCCCCAGACCGGGTGCTCGCGGTGCCGGAGCGCCTGCAGCTCGCGCGGCGCCGGGGTCGCCGTCCACGCAATCGGCGCGAGCGCTGCCGGCAGCGATTGCGGCTCGACGACCAGGGAGTGGTATCGCGTTACCGTGAATGGCGACGTGATCTCGTCGAACAGGATGTCGCCCTCGTGCTCGATGCGCGAGAGCTTGCCGTGCATGGGCCGTTCGGCCCGCCGTACGCGTCCGCCCCAGGCCACCGCGATCGCCTGGTGACCGAGGCAGACGCCGAGGATCGGGATGGTGCCGGCCGTGCGGCGGATCAGCTCCACGCTGATGCCGGCCTCGGCCGGGGAGCACGGCCCGGGCGATATCACGATCCGTGCCGGTGCGAGCTCGAGCACTGCGTCGACGCTCACCTCGTCGTTGCGCTTCACTACCGGATCGGCCCCCAGCATCGCCAGGTACTGGACCAGGTTCCAGGTGAAGCTGTCGTAGTTGTCGATGACCAGCAGCATGCGCCTGGATGACCGGTGCCCGGGAAGCCGCGACTCAGGAGTATAGGACGGGCCCGCTCCGGCGAGTAGTGCGGAGTGCCGGAAGCTGATCGCGGCCGGGGCGCGCGCACGCCGGCGGCGACGCCCGGGGCGAGCGTACGCCGCACGGACCCGGACGGAGCACGAGCCGGGGCAGCGACGCCCGCCTGGCGCCTCATGCGCGCGGGTGGAACTGGCGGTGTACTTCACGCAGGTACTCCCGCTCGACGTGGGTGTAGACCTGCGTGGTCGCGATGTCCGCGTGCCCGAGCAGCTCCTGCACGGCGGCGAGGTCGGCACCCCCCTCGAGCAGGTGGGTCGCGAAAGAGTGCCGCAGCGTGTGCGGGCTGACCCGGCGGCGGATCCCGGCGCGCCGCACCTGACGACGCAGGATCTTCCAGACGCCCATGCGCGAGAGCGGCTGCCCGCGCGCATTCAGGAACACGGCGCCCGCGGCGTCGCGCGCCAGGCCGGGCCGGATCTCGCGGAGGTACACATCGAGCGCCCGGATCGCGCTGCGCCCTATCGGGACGACGCGCTCCTTTGCACCCTTGCCGAAGACCAGCGCCAGCCCCTCGACCAGGTCGAGGTCGCGCACCTTGAGACCGATCAGCTCGCTCACGCGCACTCCCGACGCGTAGGCGAACTCGAGCAGCGCCTTGTCGCGCCAGTAGAGCCGATCGCTCACGTCAGGGGCGTCCAGCAGGCGCACCACGTCCTCGCGGCCGAGCGCATACGGCAGCCGCCGTCCGGTGCGCGGCAAATCCACCCGCTCCGTGGGATCGGCGCGGACGTGCCCCTCGGCCAGCAGGAACCCGAAGTAGGTGCGGATCGCGGCCAGCGCCCGCCGGATCGACGTCGCCTGCAGCCCCCGGTCCTTGAGGTGGTAGACGTACTCGCGCAGCTCTGAGACGCCCGCGCTCTCGATGCTCTCCACACCACGCGCGCTCAGGTACGCCACCAGGCCACCCACATCGCGACGGTAGGCTTCGATGGTGCGCGGTGAGAGACCCCGCTCGAAGTCCAGGTACTCGCAGAAGCTCTCGAGGTGGAACACGCGCGACTCCGGCCTCAGGGGCGCCGCGGCGGATGATGCCGCCGGGTGCGGGCCCACCACACTGTGAAGCCGAGCAGCAGCAGCCCGGCCACGATCATGAGAATGGTGCTGGCGCGCTCGAAGAAGCGCACGATCGCGCCGAAGTTGCGTCCCGCGAACGCGCCGAGGTAGACCAGCGTGCCATACCAGACGCCGGACGCGATCGCGAGCGGGGGGGCCACCTTCCACGGCGAGGCGCGAGTGACACCGGCGAAGACCGGGACCATGGCCCGGAATGCGGGCAGGAAGCGGCTCACGAAAATCGCGGCGACACCCCAGCGGTCGTAGAACGAGCCGATGTGCTCGAGCTGGCGCGGATTCAGCAGGAAATGGCCGACCCGGGTCTGGAAGAAGCCCTCACCGAACCGCCAGGCCACCGCGTAGACGCCGAGCGCGCCGGCCACGTTGCAGATCCAGGTCGCGAAGAACACGATCCACGCGTTGGCCCGTCCGGCCGCGGCCAGGAAGGCGCCGAGCAGGACGAACGTGTCGGCTGGAACCGGGGGCACCAGGTTTTCGACCGCGGCGCCCAGCCCGATCACGAGATAGATGAGCACGGGCGGCAGTTGCATCAGCTCGCGGAGCAGCGACCCCATCTGGTGCTACCGTCCGCAGCCCGGCGCCGCGCCGCTAATCGGCAATGGCGTCGACGGCGGCGACCGCGATCGCAGCGATGCCTTCGCCCCGTCCCACCCAGCCCATGCCCTCGTTGCTCTTCCCCTTGACCGACACCAGGCGCGGCGCGATGCCGACCGCCCGGGCGATCCGGTCGCGCATCGCGGCGACATGCGGGCCGATGCGCGGCGCCTCGCAGATCACCGTGACGTCGACGTTCACCACCTGGTAGTTCTGCTCGGCAATGATCGCCACGGCCGAGCGCAGCAGGGCGAGTGAGTCGGCGTCCTGCCAGCGGGCGTCCCCGGGTGGGAAGTGCGCGCCGATGTCGCCCGCACCAGCGGCTCCCAGGATCGCGTCCGTGAGCGCGTGGGCCACCGCGTCCGCGTCGGAGTGCCCGGCCAGGCCGCGCGGGTGCTCGATGACGACGCCGCCGAGCACGAGGGGGCGCCCGGCGGCGAAGCGGTGCGAGTCGTACCCGATGCCGACCCGCATCGGCCGACTCAGGAGAGCTGGAGAATGCGCAACGCCAGATGCGCGGCGTTGCGCGCGTTGTCGATGCCGACACAGGCGACGGGAACGCCGGGCGGCATCTGCGCCACCGAGAGCAGGGCGTCGAGACCGCCGAGCGCGGCATTGAGCGGCACCCCGATCACCGGCAGCTCGGTGTGCGCCGCCACCACGCCCGGCAGCGCCGCCGAGAGGCCCGCCCCGCAGATGACGACGCTGAACCCCTCCGCGCGCGCGGTGCGCGCCAGCTCCGCGGTGCGATCCGGCTGCCGGTGCGCGCTGGACACCGCTACACTCACCTCGACCCCCGCGTCGCGCAGAATCGGAATCGCCTTCTCCATCTTGTCGCGATCCGACTCCGAGCCCATCAGGATCAGCACCTTCTTCTTCACCGCGCCACCTCCAGGCGCTCACGCCAGGCGCAGCACGGGCAGCCGCTGTCGTCGGCAGCGACCAGCCGATAGTCCTGATAACGGCGCTGGGGGGTGAACCCGGCGTCCTCGATGATGCGGCGGACCTCGCCTTCCGCCATGATGAAATCGATGCCGGTCGCGCTCACCACGTTCTCCTCCAGCATGAGCGAGCCGAAGTCGTTGGCACCGAAGCGCAGCGCCACCTGCGCCAGCTTGGGCCCCTGCGTCACGTAGCTCACCTGCAGGTTGCGGAAATTGTCCAGCACGAGCCGGCTCAATGACGTGACCTTCAGGTAATCCATGCCCGTGCCCAGCTCGAGGTCCCAGCCCTCCATCTCGGTCTGGCTGGGCTGGAACGACCAGGCGATGAACGCGGTGAAGCGGGCGCCCCCGCGCGCCACGCTGCGCGCCTGCAGGGCGCGCAGCCGCAGCAGGTGCTCGAGCCGGTCCGCCCAGACCTCGCCCACGCCGTACATCATGGTTGCGGTCGTGTGCAGTCCCGCCTCGTGTGCCGCCTCGTGGATCTCCAGCCAGCGCGTCGAATCGATCTTCTTCGGCGCGATCACGTCGCGCACGGCGTCCACCAGGATCTCCGCGCCGGCACCCGGCATGCTGTCCAGGCCCGCCTCCCGCAGCTGGCGCAGCACCTGGTCGAGCGGCAGCCGCGACACCTTCACGATCATCTCGATCTCGGAGGCGCTGAAGCCGTGCACGTGGACCGGGTGCCGCTCCTTGATGTAGCGCAGCAGTCCGAGGTACCAGTCGAGGGGCAGGTACGGGTTGTGCCCCCCCTGCATCAGGATCTGCACCGCGCCGAGCGCCTTCGCCTCGTCGATCTTGCGGCCGACATCCTCGTACGAGAGCACGTAGGCTTCATCGTCCTTCGGCCGTCGATAGAAGGCACAGAACCGGCAGTCGGTGACGCAGAGGTTGGTGTAATTGATGTTCCGGTCCACGATGTAGCTGACCACGCCCTCCGGGTGGAGCCGGCGGCGGAGCGCGTCCGCCGCGGCCCCGAGCTCCAGCAGCGATGTGCCCTCGAGCCGCTCCAGCCACGACGCGATGTCGCCCGCGTGCGGTCGGTTCTGTACCGGCGGCGGCACGTACCCGGGCTGCGCGGCCCGGCGCCGGGCGCCGACCGAGCCGCCCTCGGTGGGGACCCGCCGGCGGGGCGCGGCGCTCTGCAGCACCGGCAGCGTCCGCTGCTCCGGGGGCACCACGCCGTCCGCGGTACGCTCCGGGCCCGCCTGGATCCGGACGACCGGCCCCGGCGCTACCACGTGCGCACCTCGTCGTAGTGCACGTTGCGCTCGACCGGGCGTTTGCCCGCGTCCTTCACGATGCGCACGATCTCCGCGAAGCTGGTCCACTCCGGCGTCTGCGCACCGGCGTCGTGATAGATGCGCTCGCGCCGTACCGTCCCTTCCAGGTCGTCCACCCCGAAGTGGAGCGCAATCTGGCTGACCTTCATCGTGTTCATCACCCAGTGCGTCTTGATGTGCCGGAGGTTGTCGAGGAAGAGGCGGCCGACCGCCAGGTTCTTGAGGTCGTCGAACCCGGTCGTCGCGGTACCGGTGCGGCCCAGCTCCTCGCCCAGCTCGTTGTTGTCCGGGTGGTACGCCAGCGGAATGTAGGTCAGGAACCCGCCCGTCTCATCCTGCAGCCCGCGCAGCATCAACAGATGGTCGATCCGGTCCGCGTAGCTCTCGACGTGCCCATAGAGCATGGTGCAGTTGGTGCGGATGCCCAGCTCGTGCGCGGTGCGATGCACATCGAGCCATTCCGCCGCCGCCAGCTTGCGTTCCGCGATGGTGCGTCGCACGCCCTCGGCGAAGACCTCCGCCCCGCCTCCCGGCATGGTGTCGAGTCCGGCCTGCTGCAGTCGCACCAGCACGTCGCGTACGCTGGTCCGCTCGATGCGCGCCAGATGCGCGATCTCGACCGCGGTCAGCGCCTTCACCTCGACGCCGGGATGCCGCTCCTTGAGGCCGCTGATCAGGTCCGTGTAGTAGGAGAGCCGCAGCTTCGGATGGAGACCACCCACGATGTGGAACTCGCGCACCGGCGTATCCCGCGCCAGCGCGGCCTCCTGGAACGCCTCCTCGAGATCCATCGTGTACGCGCCCTCCTCCTTCGGCCGGCGCGCATACGAGCAGAAGGTGCAGGTCGCACGGAGGATGCAGACGTTGGTCGGATTCAGGTGCTGGTTCGCGGTGATGAAGACGCGGTCGCCGTTCTTCGACCGGTTCACCCAGTCGGCGAGCGCGCCGATGCCGAGCAGATCGTGCGACTCGAAGAGCGCGATCCCGTCGGCGCGGTCCAGCCGCCGCCCCGCGAGCACCTTCTCGGTCACCCCTGCCAGGGCCGGGTCCATGGGCAGCAGCCGGGGTCCGGCCTCCCTCCGGGTCAGCTCTGCAACAGCCGATGTCATCGCGATTTCCACCGATCGATCAGGTACACGAAGCGGCGCTAGAATAACCGGCCGACGGGTCCGGCGGCAAGCGAAGCGAGGGGCCACCCGGAACGCGGTCGGAACGCAAAAAGAGCGGCTCCGGCGGCTGCCGGCGCCGCTCCTGCGCCCGGGCCGCCGGAATCAGTCGCCGTCCCAGCGACGCACCGCGAGGCAGACGTTGTGGCCGCCGAAGCCGAAGGAATTCGTGAGTGCGACGCGCACCGGCCGTTCGATCATGCGGTTGTGCGCGTAGTTCAGGTCGCAGGCCGGGTCCTGGGTCGTGAAGTTGATGGTGGGCGGGATCTTCCCGTCGCGGCAGACGAGCGTACAGATGACCATTTCGACCGCGCCGGCGGCTCCCAGCAGGTGTCCGGTCATCGATTTGGTCGAGCCCATCACCAGCTCGGGCGCCCGCTCGCCGAAGACCGCCTTGACGGCGAGCGTCTCGTTCAGGTCGTTCATGGGCGTCGACGTGCCATGCGCGTTGATGTAGTCGACGTCGGCCACGGTGATCCCCGCATCCGCGAGCGCGACGCGCATGGCCAGCTGCGCCCCGGCCCCCTCGGGCGCGGGCGCCGTCAGGTGGTGCGCATCCGCGCTCTGCCCGTAGCCCACCAGCTCCGCGAGGATCGTGGCGCCACGACGCTCAGCGTGCTGCAGCGTCTCCAGCACCATCATCCCGGCGCCTTCCCCAAGCACGAAGCCATCGCGGGTAGCGTCGAACGGTCGGCTCGCGGTCGCGGGGAGTCGTTGCGCGTCGAGAGCGCCTTCATGTTCGCGAAGCCGGCCACGGTGAGCGGGGTGATGCTGGCTTCCGTGCCCCCGGCGATCATCACGTCCGCGTCGCCGCGCTCCAGGATCCGGTAGGCATCGCCGACCGCGTGCGCGCTCGAGGCGCACGCCGACACCGTGCAGTAGTTCGGGCCGCGTGCGCCGAAGCGCATGGACACGTGTCCGGCCGCGATGTCGGGGATGAACATGGGCACGAAGAACGGACTAATCCGCTTCGGTCCGCGCTCCACCATGGTGCGCGCCTGGTCCTCGAACGTCGCAATGCCGCCGATGCCGCTGCCGATCACGACGCCGACCCGGTCGAAGTCGATGCCGTTGCCCGTGCCTGCAGCCAGCCCCGCCTGCTGCATCGCCTGCTCCGCGACCGCGATCGCGAACTGCGCGAAGCGATCCATGCGGCGCGCTTCCTTGCGTTCGAGGTACTGCTCGGGATCGAAACCCTTGACCTCGGCGGCGAAACGCACGTCGTAATCCGGCGACGCGTCGAATCGCGTGATCGGCCCGGCCCCGCTGTTCCCGTCCAGCAGTGCCTGCCACGAGCTGGCCACGTCCGTGCCCACCGGCGTGAGCAGGCCCACGCCGGTGACCACGACACGATTGCCTCTTCCCTGGTTTCTACTCATGCTCGCTCCTGCGCGGGCCGCGGGCTATTCGACACCCTTCTCCTTCAGATAGCGGACCGCGTCGCCGACCTTCTGCAGCCCCTCCGCGTCCTCATCGGGGATCTCGATCCCGAACTCCTCCTCGAAGGCCATCACCAGCTCGACCGTATCCAGCGAGTCGGCGCCCAGATCCTCGACGAACGAGGCTTCGAGCGTCACCTTCTCAGGCTCGACGCCGAGCTCGTTGACGATGATGTCCTTGACCTTCGACTCCGTGCTGTCCGCCATCTTCGCCTCTCAGTTGAGTGTCGATCAGATAACCATGCCGCCATCGACGACGATCACCTGACCGGTGATGTACGATGCGCCCGGTCCGGCCAGAAACCGCACGACCGCCGCCACATCGTCGCCGCTGCCCAGCCGCCCGAGCGCGATCTGCGCCTTGAGCGCCTCCTGCGTCGCTTCGCCGAGCCCCGCCGTCATTTCGGTCTCGATGAAGCCGGGCGCCACCGCGTTGCACAGGATGTTGCGCGAGGCCAGCTCCTTCGCCACCGACTTCGTGAGTCCGATCAGGCCGGCCTTCGACGCCGCATAGTTGGCCTGCCCCTTGTTGCCGGTCAAGCCCACCACGCTCGTGATATTGATGATGCGCCCGCGGCGCCGGCGCATCATCCCGCGCGCCGCCGCGCGGATCGTGTGGAATGCCCCCTTCAGGTTCGTGTCCAGCACCCGGTCCCACTCCGCCTCGCCGATCCGGACCAGCAGGTTGTCCTCCGTGATGCCGGCATTGTTGACGAGGACGTCGAGCGAGCCGAGCTGCGTCTCCACGTTCTTGACCAGCTCATCCACCGAAGCCGCATCGGCCACATCGGCGCCGAAGCCGGCGTGCCCCTCCCCCGGCAGCGCGGCCGCGGCGGCCGCAGCCCGTTCGGCGGAGCGGGCCACCACCGCCACCTGCGCGCCCGCCTGGGCCAGGTGCGCCGCGATGCTGCGCCCGATCCCGCGGTTGCCGCCCGTCACGACCGCGACCTGCCCGGCGAGCTCGCGTTCCATCAGGCCTCGCTCCCGCGCGCGGACATCGGGGCGCCGGCCACCAGCACATCGATGTCGCCCGGAGCGCCGATGGCGATGCCGGCGGCGCTGCGGTCGATCCTGCGGAGCAGGCCGGTCAGCACGTTCCCGGGGCCCAGCTCGACGAATCGCGCCACGCCCGCCGTCACCATCGCCTGAACCCCCGCACTCCAGCGTACCGGCGCGGTCAGCTGTCGGATGAGCAGACGGCGAGCAGAGACGACGTCCTGCACCGGCTCGGCCGTCACGTTGGACACGACCGGGAAGCGCGGCTCCGTGAGCGACACCGCGGCGAGCTGCGCCTCGAGCCCGGCTTCCGCGACCTGCATGAGCGGCGAGTGGAACGCGCCCGATACGTTCAGGCGCACGGCCCGCTTCGCGCCGGCCTCCTTGGCGAGCGCCATGGCCCGCTCCACGGCCGGCACGTCCCCGCTGATCACGATCTGGCCCGGCGAGTTGTAGTTCGCCGGCACGCACTCGCCTCCGGCACGCGACGCCTCGGCGCACACGCGCTCCGCGGCCTCGTCATCCAGGCCGAGCAACGCCGCCATCGTCCCCGGCCGCTCCTGTCCACTGCGGTACATGAGCTCGCCGCGCCGGCGCACGGTACGAACCCCGTCCGCGAAGCCGATCGCGCCGGCGGCGACGTAGGCGGAGAACTCGCCCAGCGAGTGGCCCGCGGCCAGCGCCACCGTGCCGAGCTGCTCGGCCACGACGCGGTGTACGGCGAGGGAGTGCACCAGGATCGCGGGCTGCGCATTGACCGTCGCCGTCAGCTCCGCCTCCGGGCCCTCCCAGCACAACCGCGAGAGCGCGGAGCCGAGCGCGTCGTCCGCCTCCTCGAAGGTGGTGCGCGCAACCGGGAACGCCGCCGCCAGCTCGCGTCCCATGCCCACGAACTGCGAGCCCTGACCCGGGAACAGCAGGCCTACCACCGAACCACCGAAGAGGCCCAGGTGAACCCGGCTCCAAAGGCGACCATGAGCACGTTGGAGCCCGCCTTGACCAGGCCCTGCTCGATCGCCTCGTCGAGCGCGATCGGCACGGTGGCCGAGCTCATGTTGCCGTAGCGCTCGATGTTGATGTAGACCTTGTCCATGGGGATGCCGGCATACTTCGCGGTCGCTTCGATGATGCGGATGTTGGCCTGGTGCGGCACCAGCAGGTCAATGTCCTCGCCGGTCAGGCCGGCCTTCATCAGGGCCTGGTCCGCCGCTTCCGCCATGCTGCGCACGGCGGCCTTGAAGACCTCGCGTCCCGCCATCTGCACGAGGTGCGACTTCGCATCGAGCACGGCGAGGTCCATGGGCACCCTGACGCCGCCCGCCGGCCGCCAGAGCAGCTCGGCCAGCGTCCCATCGGAGCGGATGAACGTCGAGAGCACGCCCCGGCCGTTCTGCGCCTTGCGCAGGATGGCCGCGCCCGCGCCGTCCCCGAAGAGCACGCAGGTCTGCCGGTCCGTCCAGTCGATGATGCCGCTCATCTTCTCGGTGGACACCACCAGCGCGATCTCGGCGCGACCCGCCGCGATGTGGCCTTCCGCCAGCTGCAGAGCGTAGATGAACCCGGAACAGGCCGCCGAGATGTCGTAGGCCGCGGCGTTCGTGGCGCCGAGGATCGCCTGCATGTCGCAGGCCGTGGCCGGCAGCAGCCGGTCCGGCGTGGCCGTCGAGACCACGATCACGTCGATCTCACCCGGCAGCACGCCCGCCCGTTGCATCGCGATCTGCGACGCACGTGCCCCCATGTCCGCCGCCCCCATGTCCGCCGCCGCGATCCGTCGCTCGCGGATGCCGGTGCGCTCCAGGATCCACTCGTCGGTGGTGTCCACGATCTTCTCGAGATCGGCGTTCGTCAGCACCCGTTCCGGCAGGTAGCGCCCGGTCGCGACGATCTCGACGAGCGGCTTCGGTGACTTCATACGCCTTCCTGCTCCGTGGTGCGCCGGCTCCACCCGCCGGCTGCGGAGGAGCCGTCTTCGCCGGTCCCGGCCAGGGCACCCTCGATGTGTCCCAGCATGCGCGCGTCGATGGCCTGGATGGCGACGCGAATCGCGTTCCGTATCGCGCGCGGCGGCGAGCCGCCGTGGCAGATGATCGTGTGCCCGTTCACGCCCAGCAGCGGTGCGCCGCCGTACTCCGTGTAGTCGAAGACGCGAAAGAGCTTGTCGAGATCGAGGGAGATGTGCTCGTCCGCGAGCTCGGCGCGCAGCAGGCCATGCACGAATCCGGCGAGCGACTCGTAGAACTTGAGCAGCACGTTGCCCACGAAACCGTCGGCGACCAGCACATCGCAGCTGCCCCGAATCACATCGCGTCCCTCGACGTTGCCAATGAAGTGCAGCCCACTGTCGGCCAGCAGGCGGTGGGCCTCCACGGTCAGCTCATCGCCCTTCTCCGGCTCCTCGCCGATGTTGAGCAGTCCGACGCGCGGCCGCGGTCGCTGCCAGACATCTTCCACGTAGATCGAGCCCAGTCGCGCGAACTGCAGCAAGTGGTGCGGCTTGCAGTCGACGTTCGCGCCCGCGTCCACCAGCAGCAGCGGCTGCACCGCCGTGGGCAGGATCGTGCCAATCGCCGGCCGGTCCACGCCGGGCAGCGGACGCAGATAAAAAAGCGACGCGGCCATGACGGCGCCGGTCGAGCCGGCGCTCACGAACGCGTCCGCCTTCCCTTCCCGCTGCAGCTTGAGCCCGACCACGATCGACGAGTCCGGCTTGCGCCGCACTGCGGCCGCGGCCGGCTCGCCGGGAATGATGCAATCCGGCGCATGCACCACTTCGAGGCGTGCCGATGGTGCGGTGCCCGCGCGCGCGAGCTCCGCCTCGATACGGTCACGATCCCCGACCAGCAGGATCGTGAAGCCACCCGGCAGCTCACGCATCGCCTGCAGCGCACCCTCGACCTCCACGGCCGGGTGGCGGTCCGTTCCCATGGCGTCGAGCGCGATGCGCACCGGATCGCTCGACTAGATCTCCTCGACCTCGACGACCTGCTCGCCCTTGTACGTCCCGCACGTCGGGCAGACGCGGTGCGGCAGCTTCGAGTCGCCGCACTTCGGACACCGGTTCACCGCCGGTATCTCCGCCTTCATCGCGCCCCGCCGCTTGCGCTTGCGCTGCTTCGAGACTTTCCGCTTCGGTACCGCCATGCATCCTCCTGATCAGTCCGGCCGACGCCGCAGCGCGGCCCAGCGCTCATCGACCACCGGTGCCGTGCACCCGCAATCGTCCTCGTTGCGATTCGCGCCGCACTGCGGGCACAGCCCCCGGCACGCCTCCTCGCACAACACAAACTCCGGCACGGCAAGCAGCAGCTGCTCGCGCACCGCCGGAGCCAGGTCCAGCTCGCGCGACCGCTCCGGCAGTGCGAATACTTCCTCCGCCTGCGCCTCGGCCGCGCTGATGCCCGCCCGGAACAGCCAGGTGACCTCATCATCTACGGCGTACCTGACCGGCCCCAGACAGCGTCGGCACCAGAGGGCTACATCCACCTGCAGCCGGCCGCGGACGACCACGTCGGGGCCGGCCTGCTGCACCTCCAGTCGCACCCGCAGCGGGCCGTCCGGCGCCACCCCGCTCCCCGCCCAGAGCGGATCGTCCGGCTCGACCTGTGCTTCCACCTCGAGCCGGCCGCGCCGCTGCAGCAGCCCAAGATCGGCTTTCAGCATAGCTGTGGAAGATAACGATGCCGGGGGGACAGCGGGAGAGGCGCCCCCACGGGCTGGTCCACGGCCCGCAGCGCACTCGGGAGCGTCCCGGGCGGGCGCTTCCGGGACGGCCTCCCGGGGGCGTGCCCCCAGCCCGGCAGCTCGGCGAAGCGGCAGGCGAGCTCGCCGAGCGGCCACGCCTCCCATCCGGCCCCGTGCTCCGGCCGGCGCGGTCGCGCGGCCCCGCCGGCGAGGTTCAGGCCGCCGCGATGGTATCGGCCTCGGCGAAGAAGAAGCGAGCCTCGTGGAGCGCGTTCTCATCGGAGTCCGAGGCGTGTATCGCGTTGCGCTCCTTGGACTCGGCATACAGCGCCCGAACGGTTCCGGGGGTGGCCTCGGCGGGGTCGGTCGCACCAATCGCCTCGCGCAGCGCTCGCACGGCGTCGTCGTGCTCGAGGAGCACCGGAATGCAGGGCCCGGAGGTCATGAACTGGACGAGAGAGGCGTAGAAGGGGCGCTCCCGGTGCACGGCGTAGAACTCGCCGGCCTGATCCCGGGAGAGGCGCAGCATGCGCAGCGCGCGGATTCGGAAACCCTGCTCCTCGAGGTGGCCGAGTACCTTGCCGGTCATACCGCGGGCCACGGCATCGGGTTTGACGATCGCGAGGGTGAAGCTCATTGATGTCCTATTGGCCGAAGAGTTTGCGGATCAGGTCACCGCGGCTCAGGAAGCCGACCAGCTTCCCCTCACCGGTGACGGGCAGCTGTTCGACGTCCTTGTTAATCATCATGTTCGCCGCCTCCTCGAGGCCGAGCTCCTCGGAGACGCACAGCACCGAGCGGCTCATGACATCGCGCACCCGCAGCGCCTCGGTCTCGGCGTGACCGGCTGTCGTCTCCGGCGGGCTGTCTCCGGCGCGGGGAATGCGCGGCAGCAGCCCGCGCATGATGTCGCGCTCGCTCACGATGCCCAGCACCTCGTGCTTCTCGCCGACGACCGGCACCGCCCGGAGGCGCTTGCGGATCATGAGATCGACCGCCTGCCGGAGCGGGTCGCCGGGAGTCACGAAGTCGACGGCCTGGCTCATGATGTCGCGCACCGTGAGGCGTGGCTGCATGCGCAGCTCCGCCTGGCGCGTGATCTCCAGCACTTCCTCGGGGCTCTGCGCGGCCGCGAGGCGATCGATCGCTTCCTCGTCGCGGAAATGGCTGGCCAGGGACGCCACGATCTGCAGGTACTGCGCGGTCGCGTCCGGCGGTGCCAGGATGAGGACCACGATCTGCGGGTGTGCGTCCGGCGCAAGCCGGTCGGCCTGGAGCGGCGCCGGCGATACGCCGAGCGCGAGCGTAACCCGGTCGACGGCGTCGCTGCGGCAGTGCGGCAGTGCGACGCGCGGCCCGATGCACACGATGTCACGCGCGCGAACGCCCAGCATGACGGCGGCGAGCGTGTCCGCGTCCTCGAGAGCGCCGGCCTCCGCCAGCCGGCGCAGCAGCGCGTCGAGCGCGCCGCGCAGCGTGCGCTCCTGCAGTGGGGCCAGGATGTGCTCGCGCGGTAGCAGGTCGGCGAGACGCATGATCCTAGAGCACGCGCTGGATCAGCCCGACCACATCGGAGGGCTTGCGCGCCACCGCGATGCCGTTTTCCTCGAAGGCGTCGATCTTCTCGGCCGCGGTCCCGGCGGAACCGCTGATGATGGCACCGGCGTGGCCCATGCGCCGTCCCGGCGGAGCGGTCTGCCCGGCGATGAACCCGACCACCGGCTTGCTCATGCGCGAGCGCACGTACTCGGCCGCCTGCTGCTCGTCGGTGCCGCCGATCTCGCCCATTATGACGACCGCCTTCGTCTCCGGGTCCTGCTCGAACGCCTCGAGGCAATCGATGAAGCTGGTGCCGTTGATGGGATCACCGCCGATGCCGACGCAGGTGGTCTGACCGATGCCGGCCTGCGTGAGCAGGTACACGAACTCGTACGTGAGCGTGCCCGAGCGGGAGACCACGCCGACCGGTCCCGGCTGCACGATGGAACCGGGCATGATGCCGACCTTCGCCTTGCCGGGCGAGATGAGGCCCGGACAGTTCGGGCCGAGCAGGCGCACCCCTTTCTCCATCACGAATGGATAGACGCGCGTCATGTCGAGCACGGGCACGCCCTCGGTGATGGCGACGATCAGGGCGATGCCGGCATCGGCCGCCTCCATCATGGCGTCGGCAGCGAACGCCGGCGGCACATAGATCACCGAGGTGTTGGCCGCGGTCGCGGCGACGGCCTCGGCCACGGTGTCGAAGATGGGGACGCTCCGGTCGTCCGGGCCGGCGAAGCTCTGGCCGCCCTTGCCGGGGGTGACGCCGCCCACCACGGCGGTGCCGTATTCCAGCATCTGCCGGGTGTGGAACGAGCCGTCCCGCCCGGTGATGCCCTGCACCAGCAGGCGCGTGTCGCGATCGATGAGTATGGACATGTTGGCTATGCCTGTTGCGCGAGTTCGACGGCGCGCTGCACGACCTCGTCCATCGACGTCGTCGCGTTGAAGCCGGCGCGCTCGAGGATCTGCAGTGCGAGCTGCTCGTTGGTGCCGGTCAGCCGGATGACCAGCGGCACCTTGATGTCGATCTGGCGGGTCGCCGCCACGATGCCGTTGGCGACGTCGTCGCAACGCGTGATCCCGCCGAAAATGTTGAAGCAGATCACTTTCACGTTCTCATCACTGGTGATGATGCGCAGCGCATTCACCACCTTCTCCGGATTCGATGATCCGCCGATGTCCAGGAAGTTTGCCGGCTCGCCGCCGTAGTACTTGATGAGGTCCATGGTGGCCATGGCCAGGCCGGCACCGTTCACGACGTTGCCGATGTCGCCGTCCAGCTTGATGAACGTGAGGCCGGCCTCGCGGGCGATGGTCTCGCCTTCGGGCTCGGCGCCGACGTCGCGCAGCGCCTCGATGTCGGGGCGCCGGTCCAGCTCGTTGTCATCGATGTTGAACTTGGCGTCCAGCGCCTTCACCGTGCCGTCGGGCGTGGTCACGAGCGGGTTGATCTCGGCCAGCGAGGCGCCGCTCGCCATGAATGCTGCATAGAGCTGTTGCAGGATGCGGGCGCACGCGCGCTGCTGCTGGATGTCGTCGTAGAGGGCGGTCGCGAGCTGATACGCCTGGAACGAGAGCAGCCCGTAGCGCGGATCGACCGCGAGCCGCACGATCGCCGCCGGATTCGTGGCGGCGACTTCCTCGATGTCGACGCCGCCTTCACGGCTGACCATGAAGACCGGGCGCCGGCTCGCACGGTCGACGATGATGCCGACATAGGCCTCGCTGGCGATGTCCTCGGCCGGTGCGACCAGCACCTGGCGGACCGGCAACCCCTTGATGGTGAGCGCGAGAATGGCCGCGGCCTTCTCCCGCGCCTCGGCCCGACCGGTGGCGAGCTTGACGCCGCCCGCCTTGCCGCGACCACCGGCGTGCACCTGCGCCTTGATGACGACGGTGCCGCCGAGCCGGGCGGCGATACGCTCCGCCTCCTCGGCCGTAGCCGCGACTTCACCGGGCGGCACTGGCACGCCGTGGGCGCGCAGGATGTCGCGCGCCTGGTACTCATGAATGTTCATCGTATCGGCTCCTCGTGGGCCAGCCTGTGGCAGGCTTCCCCGGGTTCGTAATGTGAGTGGCGGTGGCGGTGCACCGCCGCGCGTCAGGGCCGGATCACCGTGCCCGCCGCGCCCTGTACGGCCTGCAGCCCCTGGTCGAGCCGCGCGACGTACGCGGCGCGGCCGCCATCGCGAATGAACGCGACCGCGGCCTCGATCTTGGGGCCCATCGAGCCCACCCCGAACTCGCCCTCGGCGAGCAGCTGCTCGGCCTGCGCCCGCGTCAGCTCGCGCAGCAGCTCCTGTCGGGGCGTGCCGAACGCGCGATAGGCGCCGTCGACATTGGTCAGGATGAGCAATGCCTCGGCGCCGATCTCGACGGCGAGTACCGCGGCCGCGCGGTCCTTGTCGATGACGGCGTCGACGCCCTCCAGCCGGAGCACCGGGTCATGGTAGACGGGGGTGCCGCCCCCGCCCAGGCCGATCACGATGACGCCCTGGTCCACGAGCGATCGGACGATCCGCGCCTCGGCGATGGCGATCGGGATCGGCGACGGCACGACGCGTCGCCATCCGGAGCCGGCGGGACGCACGGTCCAGCCCGTCTCCTGCGCCACGGCCCGGGCATACGCCTCGTCCATCACCCGCCCGATCGGCTTGCTGGGCTCGGCGCTCGCGTCGGCGGGATCGACCAGCACCTGCGTGATAAGGGTCACGACCTGGCGCTCGATGCCGGCGCGCGCGAGCGCGTTCTGCAGCGACTGCTGGATCATGTAACCGATCCAGCCGGCGGTTCCCGCCACCAGCACGCCCAGCGGCAGCGGCGGCATCTCGGCGCGGGCGAGCTCGTTGCGCAGCAGCTCGTCGCCGATCTGCGGCCCGTTGCCGTGCACCAGCGCGATGCGCCAGCCTGCGCGGGCCAGGGCCACGATGGCGCCCAGGCTCTCTCGCGTATGAGCGAACTGCTGGTGGATGTTGCCCGCCTCGTGCTCGGGCTGGAGGGCGTTGCCGCCGAGCGCCACCACGATCGTCCGCGACCCCGCCTCCGACTGCGACATGTTAGGCCGCCCCCCGGGCAGCGGCAACCGCAAAACGGCTAACGGGATGCACCTTCACGCGCGGCTCGCTGGAGTGTCTCGCGCAGCCGCGCCCAGGCCGCACCGAAGCCCGCGAAGTCGCCCTCGCGCAGGCGAGCCTGGGCCTCGTCGTAGAGACGCAGCGCTTCTTCGGGCCAGGCGGCGGAGGGCGTCACCGGGGTACCGGGCGTGACCGGTGCGCCAGCCGCGGCCGGCGGCGCCGCTCCCCCGGCGTACAGCCGACCGATCGCCTCATCCAGGCTTTCCCCCCAGTCGACCCGCGCCCCATCGCTCACGATCACCCGCTGCAGCTGCGGGATCGCACCCTCCTGGTTCGCGGCGGTGAGGAAGAGCGGACGCACGTAGAGCAGCGTGCTGTCGAGCGGCACGATGCGCAGTCGTCCGATGTCGACGCTGGTGCCGCGCTGCCGC
>DATHVV010000049.1:0-13125 GCA_035461105.1 Longimicrobiales bacterium | reverse complement strand
TCCGCACTTCGACGCGTGCTTCTACCAGCGGGCCCGGCGCGATGCGGCGCAGGCCGACATCCTGGTGGTCAACCACCACCTGCTCTTCAGCGACATCGCGGTGCGCCGCGTTCAGGAGAACTACACGGCGCCGGCGGTGCTTCCGCCGTACCGTCGCCTGGTGCTGGATGAGGCGCACAACCTCGAGGACGCCGCCACCGAGCATCTCGGAGCGAGCGTCTCCCGGCGCGGCCTGCTGCGCCTGCTCGGCCGGCTCGATCGCCGGGGCAAGGGACTGCTCTCCGCGGTGGAAGCGCGGCTGCGCCGCGCCGATGCGGACCTGCTCCGCCAGGATGCGCTGCACGAGCTGCAGGCGAGCGTGCGACCCGCACTCGAACGGACCCGGGAAACCGGCGCCGAGTTCTTCGCACGGCTCGACACCCTGCTCCACGGGGCGGGCCACGACGTGCTGCGGCTGGCCGGCGATTTCACCGGCACGAGCGACTGGAGCGAGCACGTCGCCCCGGTGCTCGACGATCTGCTGATCGCGATCGAGCGGCTCGCGAAGGGCCTGGTCCGGTTGCGTGAAGTCGTCCATACCGACCAGCGCTGGGCCGAGGCCCTGCTGGAGCCGCTCATCGAGCTGGGCGGCGTACAGCAGCGCCTGCTCGCGACGCTCGATGCGCTCCGCCTCGCCGGCACCGGCCGCGACGAGCCGGTCAGCATGGTGCGGTGGATCGAGCGCCGGGGCGAGCGCTCGCGCGGCAACATCGCGCTGAACGCGGCGCCCGTCGATCTGGCGCAGCTGCTGCGCGATTCGCTGTTCGAGCCGATGAGCACGGTGATCCTGACGTCCGCCACGCTCACCACGCGCGATGGCTTCGACTTCGTCCGCAGCCGCATCGGGGTAGCGCCGGGGCTGCGCGTGCAGGAGTCGGTACACCCGTCGCCGTTCGAGTTCGAGACTCAGACGCTGGTGGCACTGCCCACCGACCTGCCGGCGCCGCGCGGGGAGAGCAGCCCGCAGTTCGACGGTGCGGTCGCGCGCATGACCGAGGAGCTGGCGCGCATCTCCGATGGCGGCCTGTTCGTGCTGTTCACCTCGTATCGCTCGCTGCGCGCCGTCGCCGGCGAGCTCCGCCGGCGCGGTGCCGATCGCCGCTGGCCGTTGTTCGTGCAGGGAGAGGGGCCCCGGGCACAGCTGCTGGAGCGCTTCTCGGTTTCCGGACGCGGGGTGCTGCTGGGCGTGGCCAGCTTCTGGGAAGGCGTCGACGTGCCGGGCGACCCGCTGCGCGGTCTGATCATCGCGAAGCTGCCGTTCAAGGTGCCCACGGAGCCGCTCACGGCGGCCCGCATCGAGGCCATTGAGGCGTTCGGCGGCAACAGCTTCTACGAGTACATGCTGCCGCATGCCGCGCTGCGGCTGAAGCAGGGTTTCGGCCGGCTGATCCGGGCACGCACGGACCGGGGCGCGGTCGTGATCCTCGACCGCCGGATTCACGAGCGCGGCTACGGCCGCTATTTCCTCGGCTCGCTGCCGCCGGCACCCGTGCGGGTCGGCACCGCGGCCGAGCTGCTCGAGGAGCTGCGCCACTTCTACACCGCGCCGGTGTTCGCCGTCCCGCAGTGAGACGGTTGCGGCGGAAGCCGCGGCCAGACATTCTCACCCCCCATGAAGCCCACCAAGATCATCTGCGTCGGGCGCAACTACGCGGCGCACGCGCGCGAGCTGGACAACGAAGTACCGGAGCGACCGCTGCTCTTCCTCAAGCCGCCCAGCAGCGTGATCGGCCAGGGCGACGCGATCCTGCTGCCGCCCGACTCCGCGCAGGTCGAGCACGAGGCCGAGATCGGCGTCGTCATCGCCCGCCGCGCCCGGCATGTGTCCCAGGCGGAGGCGCTGCAGTGCGTGGCCGGTTATGCGCCGCTCAACGACGTCACCGCGCGCGACCTGCAGCGGCTGGACGTTCAGTTCACGCGCGCCAAGGGCTTCGACACGTTCTGCCCGCTGGGCCAGGTTCGCGCGGTCGCGGACTGGCGGGCGCTCGAGGTGTTCTGCCACGTCAACGGCGAGCTGCGCCAGCACGGCCGCGCTCGCGACATGGCGTTTGGCGTCCCGCAGCTGATCGCCGTGATCAGCCGCATCATGACGCTTCAGCCCGGCGACGTGATCGCCACCGGCACGCCGGAGGGCGTAGGACCACTGCGCCACGGGGATCGCGTCGAGGTGCTGGTCGAAGGCGTCGGCAGCATCTGGAATCCCGTACGCAAGGACGCGCAGGTACGATGAAGGACAATGCGATGAGGCTGGCCGCACGCTTCGCGGATTTCCCGACCTATCCGCTCGCCGATGTGCCGCAGCTGAAGCGCGAGCTGATCGGGAAGGGCGTGGACGTGATCGATCTCGGCGCCGGCGACGCCGATCTCGCCCCACCGCCCGCGGCCGTCACCGCGTTGCAGGAGGCCGCCCGCAACCCGCTCATGGGCCGCTACCCCTTTCAGCTCGGTCTGCCGGCCTTCCGCGAGGCGGTCGCGGCCTGGATGCACCAGCGCTTCGGCGTGAGCGTCGATGCCTACTCCGAGCTGCTCCCGCTGATCGGCTCGAAGGAGGGCATCGCGCACCTCGCGTTTGCATACGTGGGACCGGGCGACGCCACGATCCTGCCGGATCCGGGCTACCAGCCCTACATCGGCGGTACGCTGCTGGCCGGCGGCGAGCCGCACATCGTCCCGCTGCGGGCCGAGCACGACTTTCTGGTCCCGCTCGAGGAGCTGCCCGCCGACGTGGTCCGGCGCGCCCGTGTGCTGTACCTCAACTACCCGAACAATCCGACCGCAGCGGTCGCACCTCGCGAATACCTGCAGGACGTCGTCGAGTTCTGTCGCCGCCACGCCATCGTGCTTGCGTACGACAATGCCTACAGCGAGGTCGCCTTCGACGGCTACCGTCCGCCCAGCATCCTCGAGCTGCCGGGCGCCCGCGACGTGGCGGTGGAATTCCACTCCTTCTCCAAGACCTACAACATGACCGGCTGGCGGATCGGCTGGGCCGCGGGCAACGCCGGCGCCATTGCCGCGCTCGGCCGAGTGAAGTCGTTCGTCGATACCGGCCAGTTCCTCGCCGTGCAGGCCGCCGCCTGCGCCGCACTCGCGAGCTGGGGGGACTGGGTGCCCGGCAACATCGAGGCGTTCCGCGCGCGCCGCGACGCCATGGCCGGAGCGCTCGCGGCACACGGGTTCGAGGTCAGCGTGCCGCGCGCCACGATGTACCTCTGGGTGCCGGTTCCCGGCGGGGCGCCGTCGGAGCCGTTCGCCCGCCGAGCGCTGCTGGAGCAGGGCGTGGTGATCATGCCGGGCGCGGCACTGGGGCGCGGTGGTGAAGGCTATTTCCGGGTGGCGCTGACGCAGTCGGAAGCCCGGCTGGAAGAGGCGGCAGCGCGCCTGGGGCGACTGCTCTGAGCCCGGAACCGCACCTGGGACACGGGTTAGTACCTGTGTGTCCCGAAGCATAACCGCGCCAACTCCGGCCGCAGTTCTCGCCGCGGCGTCGCCCGCGCCCGGCCGGCGCCGCGGCGGGCCGCGCACGGGCATCGTCGCGGCGCTCGCGTCGGTACTGCTGCACCTCCTCATCTTTGCGTTCGTCCGCTTCCAGCTGGTGTTCGAGCCGCGTCCGCCGCGTCCGGTGGTGCAATCCTACCAGCTGCGGCCGGCGATGCAGGCGTACGACATCATCCCCATCGAAGTGGCGCCCGGCGCGATCGAACCGGTGCTGCCGCCGCCCCGACAGCTCATCGAGGCAGCGCCGCCAGCGCCCGAGCTGGCGGTCCCGCCCGCGCCCGCGGCGGCGGGGGCAAGGACCCCGGACCCGTCGGTGAGCGAGCGGCTCCGCCGCACCCCCACCGCGGACCTCGAGCTCTGGCGGCCCGTGACACCGGGCAGCTACGAGCGGCCGCTGACGGAGGAGGAAGTCCTGCGCGCCCGGCTGGCGGCGCGGATCGACGCGCACAACGACTCCGTTTCCGCCGACGCGCTCGCCCGGGAGCGGGCCAGCGACTGGACCGTCAAGGATGGCAGCGGTGGCAAGTGGGGCGTCTCGCCGGGCAAGGTGCATCTCGGCGGCATCACGCTGCCGCTCCCGGTCAATTTCTCGCCGCCACCCGGGAGGCGCGAGGAAGTCGCGGCGCGCACCCGCAGCTGGACGGAAACGCGGG
Organism: Longimicrobiales bacterium; assembly: GCA_035461105.1. GTDB lineage: Bacteria > Gemmatimonadota > Gemmatimonadetes > Longimicrobiales > RSA9 > VEPF01. The sequence continues at coordinate 8,935 of DATHVV010000049.1, read as the reverse complement.
CGCAGGCGGACCGTGCCGAAGCGGACGACAACTTCAAGGACCGGGTCAAAGCGATCCGCGAGCGGCGCGAGGCGCAGCGGGACAGCGCGGACGGGGGCAGCGACTGAGCGTCGCGCGACGGCCGTGCTGGCTTGAGAATTGCCCTTCTGGGCTGGCGCAGAACCCTCGACCCGGAAGGATGCTCCTATCATGTCACGAACCCGTTTTTCACGATCGTTGCTCGCCGGGACTCTCGGAGTCGGTGCCGGGGCCGCCTACGCCGCGGTTCGCATGCTGCTGCGCCGGCGGCAGGAGCGGCCCGCGCTGGATCCCGAGCTCGAGCAGCTCGAGACCGATGCCGTGGACGCGCTCTGCGCCGATGCCGTGACCGGACGCTGCGCGATCGACGTCGCCGCCCTGGGGCCGGGCGTGATCGAGCTGAGCGGCAGCGTACCCGATGAGGCCGCGAGCGATCGGGCCGCGGATGTCGTACAGCGGGTGCAGGGCATCGCGACCGTCGTGAACCGGCTGCGGGTCGAAGTGCTGGAGCGCCACCTCGAGGACACGCGCCGCCGGCGCGGCGCGGGCGAGCCCGCGCTGCACGCCTCCGGATGGGAAGGCATGCGCGCCGGCATGGGGGCACGCCGCCAGGGGCCGCAGACCGAGCCCGCTCGCCGCGACGACGCCGCGGACCTGCAGAACGAGGCGATCCGGCCGGATGAGCCCGCCGGCTGATCGCGGGCCGCGAGCGCGCCGGCGAGATCGCCCGGGGGCATCCGCTCCCGGGCGATCCGCGTTCCGGGAGCCGCCATTTCGTTGACGCCGCCGCGCGCGAGCGGCTAACCTTCGTGAATTCGTCCGATAACGAGAGAGAGCATGCGCGAGCCGCTGTCGCCGCAATACGATCCGGGCGCGATCGAGACGCCGCTGTACCGTCTGTGGGAGGCGCGCGGCTACTTCCAGGCGCGGGCCGGCGCCGTCCGCGCGGGCCGTGCGGATCCGTACGTGATCGTGATTCCGCCACCGAACGTGACCGCCGTGTTGCACATGGGTCACGGCCTGAACAACACCATCCAGGACGTGCTGACGCGCTGGCAGCGGATGCGCGGTCGCGAGGCGCTCTACCTGCCCGGGACCGACCACGCGGGCATCGCCACCCAGAACGTGGTCGAGCGCATCGTCGCCGCGGAAGGGCGGACCCGCGCCGAGCTCGGCCGCGAGGCATTCGTCGAGCGCGTCTGGCAGTTCGTCGACGAGACCGGCCCCACGATCCTGCAGCAGCTGCGGGCGATCGGCTGCTCCTGCGACTGGTCGCGCACCCGCTTCACGCTCGAGCCGGCCCTCTCCCGGGCGGTGCGCGAGGTCTTCGTGCAGCTCTACGAGAAGGGCCTGATCTACCGCGGCAACTACATCATCAACTGGTGCCCGCGCTGTCTGACCGCGCTTTCCGACGAGGAGGCGGAGGGGGAGCCGACGCAGGGCCGCCTCTACCACCTGCGCTATCCGCTCGCGGATCCCGCACCCGGCCTGCCCACCCTGCCGGACGGACGCGCCTACGTGGTCGTGGCGACGACCCGTCCGGAGACCATGCTCGGCGATACCGCCGTCGCCGTGCATCCGGATGACGAGCGCTATCGTGCGCTCGTCGGTCGTGACGTCCTGCTACCACTGGCGGAGCGGCGCATCCCGATCGTCGCCGATGCGTTCGTGGACCGCGAATTCGGCACCGGTGCCGTCAAGATCACACCCGCGCACGACCCGAACGACTTCGAGATGGCGCGTCGGCATGGCATTGCGCCGCTCGACATCATGACACCGGAGGCGCATCTGAACGACGCCGTACCCGAACCGTTCCGGGGCCTGGAGCGGTTCGCGGCGCGCAAGGCGGTGGTCGAGGCCTTCCGCGCGGCCGGCCTGCTCGAGAAGATCGACGATCACGCCCACACGCTGCCGCACTGCTACCGGTGCGACACGATCGTCGAGCCGCGCCTGTCGGACCAGTGGTTCGTGCGCATGGCGCCGCTCGCCGCGCCCGCGCTCGCCGCGGCGCGGGCGGGACAGGTCCGCTTCACGCCCGAGCGTCATGCCCGGGTCTACGAGCACTGGCTGGAGAACATCCGTGACTGGTGCATCTCGCGGCAGCTCTGGTGGGGTCACCGCATTCCCGTGTTCTACTGCGGCACCGAAGGCTGCGGCGCGATGATCGTGGCGCGCGAGGATCCGACGTCCTGTCCGGAGTGCGGGGGTGGCGCGCTGACGCAGGACCCGGATGTGCTCGATACCTGGTTCTCATCCTGGCTGTGGCCGTTCTCCACGCTCGGCTGGCCCGACGAGACCGAGGACCTGGCCGCGTTCTATCCGAGCCACACGCTGGTCACGGCACCGGAGATCCTGTTCTTCTGGGTGGCGCGCATGATCATGGCCGGCCTCGAGTTCCGGGACCGCGTGCCGTTCCAGGACGTCTATCTGACCGGCACCGTGCGTGATATGGAAGGCCGGAAGATGTCGAAGTCGCTCGGCAACGGCATCGACCCGCTCGAGGTAGTGAAGCTCTACGGTGCAGATGCGCTGCGCTATACCGTGATCTCCAGCGTCGGGCTCGGCACCGATGTCCGGATGGACCCGAACGACCTGGAAACCACGTTCTCGGTCGGGCGCAACTTCTCGAACAAGGTCTGGAACGCGGGCCGCTTCGCGCTCATGAACGTGGCCGCCGACGAGGTCGCGCCGGTCGCGGCGGTGGCGCCATCGCTCGAGCTGGCGGACCGCTGGATCCTCTCCCGGCTCGGCGTCGCGGCGCAGGAGATCGGCCGCAACCTGGAAACGTTCCGGTTCCACGAGGCCGCGGAATCGGCGTACCACTTCTTCTGGGGCGAGCTCGCGGACTGGTACCTCGAAGTCATCAAGCCGCGCGTGCAGCCGGGTGCCGCCCCGGTCAGCCGGGCCGCTGCGGAAACGACGCTGGTGGCCACGCTCGACGGGATCCTGCGACTGCTACATCCGGTGATGCCGTTCATCACCGAGGCACTCTGGCAGCGGCTGCCGCGCGTGAGCGGCGCGGCCCGTTCCGAGTCGATCATGATCGCAGCCTGGCCGGAAGCTGCCGACTATCCGCGGGACGCGGACGCGGAAGCGCAGTTCGGCGAGCTCATGGACCTGATCGGCACCGTGCGCGCGCTGCGCTCCGAGTACGGGATCGCGCCGGCCACACCGGTGGCGCTGATCCTGAGCAACGTGAGCGCGGCGCTCGAGGCGGCACTCGCTCGCGAGGAGCACGCGCTGCGCCGGCTGGCGCGTGTCGGCGAGATCCGGCACGGTTCCCAGGACGGTGGGGCGGGGGCCCACGCCGTGCTGCCCAGCGGCGTCGAGGTGTTCCTGCCGCTCGCCGGCGTGATCGACCTGGATCGCGAGCGCGAGCGTCTGGCCCGTGAGCTGGAGCGACTGGACGGTCAGCTGCGCGGCACGGTGGCCAAGCTCGCGAACGAGCAGTTCACCGCACGCGCGCCCGCCGATGTCGTCGCCCGGGAGCGCGAGAAGGCGGACAGTTACCGGGAGCAGCGCGACCGACTGGCCACGAAGCTGGCGGGACTGTCGTGAGGTACGTGACGCCGCTGCTGGCGCTCGCGATGGCGGCCGGCTGCGCGCGCCCGTTCGCGCCGCCCGGGGGCGAGCGCGACGTGTTGCCGCCCGCGCTCGTGTCGGTCACCCCGGAGCCGCTCAGCGTGGTGGCGCCGTCGCGCGAGCCGGTCGTCATTCGCTTCTCGGAGCGCATCAGCCAGCGCCGTTTCAATCGCACGCTGGTCACGGTCACGCCGGCGCAGCCCGAGGACGTGAACGCCCGCGTCTCGGGCCACGAGCTGCGCATCTCGCTCGAGGGCGGCTGGCAGCCGGACCGCGTCTACCAGGTGCTGGTGCGGCCCGGTATCGTCGACCTGTTCGGCAACGAGCGCCGCGATCCGGTCGAGGTCATCTTCTCCACCGGCGCGCCGCCGCCGCCGAGCGCACTCGCGGGCGTGCTCGAGGAGCGGATCACGGGGCGGCCGCCCCGCGATGGCGTGATCGTGGCGACGCGGCAGAGCGACTCGACGACCTACTTCGCGAATGCAGACTCCGCCGGGTTCTACGCCCTGCGCCACGTGCCCTACGGTATTTACGACGTGACCGCGTACGCCGACCAGAACCGCAATCGCCGCCACGATGGGAGCGAGCCGGCTGCTGGGCCGGTGGTCGCCACGCTGGCGGCCGGACAGGACACGGTGCTGCTCGATCTCCTGCTGCTGCCCAGTGACACGACCCCGCCGCGCCTGACCGGCGCCGAGCGGATCGACTCGCTGTACGTGCGCGCCAGCTTCGACGACTACATCGATCCCGACGCGGATTTCGGTGGCATCGGCGTCCAGGTGCTGTCGCTTCCCGACAGCGCTTCGCTCGGATACACGGCGCGCGTGCTCACGACCGCAGCGTACGAGCGGCAGCGGCAGGAACGCGCGGCCGCCGCGGACACGGCCGCACCGCCCGCGGCCGCGCGTCCGCCGGCAGCCGCGGATCCCCCGGTGCCGGAGCGAAGCATCATCCTCGAGTTCGCCCGCGCGCTGCCGCCGGCGGAGCTCGCGCTGGTGGTCACCGGGGTGACCAACGTGAACGGGCTGCCCGGCGGCGGCACCGCGACCGTGGCCTATCGGGCTCCGCCGACGTCCCCGGAGCCGGAGCCTGACGCGCCACCGACTCCGCAACCGGACGCGCGTCCCGACCGGCAGCGCCCGCGGCGGCCCGATGCGGCACGCCCCGACCCGCCATGAGCACCGATCCGCGCCGTGACATCCCGGCGGTCGACCGGCTGCTCGGCAGCGCCGCGTTCGCGCCCCTGCTGGCGCGCGCACCGCGCCCGCTCATTGCCCGGCTGATTCGCGACGTGCAGCAGCGAGTGCGCGCCGACCTCGCGAGCGGCGACGTGTCCCCGGAAGTCACCACCGAGGCCTGGCACGCCCGCCAGGTCGGCGAGGCGCTCGGCGGACTGCAGCGGCCCACGCTGCGGCGGGTGATCAACGCCACCGGCATCATCCTGCACACCAATCTCGGGCGTGCGCCGCTTGCACCCGCGGCGCGCGCGGCCGTGGTGGAGGCCGCGAACGGCTACTGCAACCTGGAGTTCGACCTCGCGGCCGGCATCCGCGGCTCCCGCCATGCCCACTGCGCGGAGCTGCTGCGTCAGCTGACGGGCGCGGGCGCCGCGCTCGTCGTCAACAACAACGCCGCCGCGCTCGTGCTGGCTCTCGATACGCTCGCGCGCGGCCGGGACGCGATCATCTCGCGCGGCGAGCTGGTCGAGATCGGTGACTCGTTCCGGGTCGCGGAGATCATGGCGCGGAGCGGGGCGCGCATGGTCGAGGTCGGGGCCTCCAACCGGACCCACCTGTCCGACTACCGCGCTGCCCTGTCACCGGAGACCGGCGTGCTGCTCAAGGTGCACCGCTCCAATTTCCTGATCACGGGGTTCACCGCCGAGGTGGCGGTGGCGGAACTCGCGCACGTGGCCGGGGAGGCCGCAGTGCCGCTGCTCTACGACCTCGGCTCCGGCCTGCTGCTGCCGGCCGCGAGCCTGGGGCTGCCACCGGAGCCGACTGCGAGCGAGGCGCTCGGCATGGGCGCCGACCTGATCACGCTCAGCGGCGACAAGCTGCTCGGCGGCCCTCAGGCCGGCATCCTGCTCGGCACGCCGGAGCTCATCGACCGCTGCCGGAAGAATCCGCTGAGCCGCGCCCTGCGGGTCGACAAGCTCACGCTCGCGGCGCTCGGCGCTACGCTCGAGCTGTACCTCGATCCGGCCCGAGCCCGCGCCGAAATCCCGGTGCTCCGCATGCTGCTCGCGAGCCAGGCCGAGGTGGCCACGCGCGCCTCCCGCATCGCGGCGGCGCTGCGCCGCCGCGGCGTCGACGCCGACGTGGCCGACGGCGAGTCCGCCGCCGGAGGCGGCGCCTCGCCCGGTCACGTGCTCGCGTCCGCACACGTCGTCGTCCGCACCGGCGGCTCGTGCCGCGCGGCCGAGGGTCGGCTGCGCGCCGGCGATCCGGCCGTGCTCGTGCGCGTGCAGGAAGACCGCCTGCGCATCGATCCGCGCACGGTCGATGACTCGGAGGAGGACGCGCTGATCGAGGCGCTGGGCACGGCGGCGCTCGCGTGAGCGGCCGGCCCGCGGTCTTCCTCGACCGCGATGGTACCATCATCGTCGAGAAGCACTATCTCGCGGATCCGGCGGGCGTGGAGCTGATCCCCGGCGCGGCCGAGGCGCTCGCCCGGCTCGCCCGGGCCGGGTACGCCCTGGTCCTGATCACGAACCAGTCCGGCATCGCGCGCGGCCTCTACGCCCGCACCGACTTCGAGAGGGTCCAGCAGCGCGTCGAGGCGCTCCTGCTCGAGCAGGGTGTGCGTCTGGACGGCGTCTATCACTGCCCGCACCACCCCGATTTCGACGGTCCATGCGAGTGCCGGAAGCCGGCTCCCGGCCTGTTCCGACGCGCGGCCGATGAGCTGGGGCTCGACCTGAGCGGCTCCGCCTGCGTCGGGGACCGCCTGAGTGACCTGGAAGCGGCGCTCGCTTTCGGCGCCCGGGCGCTGCTCGTGCTCACCGGCCACGGCGAGCGCGAGCGCCGGGGCGGCTGGCCCGGGCTCGAGGTGGTCGCCGACCTCGGAGCGGCTGCAGACCGCATCCTGGATCAGCGCCTCCCGGCGGGCGTTGACCGCTAGCCCGCGCTCCGGTATGGTTTTCGCCGGAAACTCCGCATCCCCAGGGGGGTATTCTGGGAACGCTGCGGAGGCTCACTCAGAGGAGGACACGGATGACCATCACGGTCACGTCGACAGCGGCGGCTGAGGTTCAGAAGTTCATGGAGGAGCAGGGCGCCACGGATACGGCGGGACTGCGTGTCGCCGTGCTCCCGGGCGGCTGCTCCGGCTTCCAGTACGGCCTCAACATCGAAGACGAGGCCCAGGACGACGACGACATCGTGGAGTCCAACGGCATCCGCTTGTTCGTGGACCCCTTCAGCGGTCAGTACCTCGACGGCGTCGAGATCGATTACGTGACGACCATGATGGGGGCCGGCTTCACGTTCAAGAACCCGAACGCATCCGGGGGCTGCGGCTGTGGCAGCTCCTTCACGGCCTGAGCCCGAGCGCAGTCTCGCAGTGCGCCGGGCCCGCGGGCTGACCTGCGGGCCCGGCGTCTATCAGGAGCAGGAAGCATGACGGCAACCGCCGAGATCCTGAGCAGTCCGCTGCATTACGCGAAGCTCGCCCGCGAGGAGCTGGCGGAGCGCATCCGCCAGCGCAAGCAGGAGCTCAACGCGGTCATCCTCGGACACAACTACCAGCGCGGCGAGATCCAGGAGGTCAGCGATTTCGTCGGCGATTCGCTCGGTCTCTCGCAGGAGGCGGCCAGCACCGGTGCCGACGTCATCGTGTTCTGCGGCGTCCACTTCATGGCCGAGACCGCGAAGATCCTCTCGCCGCAGAAGACCGTGCTCATGCCCGACCTGCGGGCGGGCTGCCCGATGGCCGACTTCGTGACCGCCGCCTCGCTCAGACGCCTGAAGGCGCAGTATCCCGAGGCCGCCGTCGTCGCCTACGTCAACTCCACCGCCGAGGTCAAGGCCGAGTCCGACATCTGCTGCACCAGCTCGAACGCGATCCAGGTCGTGCAATCCATCGATCGCGACCGACCCATCATCTACGTGCCGGACCGCAACCTCGCGAAGTACTCCGCGGAGAAGACCGGACGCGCGTACCGCGGCGCCTCGACGCCCGAGCCGACCGGCGACCCGGGCGAGATCATTGCCTGGGAAGGCTACTGCTACGTGCACGACGACCTGGTCATCCAGGAGCTGCAGGAAGCGAAGCGCGCGCACCCGAACGCGAAGGTCGTGATCCACCCGGAAGCGCGCCGCGATCTGCTCGAGCACGCCGATTTCATCGTCTCGACGTCCGCGATGGCCGAGCTGGCGTCCCGCTACGATGAGCTGATCATCGGTACGGAGCGCGGGCTGATCGACCGGCTGCAGCAGCTCTACCCCGAGAAGACGATCGTGCCGCTCTCGCGCGCCGCGATCTGCGGCAACATGAAGGTGAACACGCTCTCGAAGCTGGCCTGGTCGCTGGATCACCTGCAGTATGAGGTCACACTCGACGAGGCGGTGCGCAGCCGCGCCGAGGGCGCGCTGCGGCGCATGCTGGCGATAGCCGGCGGGTGGCGGCTGCCGACCGACGAGGAGCAGCGGCTCGAGCGCGAGAGCCTGGGGGAAACCGGCTGCGGCTGCGCCTGAAGGCGGACGGGCCCCGGACCGAGCCGCTCGGGAGCCGGACGACAGGGCGCGAAACGCGCCGGTGCGGTGGCCGACCGCTCCGGCGCGTGCTAGTTTCCGCCCCCGTGAAAGCACTCCGGATCCACACGTTCGTCGGGTCTGCCTTCGGGCAGAACGCCTATCTCCTGCACCGCGAGGGCGGGGCCGGCGCGCTCGCGATCGACCCGGGCGCGGAAGCGGACGTCATGGCGGAGGCCGCGGCGCGCGCGGGCCTGCGGGTCGAAGCCATCCTGCTCACGCACGCGCACCTCGATCACGTCGAGGGCGTCGCCGCGCTGGTGCGCGCGACCGGCGCGCCGACCTACCTGCACCCCGACGACCAGCCGCTCTACGAGCACGTCGTGCAGCAGGGCCTGCAGTTCGGTCTGCGGGTCGAGCCGCAGCCACCCGTGGACCACGCGCTCGCGCACGGCCAGCGGCTCGAGCTTGCCGACATCGAGCTGGAGGTTCGCCACGTGCCGGGCCATTCCCCGGGGCACGTGATCTTCCATTGCGCGGACGCGGCGGTGGCGTTCGTGGGCGACACCGTGTTTCAGGGATCGATCGGCCGCAGCGACCTGCCGGGCGGCAATTTCCAGCAGCTGATCCGCGCGATCCGC
>DATHVV010000048.1:0-2805 GCA_035461105.1 Longimicrobiales bacterium | reverse complement strand
CTGGGCTGGACGCGCTGGGAGCGCACGTGCATCATCGAGGCCGACGGGCCGCTCTCGAAGCGCAATGACGGACTCTACCGCAAGTTCTGGGACGCGCTGCGGAAGGAAGGCATCCCGCACGCGTTCCACTGGGGCAAGGTGTTCCCCCCGGACGCCGATCGCATCGCGCAATCGTACGGCCCGGCGATAGCCACCTGGATCGCGGCGCGCGAGACGGTGCTGCCGGACCGCGACGTGCGCCGGCTGTTCTCCAACAAGCTGCTGGAGCAGATCGGGCTGGCGACGTAGCGGCCGCGGGATTCGACCATGCGAACGGGCGCGTTCCGGCGCTGCGCGTCACCGCTCCGCGCGCAGTGCGGTGAGCGGGTCGACGTGCGCCGCGCGGCGGGCCGGAAGGAACACCGCGCCGAGCGCGACCAGGGCGAGCACCACCGCGGCGGCCGCGTACGTGAGCGGATCGGCGTGGGTCACATCGACGAGCATGCTTTCCAGCACGCGCGTCAGCCAGAAGGCAGCCACGATGCCGGCAGCTGCCCCCGCGAGGACGACCCTGCCCGCGTTCAGCACCACCATGCGCACGATGCCGCTGCGGCTCGCGCCCAGGGCGGCGCGGACCCCGATCTCATGGGTTCGCTGCGCGACGGCGAACGACAGGATGCCGTAGAGGCCGACGGCGGCCAGGGCGAGCGCCATGGCGCCGAAGAACGCGAGCAGCAGCATGACGAGCCGGCGCTCGGCCACCAGCCGGCCCAGCTCGCGCTCGAGGGGGACGGGCTCGACCGCCAGCTCGCGGTCGAGCGATTGCGCGGCCCGCACCAGCGCGTGGCCGGCGGCGCCGACGTCCCCCCGCGCCTGGACGACCACGTTCATGGCCTGGGTCCACTGCGGGCGCTGTCGCCAGCTGACGTACACGTGGTCGCTCACCTCCGACTCGTGACCGTCGTGGCGCACGTCTCCGACGACGCCGACGATGGTGAGCCAGGGCACATCCTCGTAGCCTTCCATTCCCGGCACCTGGATGCGCCGGCCCACGGGGTTCGCGCCCGGCCAGTAGCGCTCCGCCAGCGAGCGGCTGATCACCGCCACCCGCAATGCCGCCGGTCCGTCACGCGCCTCCAGGTCACGGCCGCGCAGCACCGGAATGCCCAGCGCCGCGAAATAGCCCTCGCCGATCACGCGGTAGGCCGCGCCCGCGTTCGCCTCGCTCCGCCCCTCGACGTTCAGGTAACCGGTGCCGCCCATGCCGGTCGGTACCCAGTTCGCGATGGCGGCCCGGACCACGGCCGGGTCTCGCTGCAGCTGCTCCTGCAGCCCGTCCCAGAACACCACCCGCGCCGCCTCGTCACGATAGCGCTCCGTGCTCAGCTGGATCTGCGCGATGGCGCGGTCGCTCGCGACGAAGCCCACATCGCGCGCGAGCACCGCCTGGAAGCTGCGCAGCAGCAGCCCCGCACCGGCCAGGAGCAGCACCGCCATCGAGACTTCCGCGAGCACGAGTAAGGCACCGGGCATACCGCGACCGCCGCGCACGAACCCGCGGCCGCCGAGCAGCGCCCGTGGCCGCTCGGCCGACGTGCGCCACGCCGGCGCGACGCCGGTGAGCATGCCCGCGATGAGCGCGAGCCCGAGCGTGAAGGCGACGATGCGCAGGTCCACGCTGACTTCCGCGGCGCGCGGCACGCGGCCGGCGAGGGCGGCGCCCAGGACGTCGGTGGCGACCCAGGCCAGCAGCAGGCCGAGACCGCCCCCGGTGAGGGCGAGCGCAAGCTGCTCGGTGACCAGCTGGCGCACCAGGCGTCCGCGGCCCGCGCCCAGCGCATACCGCAGCGCCACCTCGCCGCGCCGCTGTACGCCGCGCGCGAGGTTCAGCGCCGCCAGGTTCGCGCACGCGATCAGCAGGACGTATGCGACGGCGCCGAGCAGCAGTCGCAGGTAGCCGCGCGCGCCGCCGACCAGGTGGTCGCGCAGGCCGAGCACGGCGACGCCGTGCGAGTAGTCGGATTCCGGCTCCGCGGCCTGGATCCGGCGCGCGATCGCGGACAGCTCCCGCGCCGCCGACGCTGCGGTGGCGCCCTCCGCCAGGCGCGCAATCGCGATCCAGTTGATGTTGTTGCGCTGCGCGCCGCCGCCGCGCGGCTCGCCCCGCGTAAGCGCCCACACCTCGGTGTCCGCGGGATACTCGTGACCGCGCCGCACCACGCCCACCACCGGCCTCGCACGACCCTCGAGCGAAAGCGACGACCCGGGCCCGAGGCGGCCGCCGAGCTCGCGCTGCAGGTACGCTTCGCTCACCACCACAACACCGGCATCCCGATCTTCCGCGCTGAAGCCGCGACCCGACGCCAGGCGCGGCCGCACCACGTCGAAGAACTCCGCGGTAACCAGCTCTCCCCGCACGTGGCGCGCACGGCCGCCCTGCACCACGGACAGCTCGCGACCCATGTGCACCGCGCTCGCCGCCAGGCTCCGGCTCTGCTCCTGCCAGTCCGCCCAGTTGACGTACGAGGTCCGCGCCACCGCCGTACCGGAGGAATCCATCCCCTGCAGCACGACCAGGCGCTCCGGCGACGCGAACGGCAGCGGCCGCAGCAGTACCCGGTCCACGAACGCGAACATGATCGTGGTGAGGCCGATCGCGAGCGCGAGCGTCGCCAGCGTCAGCAGCGTCGCCGCCGGACTCCGCGCCGCCCGCCGCCACGTCAGCACCAGGTCGCGACGCACCTCGTCGAACCACTCCCGCCGCCGCAGCTCCCGCTCCCGCTGCCGCGCCGATGCCAGCACCTCGCCCGGGTCACCGAAGCGCTC
>DATHVV010000047.1:0-36912 GCA_035461105.1 Longimicrobiales bacterium | reverse complement strand
CGGCACCGCTGCCACGTAGGGCTCAGGGCACCCCCACCCCTGCGGAGGCTCCTCCCATGCGGCTCAAGCGCGTCCTGAAGTGGACTGCCGTCCTGGTCCTCCTGCTCCTCGCGGTGCTGTTCCTGGTCGCCTGGTTCCGTTCCGACAACTCCTGCAGCGATCCGGTCACGACCCCGGAGCATCCCGTGAAGGCCGTGGTCTACTGCGATTACGGCGCGGCCGCCGTGCTCGAGCTGCGGGACATCGAGAAGCCGGTGCCGGGCGACCGTCAGGTGCTGGTCCGGGTGCATGCCGCGTCGGTGAACGCGCTCGACTGGCACGTCATGAGGGGCGTGCCGTACCTCGCGCGGCCGGTGATGGGACTGCGCCGGCCGAAGGACGTGCGCATGGGTGTGGACTTCGCGGGGACGGTAGAAGCGGTGGGGAGCGCGGTCACACGCTTCCAGCCGGGCGACGAGGTGTTCGGCGGCAGGACCGGTGCGTTCGCGCAGTATCTGACCGTGTCCGAGGCGGGCGGCATCGCCCTGAAGCCGGTCGAGCTGACGTTCGAGCAGGCGGCGGCCGTGCCGGTGGCAGCCGTGACGGCTCTCCAGGCGGTGCGCGACCAGGCGGGAGTGCGGCCGGGGCAGAAAGTGCTGGTCAACGGCGCGTCGGGCGGGGTGGGAACGTTCACGGTGCAGATCGCCCGTTCCTTTGGTGCAGAGGTCACCGGTGTCTCCAGCACCCGCAACCTGGAGCTGGTGCGATCGCTGGGCGCGCAGCGCGTCATCGATTACACGAAGCAGGACTTCGCCGAGCAGCCGGAACGCTACGACGTCGTCATCGACAACGTCGGCAACCGCTCGCTGTCCGACTTCAGGAAGGTGCTGAAGCCCGACGGGAAGTACATCCTGGTGGGCGGCGGCTTCGGCAAGTGGGTCTCTCCGTTCCCGCGGATCATCGGCATGAAGCTGGTTTCCCGCTTCGTGTCGCATGAGCTGCGCTTCTTCATCGCCGACCTGAACCAGGACGAGCTGAACCGGCTCGCCGAGCTCATGCAGGCCGGCGAGGTCACGCCTGTGATCGACCGTATCTACCCGCTGAGCGAGATCCGGGAGGCGGTCGCATACGTGGACGCCGGACACGCGCGGGCGAAGGTGGTGATCACCGTGGACTGACGCGTACACCCCGAGCCGGCTGGCAGCGCGCTGCGGCGTCGCTTCGAGCCGCGCCGCCGAAGGTGCTGCGGCGCGCGTTCGCGGCGGACCGGCACCTGGAGGCGGCGGTCACGGGCGCGCAGTGGACGGAGGGGATCGTGCTGCGGTACGGCATGTTCTACGGGCCCGGGACGTCGCTTTCGAGGAACCCGCCGGGGGTGCACACGGAGCTCGTGCGGAAGCGGCAGTTCCCGGTCGTGGGCGGCGGCACCGGCGTGTGGTCCTTCGTGCACATCGACGATGCGGCCGCGGCCACGGTGGCGGCGATTGAGCGCGGCCGGCGCGGCCTCTACCACATCGTGGACGACGAGCCCGCGCGCGTGGCCGACTTCCTCCCCGCGCTCGCGCAGGCGATCGGCGCCCCGCGGCCGCTGCGCGTGCCGAAGTGGCTCGGGCGCCTGCTGGGCGGCGAGGCCACGGCGATCATGACGACGGAGGCGCGCGGCTCCTCGAACGCGAAGGCGAAACGCGAGCTCGGCTGGGAGCCGCGCTGGAAGAGCTGGCGCGATGGCTTCGTGCACGGGCTCGGGTGACGCGATGACATCATCTGACGATGGCAGCATCTGAAGAGGGCAGCACGACGTCGCCTCGAGCAGGAGCGAAGGCAGGGGAGGCGTGGGCCGGGAGCACGGCCCCGGAAAGCTCAAAGCCTGACGACCGCCAGCCCCTCCAGCCGCGCCGCATCGCACAGCCGCGTGTCCGCCGACACGAACTCCGTGCCCTCCTCGCCCGACGCCCACACGAGCGCCGCCGCGAGCTGCAACGCATCCGTCGCACGCAGCGGGTGCAGCCGCAGCAGCCGCCGCGCGCTGTTCCTGACCTGCTCGGTGGGCAGGATCTCGTACCACGCTGCCCGGAGCACGTCCAGCCGTGCCGCGGCCGCGTCCTCCACGGCACGATCGAGCGCGCCCTCGCGCGCGCGCCGCGAGAGCGTGGACCCGCACTCGACCGGGGTGCCCCACCACACGACCAGCTCGGCGTCGAGCTCGAGCAGCTCGCGAGCTCTGGCCGTGCGCGGCTCGCGAACGAGCAGCGGCACGACTGCGGAGGTGTCCCAGAACCTCACCAGCCCTCCGCCCGCTCGTTCAGGATGTCCTCGACCAGCCGCCCCTCCGGATCCTCCGGCATCGGGCCCGACATGAAACCCCGCGGCAGCCGTGCGCGCGGCGGGCGCAGGGCGCCTGTTCGGATCAGCTCCTGATTACGTCCTGCCGTGGCCTCGCGCTCGGCGAGCACCGTGAGGCGCGCAATCGGCACCGATCGCTCCGTCACGATCACTTCCTCGCCGCGCTTCACCAGCGCCAGGTACTCGCTGAGCCGCGCCTTCAGCTCCGCCACACTAACCGTCCGTCTGGTCTTCGTCATATGACTATACTAGTCATACGGGCGGCGCTCGGCAACCCGTGCGGGTCGCCGAAACCCCGCTCGTAACCCGGCTCGCGGGCGCGGCTGGCGGCGCTGGCCCGCATTCGACGGTGCAGCCGTGGGTGGCGTCCCCTCCCTTGCACCGCGCCGCCGCCCCTCCTACCCATGTCCGGCGAGCGCTGCGCAGCCCCTTCCTGGAGGTCCCCATGCTGCTGATCCGCGAGATCCTGTACTGCCGGCCCGGCAAGGTCCGGCCGATGGTGAAGAACTTCCTGGCCATGGCGAAGGTGATGGAGAAGGCCGGGTTCCCGAGGATGCGGGTCACCACCGACCTGAGCGCGGAGCGCTACTGGACGGTGGTGGCGGAGACCGAGGTGCCGAGCGTCGAGGAGTACTTCGCGATGGACGAGAAGATGGGCGACATGCCGGAGCTCGGCGAGCTCATGAAGGACTACCACGAGAACGTGGACTGGGGCCGCCGCGAGATCTACAAGATCGAGGAATAGCGCGCCACCAGGGCGGCGGCGCATTCCGCGGCCGCCGCCCGGCAGACTGCCCTGGCACGGTGGTGATCGAAACCGTTCGACCCCGCTGCGTCAGCTTCCGGGATCGACGGGCAGCTCCTCGTAGTCGACGAGCTCGTTGCGTACGCGGCCGCCCTGCGGTTGTACTTCCAGCACCATCCCGTAACCCGCGCAGTAGAACTTGTGCTCGCGCGCTCCGGGCTCCAGTGGCGTCCAGTCCATGGTCTCGATGCAGTCGGTGAAGGCGCCCGCGGGAACCGTCACCTCGAGGGCACCGCGCAGGACCTTCGCCATGTCCTCGGCCTCGTCCTTGTAGTACTCCTGGCGGTACGCCTTGCCTTTGTGGGCGAGCGGATCGGCCCACATGATGATACCTGCCTCGGCGCCATCGAGGCCGGCCTGCCACGATCCGGCCGGGTCGCCGCCCGCGTCCTCGCAGTCCCCTTCGTCCTCGATCTCGCTCACGTCGCCCGAGAAGTCACCCGGCTCCCACTCGCACGACGCCTCACCCAGATACCAGACGTTGCCCTCGGTATCCTGCGCGTACCAGTCGAAGGTGAGCTCGATCAGGTCGTTCTCGAGGTACACCTCGTCGCGCACGACCGTCGCCTCGATGCTGCCGATCAGCTCGGTGTCCCCGGTCACCACGTCGACCGTGGTCTCCAGCCCGTCCTCGGTCTCGGCCTCGTACGTCCACTCGGCGCCGGGCACGAGCGGGAACCACGGGTTGGGATCGGCCGCGGCCTCGGCCGCGCTCATGAAAACGGGATTCTCGGGCAGGTCGAGCGTGAAGCGATCGAATGAGGGGGCATCCGAAAAGGCCGGGCTCGTCACGTACGCCGGAGCATCGCAGGCTCCCAGCAGCGGAACGACGAGTGCAGTCAGGATCAGAGGGTTGCTGGATCGGATTCGCATGGCTGAGCTCCGGAAGGGGTGTGAGGAGCAGGGGGTCCGGAGGAGGAACCGGTGGCATCGGGATTTGTGACGTCGCCGGAACAGCGAGGATGCCGCGGCCGTCTCTGGAGCCCTGTGTCACAAAGGACGACTTCGCGGGCTCCTTCCCATGAGAACCCGCGGCGACGCGAATGCCCTCACCCAGAAGCACGAGGTATTGACATGAAGCGCATTGCTTCCGCCCTGCTGCTCGTCTTCGGCCTTGCCGGGTGCAACGCCTTCGGGATCTTCGGCGAGGATGAGAACGAGGTGCGCGTGACGATCACGGAGCTCGGCTCCGCCTCCGACTACCTGGTGGCCGATGATGGGCACAGGTACGAGGTGACGGCGGAGACGGAGTACGAGGGGCTCACCGGTTTCGCCGACCTGGCGATCGGCGACGTCGTGGAGATCGAGTACGAGAAAATCTCCAACAGCTCGAACCGGCGGGCGCTCGAGATCGAGGGCGGCGACTACGACGACGACAACCCGGACGACTGAGCAGCGCTGATCGCCATCCTCACCGCTGACCGGGCTCCGCGGAAGCGATCCCGAGACGGAGCCGCCGCCGCGCTGTGCGCCGTGCTTGTGCTCGGGGCCGGGACGCCGTGCGCCGTGGCCCAGGAGGCAGATGCGACCGCGTCTCCGCCCGACTGGGCGGGCGACCTGGGGTTCGCCGCCGGCAACGCGGCGGTCGGCGGGCTGGCGGCCGGCATCGTCCGCTCGCTGCGCGGGGACGCCTTCTGGCCGGCGTTCCGGGACGGCGCGCTCGGGGGCGCGCTGTCATACGGCGGCCGCCGGGTGGCGGCAGCGGGGTTCGATGGCGCGGGCTTCCTCGGCCGGGAGATCGGCGCAGTCGGCACGTCGATCGTACGTAACGCACTGCACGGCGTGCCGGTGCTCGAGCGGGTCGTGCTCCCGCTGGGACCGCTTCGCCTGCATGTCGGACCGCGCCCCGGTTCGGCCTCGGCGCGTACCACGTGGATTGCGCTCGACCTGCCCACCATCCTCGCCTCCACCTACTTCGCCCTCCGCAGCGACACGGAATTCCGGCTCGGCGCGAGTCTGTCGGCGGGCGCGCCCGTGTTCGAGAGTCACGTTCGGTGGGCCGACGGCTACTGGGCCGGCACCCAGGCCGCCGGCGTGATCTGGCTGCGCGGCAATCCCGACGACCCGTCCCCCGATGCGGAGCGGTCCGCGGCGTTCGCTCACGAGCGGGTGCACGTTCTCCAGTACGACTTCGCGATGCTGCTGAGCGAGCCGGTGGAAGCCTGGCTTGCCACCAGGGCTCGCGGGGGAGCCTGGCTGGATCGTCACGTGGACTTCGGCTTCCAACTGATTCCGTGGGAGGTGGCGAACCGGACTCTGCCCTATCACCTGCGGCCCTGGGAGCAGGAGGCGTGGTTCCTCAGCGGCGTACGCGCGGCTCGCTGACTCCGTTCGCGAGATCAGTGCGGATCGCGACCGTCGCCGAACCGTTCGCGATGCGTCAGCGCGGATCGAGGGGGAACACGTATCGGCCGCTCGCGTCGGCGCTCACCGTGGCGGCCACAGCGCCGTGCTCGAGCAGGAAAACCTGCCGCCCCTCCACGCTCACAACGAGCTGCACCGCAGTGCGCGGCACGTGTAGCTCGAGCGCACCGGCCGCGAGCGGGGCTACGCGCACCATCCCGGGCTCGGAGGTGAAGCGGGCCACGCCCGGTGCGGTCACGAGCACGATGGCGTCGGCCTCGCGGAGGGAGACGTGCAGCGTCGCGCCTGCCTGCGCTGCGCTGATCACGACGGCGAGCGGTTCATTCGGGTCGAAGGAGAGCCCGCCGGGCGCGGGCGCCGGTGCCGGCGCGGACGGTGCGGGAGCGGACGTCGCCTCTGTGCCCCCCGCCATTCGCCCGACGGTGTCCACCCAGCGCGGAAGCGGCGAGCCGGGCAGCGCGTATGCGACGCTGCCCAGCGCGATCGCCAGCGCGATCCCGGCGGCAATGCGCAGCCACGGTCTTTCCCGGGGCTGCGCGCGCGCCGCGATGTCCTCCGCGGTGATGGGCGGCAGCGGGTGATCGAGATGGCGGAGCAGCTCGGCGAGCTGCGCGTCGTCGCGGTCGCGCTCAGTGCTCATTGACGGCCTCGCGGAAGCTGTTCCTCGAACGTGCGCCGTGCGCGGGCGAGCAGCGTGCCGACGCTGGCCTCGTGCAGCCCCAGGGCGCGGGCGAGCTCGGCGTAGCTGTAGCCCTCGGCGCGCAGCAGCAGCAGGCTGCGCTCCCGCTCCGGGAGTCGGTCGAGCGCGGCGCGCACCTGCCGGCGCGTGCACTCCGACTCCGGCCCGGTCTCCGGGGAGCGCGGCGGCGCGCCCTGAGCAATGCCGGGCTGGGCGCCGGCCAGCAGCGTGCGCCGGCGCGCGGCCGTGGAGCGCGCGTTGCGCAGCAGGTTGGTGGCGACGCTGATCAGCCATGCCTCCGTCGAATCGGGGAAGCTGCCCCGCCGGTACAGTCGCACGAACGTCTCCTGCGCCAGGTCCGCCGCTAGGTCGGGGTCGCCCGTCATGCGGTCCAGGTAGCGGAAGATGCGCGCGAAGTGCGTCTCGAAGACGTCCGTGAACAGCGCGCGGAACGTCGGCCGTATCTCGCTCAAGCTCCGGTGCTCCCGGGTGCCCGGCCGGGGTCCATGCATGAGACCCTTGCCACCTGTCCTGATGTAGAGCCGCGCAGCCGTACGTTTGTGACAGCCGCGCTCAGAGCCGCACGTCCACTCCGACCACCAGCGGCGAGCGCGGAGTCATCTCGATGGGCTCGCGCTCCCCGGTCTCCGGGTCCACGATGTAGCCGAGCACGTTGCTGTGCCCGAGTACGTTGGTGACGGTGCCGAAGGCGGCGAGCAGCACGTCGCGGCTCCCCAGGTGCAGGTGCCAGTGCTTGCGCGCGCCCGCGTCCAGGCGCAGGTAGCGCGGCAGCATGCTGCCGCCCAGCGGCCCGACCAGCCGCGGCGCGCCCGCGAACTCGCAGCCCTGGTCGAGCAGGTTGCAGGCCTCCCACTCGAACGGGCCGCCCACCGCCGTGCTCCGGCGGCCGCCAGCCGCGCTCACGCCGAGACGCAGCGCCGAGGTCGCGGTGGGGAAGAAGAGCCCGCCCGCCTCGAGCAAATGGGTGCTGCCGTGGCGAGGCTCGTACTCGCCGGCATCATGGCGCACGCGCACGCGCTGCCAGCCGTAGCTTGCCACTATGGCGTAGCGCGCGCCGCGCGCGACCAGCTCCAGCGATGTCCCGCGCGCGCGCGCCGAGCCGGTCGCGAACGAGCCGGCTGCAAACGGCTCCACCGACGCGGGCGCGACCAGCAGCAGGTGCTCCATGGCGCGGGTGAACGCCTGCACTCCCAGGCGCACGCCCGCGGTCGCGCGCCATTCGGCGGCGAGCACGCCCTGGTCGCTGCGCGGCAGCGGCACGCCGCCCGCGCCCGCCACCGCGAACAGCTCCGCGGGGAAGATGTTGCCGACCACCGATTCCGGGTTGCGCAGCGACTGGGTGTACTGGTGGCTGCGGCTGTATGCCGCCGTCCAGGTCCAGCGTGCGTGCGGCTGCCACGTGAGCCGGGCGCGCGGCGTGAGCTGCGTCGCGCCGCGCGCCCGCGTCGCGGCCAGACCCGCCCAGGCGTGCACAAACGCGCCGAGCGCGACCTCGTGCGCCGCGAAGGCGCTCGCGAGCGTGGCCGCGCCCTCGCTCTGCCAGGGAGCCTCCGCGGCTTCCAGGCCGTACTCCGTCTCCAGCCGGCGCAGCCGCACGCCGAGCACTGTGCCGGCCTGCGAGCCGCGCCGTTCGACCACGACCTGGGCGCCCGCCTCGCGCTGCGCGGACTCCACGCTCGCCGGGTCGTCGGCCTGCCAGCGTGCCGACGCATCGCCGCGCACCAGCCATGCGCTCGTTCGCGTCGTCCAGGCGCTCCCCTCGCGGTCCCAGCGCATGCCCAGCGAGCGGCTGCGCCAGGCGAATCGGTGCCCGTCCGGCGCATCCGGCGGGGCGCTCTCCGCGACGGCCGCGGCCGCGCCGATGCGGTCATCGGTGTCGTAGAAAAGCGTGCGCAACGTGCCGCCCAGCACGCGCGCCTGCAGCTTGAGCAGGCGGTCTCCGGTCGAGCCGGTCAGGTACGAGCTCTCGTCCTTGGGTACGAACATGCCCGCGAAGCCGTGTCGCCAGCTCGCCAGGTAACCTGCGCCCGGCAGCCCGAGCGGTCCGTCCACGGTGACGCGCGCCTCGGCCGTGCTGAGCGTGCCGTGCACCGAGTGATGCGACCTGGGGTCGCGCGTGCTCGCCGCGATCACTCCGGACAGCGCCTCCGGGTGCGCCGGTGAGGGCGCCGCCGCGGCGATCTGCACGCCCGCGAGCGCATCGGGATTCCAGGCGCTGAACAGCCCGGTGGCGTGATGCGGGTTCAGCACCGGGATGCCGTCCAGCAGGTAACCCGTCTGGTCGGTGCCGCCCCCACGGATGTGCACGCCCGCCGCCGACTCGGGATCCACCACGACTTCGCCGCCGGCGAGCGCGCGCAGCACGTCCGGCTGCGCGAGGGTCGGATGATTTCGCAGCGCCGCGCTCGAGATGCTGCGCTCCGCGTAGGGGGCTCCCGCGGCGCCATCGAAGCCGCGCACCGCCGGCGCCGGTCGCGCGAGCAGCGCCCCCAGGGCAATCGGGCTGGCGCGCAGCACGACGTCGATCTCCAGCCGCCCGTCGCGCGGCACCAACAGGTGCAGCGTGCGCGCGCGGTAGCCGAGTCGCACCACGGTGAGGTGCTGCGGACCGGGCGGGACGCCGGCGAAGGTGTAGCGACCGTCCCGGTCGGTGAGCGTGCGCCACTGCAGGTCGTCGAGCACGAGCTCGGCGTCGGCCACCGGCTCGCCGGTATCGCCGTCCCGGATCACGCCCGTGACGGCCGCGGGCGGGATGGCCTGGAGCCCGAGGCCGAGGGTGAGCGCGAGCAGGGGAGCGGCCAAGGGAGTCCGCGGTCGGGGGAGGCCGACGAAAGCAGCTGCTCCGCCAGCATGCGCCCGCGTCGGTCCGCATGCAATACCCCCGCAGTCGCGCCGGGCCGCCGGCGCGGAGCGGCCGCCGTCGGCAGGCGCCGCGGCGCCGGCGGCGGAGCCCCAGGCCGCGGTCCCGCCCGGCGCTTCAGCGGTTTTCGCGCAGGTATCCGAGTGCCGCCTCCAGCACCTCGTCGCGGCCCGCGCGGATTCCTTCCGCCCTGGGGCGTACCAGGATGTCCGGCTGGACGCCCACGAACAGGAACTCGCGCCCTTCGGGGTAGAGGTCGTGCTTGGTGCGCACGCGCGCGGCGCCGCCGCCGGGGAGCGGGAAGAAGAGCGGCTGGCCGGTGTTGCCGCCGGTCGGTTCGCCGATCATCGGCCCGCGCTCCATGTTGTCGAAGGCGACCGCGAAGTCCTCCGCCGCTGAGAACGTCATCGGCCCGATCAGCATCGCCACTGGCTTCCCGTAGTGCGGATGGATGGTGTCGGGGCGGATCGAATCGATCGGGAACTGCACGAACAGCGGCTCGGACCCGCGCGCGCGGCTCAACGCCGAGTAGTAGCGGGTGCGCTGCCCGGAGCTGGGGAACGGCCGCTCCGCGAGCACCCGCAGCAGCGCGTAGCCGATGTTCGTGCTGCCGCCCCCGTTGTAGCGCACGTCCACGATCAGCCCGTCCGTGTCCGCCAGCCGCGCCATCGCCGCACGCATGAGCGGGACTACCGTGTCCGCGCCGAACGTGTCGATCCGCAGATACCCGATGTTGCCGGGCAGCACGCTGTCGCGCACCATCGGGATCGAGGCGACGTCGTCGTAACCGCTGCGCGCGAGCCGCAGGCTGTCCGTGCGTCCCCGCGCGTCCCGCAGCGTCAGCGAGACCGAGTCCTGCTCCCAGCCGCGCAGCAGGTCGTAGCTGTAGGTACGGACATCCGCATCCTGCGGCGTGCTCGCGCTCACGTACGGCCGCACGCGCTCCGCCGCATACTCCTGCACCGGCACGCCGTCCACCGCCACCACTTCCTGGCCCGCGCGAACCCCCAGCGCAGCCAGGGAGGAACTGCGCACGTCGGTCACCAGCACGCGTCCATCGATGAGCCGAGTGGCGAGCGGCGGACGCGCTCCCCAGCGCTGGTAGATCGTGCTCGACATGTAGGCGTTCGTGTGCGAGTCGCCGAGCCGGGCGACGAAATCCTGGAGCACGCGGTAGTAGTCGAATGAGGACTGTGCCGCCTGCACCTTCGGAATGGTGGCGATGTAGAGCGAGTCCCAGTTCAGCTCGGGCGCGGAGAGCACGAAGTCCGGGTAGCCGTAGCGGATCTCCGCCCAGAGCAGCGAGAGGCCCGCGATGCGCTCGTGCTCAGGGAGCGTGTCGCGGTAGGGCGTCACGAA
Source organism: Longimicrobiales bacterium (assembly GCA_035461105.1). GTDB lineage: Bacteria > Gemmatimonadota > Gemmatimonadetes > Longimicrobiales > RSA9 > VEPF01. The sequence goes on along the minus strand of DATHVV010000047.1, from coordinate 26,502 downwards.
CGCCGAGTCGCGCCACATGCGCCGCTGGTTGCGCAGCCCGCCCGCGATGCGGGCGAAGTCCGGGAGCGCGAGCAGTGGCGCGAGCGTCGAGTCCTGCCGCATGAACTCCAGGTATGCCGAGCCGCCGCCGGCGGCCGCCAGCTCGCGCAACGCCGCCAGGGCCGCGGCCGTATCGCCGGCCTGCGCGCGGTAGAGCAGCACGTCGTACCAGGTGTTCGCGGTGCGGCTGGCCAGCTGCGGCAGGCCGTGCGCGAGCTGCGTCGCCGTGCGCGTGCGCAGGCTCGCGAGCGCGGCCTGGAGCGTGTCGAACGCGCGCGGGTCGCGGCTCTCGAGCCACATGCGCTCGGCCACCTCGCGCCTGCGCTGGACTTCCTGGAAGAGGTCACTCGCGGGCGTCTGGCCGGCAGCGGACCGGGGCGGGAGCGCGAGTAGCAGCAGGAGGAGGGAGAGACGTCGCATCATGATGAGCTCCGGGGACTCGATCTTCACCAGCTGAGACAGAGCATGGCCGCCGAACGTTCACGCGTCCAGTCCCCGGGGTGGACGCTGCGGGCCAACGCCCGGCCACATGATCATGGCTGCGCGCGAGGAGTAGCGCGCCGCGAGTGCCGGGGAGGAGCGGCAGCACGGTCCACCGGCGACACCGCCGCCGGCGCAGCTTCAGTCGAGTGCGCGGGTGCGAATTTCGCCAGCCGGTCCCACGTGTCCGCGCGTACCACTCCCTCGAGCTCCGCCCAGAGCCCCGCCCACCGGTCGCGCAGCGCGTGCGTCGCATGCTCGCTCGCACTCCAGCCGGCCGGCTGGGCTGCCACCCACCGCTCCAGCTCCTCGCGGAAACGAGCGGTGGTCCGCGAGACTGCGCGCTCCTCCGCGGCATCGAGCGCGGCGGCGGCACGCAGCAGCGCCTGGTAGTACTCGGTGCCCCCGGACAGGAACGACAGGGCGCGGGCCGCGTTCGGGTCGACGACCGCCGGCACCGCGAGTCCGAGCCGGTGATAGGGCAGCCCAGTTCTCCTGCGCGAAAATGCCGTCCGGGTTCGGGCTCCACAGCCACACGTGCAGCATCGACAGCCGCGCCGAACGCGCCGCGTCACCCGGAGCAGCGTGCCCGTGTGCGTGCGCGAGCGGTGCGATGAGCAGCGATTCCTCGTCCACGCTCGCCGCATGGTCGTGCCAGCTGCCCGGGACCGGGAACTCCGGCGGCGACTCGCGCGCGGAGAGCGGCAGCGCGTGTCAGCGACGGCTCGCCGCCGATCACGGCGTACGTCAGGACCGCGGGTGCTTCCACGCGGAAGCGGGCACTCACCAGGCGCCCTGGCTGGATCCAGTGCTCACCCATGCCCGGGAAATCCGGCCCGACACGCCGGAAGCCCTCGCGCACCGCCACCGCGCGCTCCCGGTACTTCTCCGCGGCGCGGCGTGCGGCGTCCAGGAACTGCGCGACGCTGTCGGATGACACCGCCCCGGGATCCTGGGCTGCGGCGGGCATGGCATGGAGCACCGCGCCGAGCAGCAGCCATGCGCGCGCGCGCATCATTGCAGGATCTCCACGGCCGGCTGACCGCTCTGCGCGAGCAGGCGCGCGAGCAGCTCGTCGGAGAGCCCCTGCGGAAAGCGCGCGACCGCACTCCAGCGGCGCCGTTCGGCGGGGCGCGGCACCTGGCCGCGCGTGTCGAACGACCGGTACTTGCGCAGCTCGATCCACCGCACGTCCCGGTAGCGAACCTCCGCGACGCGGCCCGGCGGCACCATCACGAACAGTGATGAGTCGTCCGCCGCCAGCAGCTCGCCTTTCACCTCGCCGCTCTTCGCAGCCCGCACCGTGATCTCGATTCCCGCGGGCGCGCGGGCCACCTCGTGCGCGTCGACCTTGCGGCCGAGCGCGCAGGCTGCGACGCCGATGACCCCCGCCATCGAGCACACCAGGAGTGCGCGCATCACGACCTCCCCACGGGCACACGCCGCGCGTAGAACTGCGTTTCGAAGTCGCTGCGCACGGTGCGCCAGCGCGCGTACGCCGCATCCAGGGCCGCATCACCGGGCGTGAACGCCTGTGTGTTCGCGGAAGCGCGCACCCAGTCGCGACGCACCCACTCGGTGTAGTATCCCTGCGACGCCAGCAGGTAGCTGTACGACGTCCCCTCCTCCTGCCCGCCACCCACCTCGAATCCGATGCGCAGCGCCTCACCGGGCAGCGTGATCAGGTAGCGCTCGTCCGGCTCGCCGAGCCGCGACCGGGCAGCCGTGTCGGCGACGCCGCTCGTCGTGCTCACGACCGCGACCGGGACCAACCGCTCCATCGGCCGGGAAACCTCCAGGGACAGCGCGACCTGGTCGATGCGCCACGAGTCCGCCAGGAAGTCGAGCCGCACCCGCAGCTCGCGCTGGCCATGCGTCGGCAGGACCACCGCCAGCTCCTTGTCCGCGATCGGCCCCGCGTCCGGAACCCGCGCGACCGCCTCGAAGCTGCCCGCGCGCACCCCCGAGATGCGCACCCCCCGAGATCCCCGCGTACCAGCGCCCGAGCTCACTCGCCTCCCCGATGTCCTCGAGCGAGCCGCCCAGCCAGTCCATGGCGTGCGCACCGGCCGCGCCGAGAAGCCGGGCCGGGCCAGATCGGCGCTGATCGAGGAGCTCGGCGAGCAAGAAGTCGGAGGGCGTGCTGCGGCGAGACGCCGGCGGCCGCGGGGTGTTGACTGTTGGTATCCTTCTTCCTAATATGGAAGAAAGGAAGAATCATGGCGATCAACATCAAGAATCCTGAAGCCGACCGGCTCGTCCGCGAGCTGGCCGAGCTCACGGGCGAGAGCATTACCGACGCCGTCGTGGCCGCCATCCGCGAGCGTCTCGCACGCCAGCGGGAGCAGCGCGGTCGGCAGCGCACGCTTCAGCAGATCACGCGCATCCGGGAGCGTTATCGGGCGTTGCCGCTGGAGGACGACCGGTCCGCCGAGGAGATCCTCGCGTATGACGAGCGCGGCCTGCCGGGGGGCGGGTAGTGGTCGTCGACACGTCGGCAATCATCGCTTTCCTCGAGGGCGAGTCGCTGGCGGACCGGATCGGCGTTGCGCTCGCGTCAGCGGAGCGCGTGCAGATTTCTGCGGCGACGCTGGTGGAAGCCGGCATCGTCCTGGAGGCCCGGCGGGGCGAATCCGGCGGGCGCGAGCTGGACGTGCTGCTTCACCGGCTGGGCGCTTACATCGAGCCCGTGAACCAGGAGCACGCCGAAGCGGCGCGTGCCGCGTGGCGGGAGTTCGGCAAGGGGCGCCACCCTGCGGGACTGAACTTCGGTGACTGCTTCGCTTACGCGCTCTCCGTCGTTTCGGGCGACCCGCTCCTCTTCGTCGGTGAAGATTTCGCGCGCACCGATGTCGCTGTCGCGCCATACTGAGCGGGCATTGAGGACTGCCTGATCTTCCACTCCGGCTGAAACCAGGCCCATCGCCACACCGCGCGCGGCCTCCCTGCAGACCGTGGTGCCGGCGGAGGCCGCGAGCCTATCTTGCGGGGTTCCATGCCGCGACTCCATCCCCCAGCCCAGGGAGATCCCCCATGGAGGAGCTCGTACCCATCGCGCTGTTCGCCATGATCGCTGTCATCATGGTGGGAATGACCCGGATCATCTCGGAGGCGCGCACGCGCCGGCGGCTGATCGACTCCGGGGCATCGGCCGAGCTGATCCAGGCGATGAACTTCCGGCAGGACAGCGGCCAGCACTCCGCCCTGCAGTGGGGACTCGTGCTGGCGGCGCTGGGCGCGGCGCTCGTGGTCGTGGACCAGATCGACTACCAGGCGCACGTGCCGCTCGCCATCGGGATCGTGCTGCTCTTCAGCGCGGGCGGGCTGCTCGCGTACTTCGCGATCGCGCGTCGCATGACCCGCCAGTGAATCCCGTCAGGCGCGCTGGCAGGCGGTGGCGCGCCGCCACGCTGACGCTGCTGCTCGTCCCGCTCGCCGCGACGCCCGGCGCCGTTCGCGCGCAGGTGACCATGACGCTGGAGGGAGCGGTCGTCACGGTGGACGGTGCTCCCATTCACGCTGCGCGCGTCACGGTCACGGAGCCTGCGACCGGGGCCGTGCGCCACGCGCTCACGCGTGCCGATGGCGAGTTCCGGGTGCTCGCGCTGGGGCCCGGCACCTATCACGTAAGTGCGAGCGCGACCGGCTTCCACCCGGGGGAGCAACAGGTGGAGCTCGGCGTCGGGCAGCGGCCCTGGCTCCGCTTCGAGCTGCACGCCGCAACCTTCGAGCTGCCCCGCATCGAGGTGCATGCGGTCCGCGCCGCGACCGCGGAGATCCAGCGGCTGTCGGTCTCCGCGCCCGTGCTCGAGCGGGAGATCCGCAATCTGCCGCTGGGCACCCGCAACGCCATGGACCTGGCCGCGCTCGCTCCCGGCATCCGCTCCTATCAGCCGGCCGGCGGACACGCCATCCCCTCGGCCGGCGCGCTGCGCGGCGAGCGGTTCCTGAACCTGTACCTCGATGGTGTGGAGCTCAAGAACCTCTACGATGGCGGCATCATCGGCTTCCCGCAGGATGGCTCCCCGTTCTCGGCCGACGCGATCCGGGAGTTCCGTGTCCACCTCCAGCCCTACGACCCGGCTTACGCGCGCTCGGCCGCGTATGCCATCGACGCGGTGACGCACCGCGGCACGAACCGCACCGAGGCCACCGCGTTCGGCTTTCTGCAGCACCGCGACCTGTCGGCGGCGAACGACTTCCTGCGCGCCGTGCCGAACTTCATCGATGCCGACTTCGAGCGGCAGCAGGCCGGGCTGTCCGTGCGCGGCCCGATCCTCCGCGACCGCCTCTTCTACGCCGGGACGTACGAGCTGTCGAACGCGCACAACTTCATCGCCGTCGTGCCGGCGGGCGAGCCGGGCACCTGGGACGAGCACGCGGGCGTGTTCCCGGCGCCACGCCGCAACCACATGGGACTGCTGCGCCTGACCCACACCCCGAACCCGAAGCACACCATCGACTTCACCGGCTCGACGCGCCACCTGGCCAGTGTCGGCCGGTTCGGTGGGCGCGCCGCCTACGAGAGTGCGGTCCGCGACCGGCACACCGTCCGCACGCTGGGCCTCACGCACCGCTGGCTGCCGAGCGCCGCGCTGGCGAACGAGGTCAGCATCCAGTACGTCGGCTGGAACAACTCCGCGCGCGCGCTCGTCGCGCGCCCGGTGTTCAGTTACCCCGGCCTCGATCTCGGTGCGCCGGCCACGCAATTCGAGATCGACGAGCGCCACATCCGCGTGGTGAACCGGCTCACCCATGCGTTCGACGCGCGCTCGGGCAGCCACGTCACTCGTGCGGGCGTCGAGCTCGCGAGCGTGCGCCTCGAGAACTTCGCGCCGTTCTTCGGCAGCGGGCGGTTCCGGTTCACGGCCGATACGGCCACGCTGCCGATCGAGGCCAGGATCAGCGTGGGTACGACCCGGCCGGGCACCGCCGACGCGCGCATGGCGATGTCGGGCGTGGTCACGGGGGTGTACCTCCACCACGAGTGGCGGCCGGTCCCGACGCTCACGCTCGGCCTGGGCCTGCGGCACGACGCCGACATCGGGCTCCTCAACAACGACTTCGCCGTGCCCTGGGCTGCCGAGCCCGAGCTCGCCGCCATTCCCGAGCTGCAGCGCTACCTGAACCGCGGCGACGATCGACGCAACGATCTCGACAACGTCTCGCCCCGCTTCTCCTTCTCCTGGGACGTGTTCGGCGACGCCAGCACCACCGTGCGCGGCGGTCTCGGTATCGTCTACGATCGCGTCCCCGGGTTCATCCCCTTCCAGGAGCAGCAGGCGGCGAGATGGCGTACGTACATCTTCGCCGCTCCGGGCACGGTCGATCCCGCGGTGCTCAGGGAGCGCGTCGCCTCCGGCGCGCAGAGCCTCCCCGCGGTCACGCTGCTCGCGAACGACATGGAAGTGCCGGAGAACCGCCAGTGGTCCGTCGGCTTCGGCCGGCGCATCACACCGGCGCTGGTGCTCAACCTGGACTACGTGCACCAGGACGTGCGCAACCTGTTCGCGGAAGTGAACCTGAACTGGCTGGACCGATCGGTGACACCAGCCCGCCGCGCGCTCACCGAAAACTATGGCGACATCGTCGTCTGGGACGACTTCGCGCGCGCCCGCTACCGCGCCCTGCTCGGGCAGCTCACGTTCGAGCCGGGTCCCGACCTGCGCCTGGGACTCGCCTACACGCTCGGCTTCGCCGAGGCCGAGTGGGACGTCGCCAACCAGAGCGTGCCCGTCGACGCGGCGGAGCAGTTCTACGTGCTGCAGCGCACCAGTGGCGATGAGCGGCACCGGTTCGTGCTCTCGGGTATGCTCCCGCTTCCGCTCGGCGGTGCCTTGTCGATGATCGCGACCGTGGCCAGCCCGCGACCGTACCGGGCCTTCGTCGGGCAGGACCTCAACGCCAACGACTTCCTGTTCGATGACTGGCTCGATGGACGCCGCTACCGGGTCCCGGAACAGACCTGGAGCAACTGGTACCGCGTGCTCGACGTGCGACTCGCCCGCACGTTCCGCATGCCGCAGGACATGCGCGCGACGCTCCTCGCCGAGGCGTTCAACGTCCTGAACAGCGAGAACTACTCCAGCTTCCAGGGCCGGCAGCGGACCGAGAGCGGCCGGGACATCGCGAACTTCGGCGAGCCGGTGGGCGTGTTCGGCACGCGTCGGCTGCAGCTCGGCGCGCGCGTGGAGCTCTGAGCACGGACAATTCACTGCCGGCGGAACCGCACCCTGAGCCACGCGTCCTCCGGCTCGCCGTCCTGGTCCATATCGACGATTTCCCACTCCGGCCAGTACAGGGTCAGGCGGTTGCCGCCCAGGGTGAACCGGACCCACTCCTCGTCATTCCTGCCGTTCCAGTAGATGCTGTCGCCGTCGATGGTCAGCTCGCCATAGTCGGAGCCCACGCCCAGCGGCAGCATGGGCGTGGACGTGAAACTGCCATCGCCCTCGATGTCGAGCGTGCCGGTCAGCGACCGGGTCTGGACCCAGTCGACCGTGAGCGCGGGGTTCTGGGCGTGCGTCCATACCCACGCCTCCAGTACCCAGTTTCCGGTGAGGCCCCCGTTCTCCGGCCCCGCCGTGTCCTTGCTGCATGCGGCCAGGGTCATGGCGACGAGCAGGAAACCGGTTTTGCGCGGCATGGCACACCTCCTCGGAGTGGGTTCGGCTCACGACAGGAGTGTGCCCGCGTGGCGTCGTTCCGCTGTCAACTGTGTGTCAATTCGTGGATCCAGCTGCGTGCGTCGCCGGTCCTGGGCCGCGTGTTCGAGTTCATCGATCTCGCGCACGTCGAGCCCGCCGGCCGCACCTTGATCGGGCTGTCTGAAAGCCCCGAGGAGGCTTGCTCCCGCGCCCGTTCGGCGCCTATCCTTGGGGCTCACACCGGCGGCCGCTTCCCGAACCCGTTTCAATGATGGCAGTTAGCCCGATGGCGGGATCCTTCGCCCAGCTGAAGCGGCCCTCCCGATGAATGCGCCGCGACCGCCGGGATGGCAGGCGTTCTTCGCCGAGCTGAAGCGACGTCGCGTATTCCGCGTCATCACCGTCTACGGCATCGTCGGCTTCGCCGTGCTGCAGGGCGCCGACCTGCTCGTGCCCGCGCTGTTGCTCCCCGAGTGGACGTACCGATTCCTCGCCCTGCTCCTGCTTGCCGGCTTCCCGATCGCGATCGTGCTGGCGTGGGCGTTCGAAGTGACGCCGGAAGGCGTGCGCCGTACCGAGCCGGCGCACGCGGATGAGCTGGCGGGCATCGTGGCCCTGCCGCGCCGCCAGCGCTGGGGTGCGGGTCTGCTCGCGCTCGCGGCCGGTCTGGTGCTGCTGGTGGGCAGCTGGCTGACCCTGCGCGACTGGCAGGACGCGAAACCCGCCGGGACGGCGGCGGATGGCCCATCGATCGCGGTGCTGCCGTTCTCCAACCTGGCGCGCACCGAGGCGACGGAACCGTTCGTCGAGGGTGTGCACGACGACCTGCTGACGCAGCTCTCGAAGATCGGTGCGCTGCGCGTGATCTCGCGCACGTCGGTGCAGGAGTATCGCAACACGACGAAGAACGTGCGCGAGATCGCGCGCGAGCTGGGTGTCAGTCACGTGCTCGAGGGTGGCGTACAGCGCGCCGGCGAGGCGGTGCGCATCAACGTGCAGCTGATCGATGCGCGCACCGATGAGCACGTCTGGGCGGAGACGTACAACCGCACGCTCACGGTGGCCAACATCTTCGGGATCCAGACCGAGATCGCGGAAGCGATCGCAGCGGCCATGCGCGCGCAGCTGACGCCGGCCGAGCGGGCCGACCTGGCGGCAGCGCGGCCGACCGAGAGCCTGGAGGCCTACGACCAGTATCAGCGCGGCGCCGCCTACTTCCGGCGCACGCTCGTGCCGACCGACGTGCAGCAGGCGGTGGCCGCCTTCGATGCGGCGGTCGGCATCGACCCGGACTTCGCGGAGGCGTGGGCCTGGCTGTCGATCGCGCGCTCCACGCTCTCCTGGGAGTTCGGTCACGTGGGGGAGCTCGCTGGGGCGGCGGTGGCGGCGAGCCGCGCCGAGGCGCTTGCACCGAACAGCATGCTCGCGCAGCTCGCGCGCGGCTACTACCACTACTACGGCGAGCGCGACTACGACGCGGCGCTGGCTGCCCTGCGCCAGGCCGAAACGCTCGCGCCGACGAACCCGGAAGTGCTCAAGGTCACCGGCTGGGTGCTCCGCCGCATGGGACGCTGGGAGGAGGCGCTCGACTATTTTCGACGCGGCTTCGAGCGCGACCCGCGCGATGCCGAGAGCACCTGGGCGAGCATCAGCCTCACGGCCGGCCTGATGGGCCGCTTCGAAGAGAGCGAGCGCTACTCCGAGCTGGCCGTCTCGCTCGATCCGGGCTACGCCGCACCGTACCTGCACCTGGCGCTGCTCGCGCTGCTCGAGTCCGGCGACACCGCGCGCGCCGCGGCGATCGTGGAACGGGCCGGGCGGCGCGTCGAGCCGGCCCGCGTCGTCTTCAGCTGGCCCGAGCTGAGCCGCGTGCTGGCGTATCGCTTGGGCCCGCGACTCGCCTCGACCACCTCCGACATCGCGGACGATCGGGTCGGGCGCGCCGTCAGCTGGCGGCCGCAGGCGCTGACGCCCACCGCGTACTTTCTGCAGAAGGGGCGGATGCTGCGCGTGCTCGGCGACGAGCCGGCGGCCCGCGCACACTTCGATTCCGCGCGCGCCCTGCTCGAGGCCCAGGTGCCGGAGCTGCCGCCCGACGCGATCTGGGCGTATCAGGGCAGCCTGCATTCCGCACTCGGGGTCGCCTATGCCGGACTCGGCCGCAAGGCCGATGCGATCCGGTTCGGGGAGCTGGGGCTGAGCTCGGTGCTGCGCGTCGGTGATGCGCTCACCGGGCCCAGCCGCCGCAGCGACCTCGCCGAGATCTATCTCATGACGGGCGAGCCGGCGAAAGCGCTCGCGCAGCTCGCGCACCTGGTGAACGAGCCGGGACCATACACCGCCGCGCTGCTGCGCGTCGACCCGTTGTGGGGGCCGCTCCGCGCCGATCCGCGATTCCGGCAATTGACGCAGTAGTGCTGGTGCTGGTGCCGCATGACCCGCGCTTTCAGGCGCTCACGCGCGCGCCGCCCGAGGTGCACTGACGCGCGTGACCCCACCATGCTTGCTGGCGGGCCTCCCGTGCGGCTATCCTGACCTTCCGGTCCTCACGCCCCGGACCATCACCCAGGCCAGGCGTGTCCATGAGCTTTCTCGCCGAGTTGAAGCGACGCCGCGTCGTGCGCGTCGCGATCGTCTACGGCGCCGTCGCGTTCGCGGTCCTGCAGACCGCCGACCTGGTCGCGCCGCGCCTGCAGCTCCCCGACTGGACGGTCACGCTGGTACTCGTGCTCGCGCTGCTCGGCTTCCCGATCGCGCTCGTGCTCGCCTGGGCGTTCGAGCTGACGCCCGACGGCGTGAAGCGCACCGAGTCGGTCGCGGCCGTCCCGCCGCAAGCGCGGCGGCCGGCGTGGATCGGGGCGCGCACCGCGATCGCGGCAGTCGCGGTGGTGGCAGTCGCGCTTCTGATGGGAGCGCTGCTGCGCACCTTCGGCGGCCGCACCGCTGACCCGGCCGACCGCTCGATTGCGGTACTGCCCTTCGCGGATCTCAGTGCCACTCGGGACAACCAGTTCTTCAGCGATGGCCTGGCCGACGAGCTGATCAGCGCGTTGAGCCAGGTCAGATCATTGCGCGTGGCGGCCAGGACGTCTTCGTTCGCATTTCGCGACCGCGACATGCGGATGAACGACATAGCGCGCGAGCTGAACGTGGCGACGGTGCTGGAGGGCAGCGTCCTGCGCGATCGCGATCGCATGCGCATCAAGGTCCAGCTGATCGACGCGGCGCATGGCTACAGCCTCTGGTCCAGGTCGTACGACCGACGACTGAACGACGCGGGCGACATGATTGATGACATCTTCGAAGTACAGTCCGACATCGCGGCGGCCGTCATCGAGAGGTTGGGAATCGAATTGAGCGAGGCCGAGCGCAGTCGCATCAGCGCCAGGCCGGCGGACAGCCGCGAGGCATACATGCTGTACCTCAAGGGACGTTACTTCTGGCAGGAGCGCACCGAGGCGGGCCGCCAGCGTGCGCTCGAATACTACGAGCAGGCCGTGAATCTCGATCCGGGCTATGCCCTGGCGTGGGCGGGCATCGCTGATGTGTGGATCTCGCGCGGCTGGTACGCGCATCTGGCTCCGCGCGAGGCCTTCCCGAAGGCGGAGCACGCCGCCCTGCGCGCTCTGGAGTTCGACAGCACACTGGCGGCGGCGCATGCATCGCTTGCCCATATCCACCTGGAGTATGATCACGACTGGGCCGCAGCCGAGCGCGAGTACCAGCGCGCCATCCAGCTCGAGCCGACAAATGCGACGGCGCACCACTGGTACGGCGGCTTTCTTTCGGCGATGGGGCGGCACGAGGAAGCGCTGGCGCAAGCCGACACGGCTCTCATGCTGGATCCACTTGCTCCGATCATCCAGACGTGGCAGGGATTGCGCTACTATTTCGCGCGGCGGTACGACGACGCGATCGCCGCCTACGGCAAGGTCGTGCAGTTCGACGACGGTTTCGCACCCGCCCACTGGCATTTCAGCTGGGCGTATCTCGAGGCCGGCCGCTCGAGCGAGGGATTAGCCGAGGCGCAACGCGCGGCGGCGATCGATTCCGCGAGCCTGTTGTACGTGGCGGCAGTCGGCTACGCATATGCGCGTGCGGGCAGGGAAGACGACGCGCGCGCGACGCTCGCGCGGCTCGCCGAGGCGTCGCAAACACACTACGTATCGGCGTACGAGGTCGCCGTGATCCACGTTGCGCTGGGCGACCCGGACGAGGCATTGCGCTGGCTCGATCGTGCGTACGCCGAGCAAGCAGTCTTCATCGGATACATGCGCGCTGATCCGCGGCTGGACCCGCTGCGGGCCGACCCGCGGTTCAGACGCCTGCTGCGGAACGCGCGACTCGAATTCTGACCTGGAGACAGGCGCTCGCCGATCTGGCCTGGACGCGCCTCGCGGTCGCGCTCGTCGCCGTGGGACTGCTCGCCGGCTGGTTCCGGGGCGCGCGGCCCGCCGCGAGGTCCCGGGTGCCGCGGCGGACCCACCGCCCGCGGTTGGCGCGAAATGCCCAGAATCCGCCGCTGAACGTCAAGAACTTCCGGCCGGCGTTTGCCACCTTCCGGTTGTAAATCGACCGAGGAGGTGCTCCCGTGAAGATCCCGTTCCGTTTGCTGCTTGCCGCCGCGCTCCTCGCCGCGGGCGGCTCCCCGCTGGCCGCGCAGCACCTGCACACCAACGATCGGTGGGAGGACTGCGCATTTGTGATTGATCCCTCGCTCACGCAGGAGGCCTGGCGCCAGTTCGTGAGCGAGGTCGGGCTCGTCGCCTACTTCCGTCCGCTCGCGTCCGCGCGGCCGCTGGGCGCGCGCCGGATCGAGCTCGCGCTTCTGAGCTCGGCCACCCGGATCGACGATGCGGATGCGGCGTGGAACGACACGTTCTCGCACCCCGACTCGACGCACTGGCTCTTCGAGGGTGACGCCCTGATGGTCCCGGGACTCATGCTGCGGGTGGGCGCGACGGACCGTATGGACGTGGGCGCCTACTTCACGAAGAACCCGAAGTCGAACTACGGGATCGCGGGCGCGCAGGTGCAGTACGCCCTGCTCAACGACACCACGCGCGGGGTCGCCGCCGCGGGCCGGGTGAGCTACGCGCGTCTCTTCGGCCCGGATGATCTGACCGCGAGCGTGTACGGGCTGGACCTGGTAGTGAGCAAGGACATCTCGGTATTCGCGCCGTACGTCGGCGTGTCCGGGTACCTGTCGCGCGGGCACGAACGCACCGCGAAGGTGGACCTCGAGGACGAGAACGTGCTCGGCGTGCAGGTCACGACCGGCGTCGCGGTTCACGTGTCGGTGCTGCGGTTGGGTGCCGAGGTCAACCTGGCGCGGGTGCCCGGCTACGCCTTCAAGGTCGCGTTCGGCACCTGAGCGGCTGCCGGCGTCGACGGGGGAACGCGACGGCCCGCAAGCGCGGGCCGTCGCCGCATCCGCAGCCGTGCCGCGATCAGTCCATCACGAACTGCACCTCGCCCTCGATACAGCACACGGCTGGGAACCGCACGGGGTGATGGCATTCATCCGCGCCACCCTTGCTCTGCTTCCGGCCGCGGGCCTATTCTGCCCGGCAGGTACATGCCGCCAGCGAGCATGACTCCTGGTCCCGGCAGCCTCGCCCAGGCCGACGGCGCGTGCCTTCGACCCGACCCGCGTACCGCTTCGGCGGCAACGCGGGAGTGGCGTGAACGTGGCCGGCCATGCGGCCAGAGAGGATTGGAGTCCGGTGCCTGAGGAGCGACGCGTAGCGGCCTGGATCGGTGCCTCCCTCGTCATCGAGGGCGATCTGACGAGCTCGGAGGACATGACGGTTGCCGGCCACGTCAGGGGCGACGTCGCCGTCAGCGAGCATTCGCTCATCATCGCGCCGGAGGGCCGAATCCGCGGCAACGTCGCTGCGCGGTCGGTGACGGTACACGGCGAGGTGTCAGGTACCATCGCCGCGATCCAGAAGGTCGAGGTCAGCGCCACGGGGACGCTCGATGGTGACATCACCGCACCGCGCATGGTCGTGGCGGAAGGGGCGGTGCTGCGCGGGCGAGTGAAGATCGGCGCGGCGGCCTCCCCGCCGGCGGAGCAGCGCGAGGCTGCGAGCCCTGACGCGACAGCCCGGGTGAGCGCTCCGGGCGTCCTGTCGCCTCGGCCGCCCGCGTAGGGCCGCTGCCCGGGTGGCGCAGCGACGCCGCGAGTGCGGCCAGGACGCGCGCCGCCCGCCACGTCACCCGGCGCCGAGCACGTTCCGCCCCTGCGCCGTCACGTCTCGCGCGTACTCCCGCACCGACCGCAGCAGGTCGTAGCGGGCGGCGGTCTCCTCAATCGGGATGGCATCCCCGGCCGCATAGCCGAGCATCAGCGTCGCGAACGTCTTCGGCAGCGGCGCGCCCGCAGTGCGATACTGGTCTTCGAGCGCGGACTCGGGGACGTGCTGCACCTCGAAGCTCCTGCCGGTCGCTTCCGTTTCCTCGAGCAGGGCGCCGAGTTCGCGCTGCGCACCGGTGATCGCGTGCTGGAGGCGCGCGCGGTCCTTTATCGGAGCGTCACCGCGCGCTTCGCGGGCGACATCGACGATGCGGTCGGCTGGGCGGAACGCGCCGAGCTGGTGTCGCGGCAGGCCGGCCTGGACGAGTACGTCGCGGCGGTGCACGCGCAGCGCGGCTGGGCGGCCCTGCGCCGCGGTGAGCCGGTGCGGGCGCGCCAGGAGCTGGAGGCGGCGCTCGAGGGCTGGTCCCGCCTGCTCTACCTTTTCCCGCCACGCTTCCTCGGCCAGCTCCCGCTGATGGCGCTCGCGGTACAGGAGGAGCGCTTCGCCGATGCTGCGGCGATCGCGGCCGCCATGCTGCCCCCGCCGCTCGCACAGCTGCGCGAGCCGGTGTGGAGCGCCCTGCACGACGCCGCGGACGGCGTCGACCCGGAGCGTCTGCGCCGCGCGGTCGCGCTCGCGCAGCAGGCCGGCTATCTGTAGCGCGGCGGCGGCCCCAGTTCGTTCCGCTCTTTCGCCCACGTCGATCCCGGTGCACTCGTTGCGTTCGACCGGCGGCCGGTCCATGATGCCTCATGCGCAGAGGCTTCCTGCCCGCCATGCCGCTCCGCGCGGCGCCTCCCCTGCGCCCGACCCTCCACGTCGCATGACCATGCGTGATCTCCCGCTGCTTCGCGCCTGCGCAGTCGCCGCGCTGCTGCTCTCGACCCGGTTCGCGGCCGCGGCCGCCCAGACCCGGCCGGAAGGGCCGCTCGGCGACCTGTACCTCGCCCGCGAGGGCGGCATCGCGCACTACTCGAGCGCGGACCCGACCGGCGGCAATGCCGACATGCGCCCGATCGCGCCCGGCGAGACGCTCGTGCTCGTGGATCACGCCGGCGCGGGCGTGGTGCGCCGGTGGTGGGTGACGATCTCGCCGCGCCGCGATGTCGCGGTGCTGCGCGGGCTGATCGTGCGCTGCTGGTGGGACGGCGAGGCGACGCCGTCGGTCGAGGTGCCGATCGCGGACTTCTTCGGCATGGGCTTCGGCGAGTGGCAGGACTACAGCTCGCTGCCGCTCAACATGACGAGCGGCGGCTACAACTCCTACTGGCCGATGCCCTTCCGCCGCTCCGCGCGCATCACCGTCGAGAACACCAGCGACGTCCCGGTCGCCAGCTTCTACTACAACATCGACATCCGCACGCACGACAACCTGCCCGAGGACGCGCTCTACTTCCATGCGCAGTTCCGACAGGCGCGCTCGCGCGCGGGCGAGCCGATCACGCTGCTGGACGCGCGCGGCCGCGGCCACTACGTCGGCACGCTGCTCTCCATGCAGCCGGGGCGCGGCCGCCACCTGGGCTACCTCGAGGGCGACGAGCGCATCTTCATCGACGGCGCCGCGCAGCCGCAGATCGTCGGCACCGGCACGGAGGACTACTTCTCCTCGGGCTGGTACTACGACACCGGCGTCTACAGTGCGCCCTACCACGGGGTCACCATCAAGGACGAGGAGCGGGGCCGCATCAACACCTATCGCTGGCACATCGAGGATCCGATCCCGTTCCGCGAGAGCCTGCTCTTCCACATCGAGCACGGCGGCACGAACGACGCGCCCGGCGTCGAGTACGCATCGGTGGCGTTCTGGTATCAGACCCACCCCCACGCACCGTTCCCGCCGCTCGCCGCCGCGCTCGTTCCGCTGGCGAGCGTCGCCGCGCCCGCGATCGAGGCGGAAGCGCTGCTCGCGGGCGCGCGCGCCACGGGCGGCGAGGTGCGCGTGCAGGACATGAGCGACTTCGGCGGCACGTGGGGCGGCGCGGCCCAGCTCTGGTGGGTGCTTGCGCGGCCGGGCGACCGGCTCACGCTGCCGCTCACCGCGCCCGCCGCGGGCACCTACGAGCTGGTCGGCTTCTTCACCCGCGCCCAGGACTACGGCGTGGTCCGCCTGCTGGTGAACGGAACCCCCGTGGGTCCGCTCGTCGACGGCTGGGCCGCGCGCGTCGAGCCGACCGGCCCGCTCTCCTTCGGGAACGTGGCGCTCCGGGCGGGCCCGAACGAGCTGACCGTGGAGCTGGTCGGCAAGGACGCCCGCTCGGCCGGCTACGGCGACGGCTTCCTGGTCGGCATCGACGGCTTCCTGCTGCTGCCCGCGCCGTAAAGGCCGTGTCGCTCCCGCCCCGCACGGAGGGCGGCCGGGCGCGATCCAGCTCCTGCGCCCGGCCGCCGCCGCGCGGTTTCGCACGGCACGATTCTGTTGGTCGCATACCGGAGCCGCCGGTAGTATTCTCGATCAGGTCCGCGCCGCCGCGGACGCCTCGGCGGCGGGCGGACTTCCGGGCCCCACCGTCGCCACCCCGCAGGTTCTCCCGCTCCACCCGACCCAGGGGGTTCGCATGTCGAAGCACGCGCTTGCCCGTCTCACCTGCATCCTGGCTCTTTTCGCGGCTCCGGCCGCGCTCGCGGCACAGGAGCGCATCGCCGTCAGGAGCGCCGATGAGCTGCCGCGCCACACCTACCCGGTCCCGGGCACGGCCATGCGCCTGGTGGAAGACGACGCCGCGTTCGCGACGTTCGCGGCGAAGCTCGCCGCCGACCTGGAGACGGACCTCGCGAAGTACGAGATCACGGACCGCGCAACCCTGAAGAAGTATTACGGGATGCTCGGGTCGCTGGCGCTCCTCGAGGGACGCTGGGAGGATGCCGTCGCCTTCGCCGACAGCGTGCGCGCGATCGAGGACAAGCCCGCGCTGAAGGCGCTCGGCGGCACGCTCGAGCGGGCGCTGCTCGCCGCGTCGAAGGCCCCCGAGCCCGAGCGCGAGCAGGCGTTCCAAGCGGCCTTCCGCACCGAGATCGCGGCAGTCCCGTACGAGCTCGCCCAGGCCGAGCTGAAGCAGCAGAAGGCGATGGTGGAGCTGGCTTCGCCGGGTCTCGTTACGGGCATGGTGCAGGCCATGGTCGAGCCCGCCGCGCGCAGCGGCGAGATCTCGCGCGACCTCGCCAACACCGTCGTCGAAGCCCGCCTCTACCAGGAGGTGCTGCGCGCCGTCCAGGACGAGGTGGTGAGCGTGCTCGGGGAGAAGATCGCCGCTCACGACGTCGCCAAGGCGGACATCTGGGCCGCGCGCGACGTCTCGCTCGAGGCGCGCGACGGCCTCACTCCCGTCGTGGTCGGCATCTGGGACACGGGCGTGGACCCCGCGCTGTTCGACGGCCGGCTGTTCGTGAACGAGAAGGAGCAGCCGGGCAACGGTAAGGACGACGACGGCAACGGGTACGTCGATGACGTGTACGGCATCGCCTACGACCTGCACGGCGTCCGCACGACGGGCGACCTCTTTACGCTCACCTACGGCCCCGAGGAGGAAGCGCGGTTCCGGAGCTACTTCAAGGGCTTCATGGACATGCGGGCGGGGATCGACTCGAAGGAGGCGAGCGAGTTGAAGCGCGTGGCGGCGCAGCTCACGAAGGACGACTTCACGCCCTTCTTCGAGGGACTCGGCCAGTACTCGAACTACGCACATGGCACGCACGTGGCCGGTATCGCGGCCGCCGGCAACCCGGCCGCCCGCCTGCTCAGCGGGCGCCTCACCTTCGACACCCGGGTCGTTCCCGAGCTTCCCACCATGCAGCTCGCGGAGGCATGGGCGAAGGCGGCGCGCGAGTTCGTGCAGTACTTCCGCGACCAGGGCGTGCGCGTGGTCAACATGAGCTGGGGCTTCGCGCCCGAGTTCGATGAGCGGATCCTGGAGCAGCACAACTTCGGAACCCCGGAGGAGCGCAAGGCGCTCGCCCGGAAGATGTTCGACCTCTTTGCCGGCGCCCTGCGCGAGGCATTCCAGCAGGCCCCCGAGATCCTGTTCGTGGCCGCCGCGGGCAACGAGGACGCGGACAACCGCTTCGCGGACTTCGCCCCCGCGTCGTTCGACCTCCCGAACCTGATCACCGCCGCCGCGGTGGATCGCGCCGGCGACGAGGCCGCGTTCACCAGCTACGGCAAGGTCGAGGTGTACGCGAACGGCTACGAGGTCGACAGCTACATTCCCGGCGGCGAGCGCATGCCGCTCAGCGGCACCAGCATGGCCGCGCCCCAGGTGGTGAACCTGGCCGCCAAGCTGCTCGCGGTGTACCCGAAGCTCACCGTGGCGCAGCTGCGGCAAGCAATCCTGGAGGGCGCGGAGGAGAAGACGGTCGCGGAGGGCAAGCGCATCATGCTGCTCAACCCGGCCCGCTCCTTCCAGATCGCGGCAGGCCTGGCGAAGGCGCAGCGCGTTTCCGGGAAGTAGCCGGCAGGAAGATCGGGCCGCGTTCCGGGCGCGGTTCCAGGGGCGCGCGGAAGGACGCGCGCCCTGGCGCGGCGCACGGACGGGGCGCAATGCCCCTTCCTCGCTCCCGTCGGAGCTCCTCGCCGACGATCCTGTTCTCGTTGCGGCGGGGCTGACCTCCCTCCCCCCGAGTCCAGCTCCATCAATCACCTACCATTCAACACCAACTGGGCCGTTCTGCCGTCGAATCGACACATCAGAGCGGCGAAAAGGAACGAAATCTGCCTGATGCGTCCTCCGGATGACTGATTCGTCAATGCCGCCGCGATTCGCGGCGGCGAGCGCTGGAGGTGCCGATGCGGAAGAGCTCGAGCCTGGTGCTGGCGGCTGCGGCCGTCCTGTGCGCCTGCAATGATGACGTGGTGGACCCCGACCGTGACGACCCCCGCCCGGGCGTGGAGCTGGTCGCGGAAGGGCTGAGCGCGCCCGTGACGCTGATGGAGGCGCCGGACGGGACCCGCCGGCTGTTCGTGGTGGACCAGGCGGGCCTGATCCGAATCGTCACGGCGGATGGCACGCTGCTCGAGGAGCCGTTCCTGGACGTGCGGGACCGGCTGGTGGTGCTGAATCCGGCATTCGACGAGCGTGGCCTGCTGGGGCTGGCGTTCCACCCCCAGTACGCGAGCAACGGGCGCTTCTTCGTCTATTACAGCGCGCCGCTCCGCGCGGGCGCGCCGGCAGACTTCGATCACACGTCGCACCTCTCCGAGTTCACCGTCTCCGCGGATCCCAACGTGGCCTCCCCCGGCTCCGAGCGGATCCTGCTGCAGGTGGACCAGCCGCAGTTCAACCACGACGGCGGCACGGTGGCGTTCGGTCCCGACGGCTACCTGTACCTCTCGCTCGGCGACGGAGGTGGCGGTGATGACGTCGGAATCGGGCACGTCGAGGACTGGTACGACGTGAACGGCGGCGGCAACGGGCAGGACCTGACCGCGAACCTGCTGGGCAGCATCCTGCGGCTGGACGTGGACACCGGCGATCCGTACGGCATCCCCGCCGACAACCCGTTCGTGGGCGCCGAGGGTCTGGACGAGATCTGGGCCTATGGCTTCCGCAACCCGTACCGCTTCTCCTTCGACATGGGCGGCACGAACCAGCTCTTCGTCGGGGACGCTGGCCAGGAGCTGTACGAGGAGGTCTCCATCGTCACGCGCGGCGGCAACTACGGGTGGAACGTAAAGGAAGGCACGCACTGCTTCAGCACCGCGGACCCGGATACGCCGCTCGCCACCTGCCCGAGCACGGGCCCGGACGGCGAGCCGCTCATCGATCCGGTGATCGAGTTCCAGAACTCGAAGCAGGGGTCCGGTCTCGGACTCGTCGTCGTGGGCGGTCACGTCTACCGTGGCGACGCGGTGAGCGCGCTCTCCGGCCGCTACATCTTCGGCGCCTGGAGCACGAGCTTCAGCCTCCCCGACGGTCACGTGCTCGCCGCCACCCCGCAGGCCGGCCCCGGCCTCTGGCCCTTCGAGGAGCTGTTGTTCGCGAACACGCCGACCGGCAAGCTCCACCACTTCGTGCTCGGCTTCGGGCAGGACCTGGACGGCGAGGTGTATGTGCTGACGTCGGACTCGCCCGCGCCGACGGGCAGCACCGGCAAGGTGTACCGCATCATCGAGGTGAACTGACCTTCCCGCCGGGACGCGGCCGTGGCGGCCTGCCCGCCACGGCCGCTCGGCGCTTCCTCGCGGCCCGGATCGCCGGTACGGCGAGTCCGGGCATGGCCATGGAAGCTTCCAGAGGCTACCTTGGGCCCATGCGAGTCGTCGGACTGAAAGTGCTCAAGAACCGGCTCAGCGAGTACGTGCGCCTCGCGGCGGGCGGAGAGCGTGTGCTGGTCACGGACCGGGACCGGGTCGTGGCCGAGCTGGTGCCGCCCCAGGCGGGCACCGCCGAGCTGGGAGCGGACGCCGTCCTCGCGGAGGCGGTGCGTTCCGGGTGGTTGAAGCCGCCCGTGCTTCCGGCCGCGGCGGTGCCGCCGCGCTTCCCGGTCGCGCCGCTCGCCGACCTGCTCGCGGAGCTCGAGAGCGACCGGGAGGACCGCTGATCTACATCGACACCTCGGTCGCGCTCGCGCACCTTCTCGCCGAGGACCGTCATCCGCCCGACACGTTCTGGGCGGAGCTGCTGGTGTCGAGCCGACTGCTCGAGTACGAGGTCCGGACGCGGGTGCACGCGCGCAAGCTCGGGCGATCCCATCGCGAGGCGGTGCAGGCAATTCTCGGTCGGATCGCGTTCCTTGAGCTGATCCCGGAAGTGCTCGGTCGTGCGCGTGAGCCGTTCCCCGTTCCGGTGCGCACGTTGGATGCGCTGCACCTGGCCTCGGCGCATTTCCTCGAACAGCAGGGTCAGTCGATCGCGATCGCGTCGTACGATCGCCGCCTGCTCGCTGCCGCGAAATCGATGCGGCTGACGATTCGGCCGCTGCCGTAGCGACCATCGGGAAATCCTCGCATGAAGGACATCCTCGACAAGCTCGCCAGGGCACTGCCGGCCTATCTCGGCAGCCTGCTCGAGCTGCTCGCGGGCCCGAAACGGTTCGTGGCGAAGAAGCTGGAGGAGGAGGGGCGCCTCACGAACGCGCTCATCTTCCTCGCGGTGAGCGCCGCACTCGCGTTCCTGCTCAAGCTGCCGCTCCTGAAGGGCGACGTGTGGCTCGAGTTGGGCGCCGCGGCGGCGTTCACGTTCCTGATCTGGTTCGGGTTCGGGGCGGCGATCTGGCTGGCCTGGCGGATCGTGGGCGGGCGCGGCGGCCTCGAGGGCACGCTCGTCATCTCCTTCTACTTCGCGGGCGTGATCGAGCTACTGCTGGCATGCGCCTACCTGGGATTCATCGGCACGCTGCGCGCCGCGGACCCGGCCGCATACCAGACGATGCTCGAGGCATTGTCGAATGGCCGGTTCCTCGCGCTGGCCGCCGACCCGGCCGGGCCGCTGCAGAGTACCGGCGGGAGACTCGCCATCAGCATCGCCATGCTGCTGGTGGTGGCGGCGTGGGCCTGGATCCTCGCGGGCTGGGGTGCCTACCGGAACCATCACGAGCGCAGCCGCTGGCACGCCGCGCTCGCGTTCGGCCTGGCACTCGTCATGGTGCTGCCGCTGTACGCTTTCTTCGGCATCG
The DNA here is from genome assembly GCA_035461105.1 of Longimicrobiales bacterium. Classification (GTDB taxonomy): domain Bacteria; phylum Gemmatimonadota; class Gemmatimonadetes; order Longimicrobiales; family RSA9; genus VEPF01. The sequence continues at coordinate 5,426 of DATHVV010000047.1, read as the reverse complement.
TCGCGAACGCGCTGGTCGGGTAGGGGTCGGGACGTCCCAGGTGGGTCCGACGCGCCTCGAGCGGTCCTGAAATCGCCGTGCCCCCTGTAGCCATGGATTTCGGCACCAGTTGGTGTATGTTTCATGCATACGCCTCCCGGGAGCACGATGCGGACGACGATCAACCTGGACGACGAGCTGCTGGCGCATGCGCAGCGCCTGACGGGGCTGAAGGAGCGTACCGCCCTGGTGCACGAGGGGCTGCGCGCGCTGATCCAGCGGGAGGCGGCGCGCCGGCTCGCGAAGCTCGGCGGCACGGAGCCGCGGCTGCAGGCTCCGCCGAGGCGGCGGAGTCCGGGCGCGTGATCCTGGCGGACACGAGCATCTGGGTCGCGCACCTGCGCTCCGGCGTGGGTGCGCTGGTCGAGCTGCTGGAACAGCAGTCGGTGCTGATGCACCCGATGGTGGTCGGGGAGCTCGCGTGCGGGAATCTGCGAAACCGGCCGGAGATCCTCGAGGCGCTGCAGTTGCTGCCGCCGGCACCGGTGGCGACGCACGAGGAAGCGCTCGGGCTGATCGAGCGGAAGCGGCTCATGGGCCGCGGCATCGGCTACATCGACGTGCACCTGCTGGCGTCTTCGTTGCTCGCCGGTGATGCACGACTCTGGACGACGGACGCGCGGCTCGCGTCCGCGGCTGCGCGGTTGTTCATAGCTTTCGACCCGGCCCGCTGAAGCGACCAGTCCCCTCCCGACGATCCCTCGGCATTGCCCCGTCGCCTCGCCCCCCGAGCAGCCCGGCTTCGTCCCACTCCCCTTGTCGTTCGACAAGAAGGTCGCTATCTCTTGTCGAACGACATGGGGAAGGAGACACGCTCGTGGCACAGACGAACGCCGAGGTGCTGCAGGGCACGCTGGACCTGCTGATCCTGAAGGCCGTGTCGCTCGAGCCGATGCACGGCTGGGCGGTGGCGCAGCGGATCCGCGAGATCTCGCGCGAGGCGCTGCAGGTGAACCAGGGCTCGCTGTATCCGGCGCTGCACCGGCTGGAATACCGGGGCTGGATCGTCGCGCACTGGGGCGTCTCGGAGAACAACCGGCGCGCGAAGTTCTACCGGCTGACGGCGACGGGGCGGAAGCAGCTGGCGCGGGAGCTGGTGCAGTGGCGTCGCTTCGCGACCGGCGTGGAGCTGGTGCTGGCGGCTGAGTGAGGGACGGGGGTTCACCTGCGGCGAGCGAGGTGCGCATGGATCGGTGGCGGGGATTGCTGAGGCGGCTGCGAGCGGTGTTCGCACGCGGCAGCGCCGCCCGGGAGCTCGACGAGGAGCTGCGGCTGCACGTTCAGCTGGAGACTGAAGCGGGGGTGCGGCGCGGGCTCAGCGAGGGTGCGGCCCGGCGCGCGGCCCTGGTCGCGTTCGGCGGCGAGGACCGGTTTCGCGAGGAAGCGCGCGATGCGAGCGGGCTCACATTGCTCGAGCAGCTCGGCCAGGACGCGCGCGTGGCGCTGCGGATGCTGCGCCGGAACCCGCAGTTTGCGAGCGCGGTGGTGCTGACGCTGGCGCTCGGCATCGGCGCGAACACGGCGATCTTCAGTGTCGTGGACGCGGTGCTGCTGCAGCCCACGCCGCACGCCGAGCCGGAGCGGCTGGTAATGGTGTGGCAGACGGACCGGGACAGTGAGACGCGACACGAGCCGGCATCCTGGCCGGACCTCGTGGACCTGCGCGAGCGCAGCCGCACGCTCGCCGGCCTGGGCGCGATGTCGGCGGGAGCGGTCACGCTGATCGGCGGGAGCGAGCCGGAGCGCGTTTCCGCGCTCGCGGTGACACCGGACCTGCCTGGCGTGCTCGGAGTGACGCCGCTGCTCGGGCGCACGTTCGTGACCGGAGAAGGAGCCGCGGGCGGGCCGAAGGCGGCGCTGCTCGGCGAATCCTACTGGCGACGTCGCTTCGGCGCCGATCCGGCCGTGCTCGGCCGGCGCGTGGTGCTGGATGGCGAGCCGGCCACGATCGTAGGGGTGCTCCCGGACGGCGCGGACCTGGGACTCGCCCAGGTGCACGCGCGCGCCGACTACTCGGCGCCCATGGCATCGTCCGACGTCGAGGTGTGGCTGGCGCTGGAGCCATCCGCGGAGGCGTTCCCGCGCGAGACTCACCCCTTCCTCGTAATCGGCCGGCTCGCGCCCGGCGCGACGGTCGCGAGCGCCCAGGCGGAGCTGGCCGAGATCATGGCGGAGCTGGAGACCGCCTATCCGGAGAACCAGGCGCGCGGCGCGAACGTGGAGCGGTACGGGGACGTGACGTTCGGCGGCGTACGGCCGGCGCTCCGACTACTGATCCTGGCGGTCGCGCTGGTGCTGCTGGTGGCGTGCGTCAACGTCGCCAACCTGCTGCTCGCACGCGGTGCGGTGCGAGCGCGCGAGGTGGCGGTGCGGCGGGCGCTCGGCGCGTCGACCGCGCGCATCACCCGCCAGTACCTGGTGGAGAGCGCGGTGCTCACCGCGACCGGTGCCGCGGTCGGCGTAGCGCTCGCCTGGGGCGGATTGCGGCTGCTGGTTGCGCTCGCTCCCGCCGACATCCCGCGCCTGACCGCGGCCGCCATCGACCTGCGCGTGCTGGGCTTCACCGCCGCCGTCGCCATCCTGGTCTCGTTCGCGTTCGCGCTGCTGCCGGTGCTCCATGCGCGCCGCCTGGACCTGCAGAGCGTGCTCAAGCTGCAGGCCGGGAGGCGCGTGTCGACGGGGCGCGGCGGGCGTCGCGTGCAGCGTGCGCTGGTGATCGCGGAGGTCGCGCTCGCGGTGCCGCTCGTGATCGGCGCGGGCGTGCTGTTGCGCAGCTTCCAGGCGCTGAGCGCCGTCGATCCGGGCTTCCGCACGGAGCAGGTGCTCAAGGTGCAGTACCAGCTGCCCGCATCGCGCTATCCGATGGACTTCTCGCAGTGGCCGAACCTGTCGGCGATCAACGCGTTCCACGCGGACCTCCTGAGCCGGGTGCGCGCTCTGCCGGGCGTCACCGCGGCCACGCTCGCGGCCCGCCATCCGCTCGACCCCGGTTTCACGAACTCGTTCCAGATAGCCGGCCGGGAAGCGGAGTCCGCCCACTGGCCGGAGATTCGCTGCCGCTTCATCGCGCCCGGATACCTCGAGACCATGGGCGTGCGGCTGCTCGCGGGCCGCGCGCTCGCCGAAACCGACGTCGCAGGCACGACGCCGGTGGCCGTCGTCAACCGCGCCGCCGCCGAGCGCTACCTCGCCGGCTTCGAGCCGGTCGGCCAGGTCATCCGCTTCTGGGGCGTGCCGTGGCAGATCGTGGGCGTCATCGGCGACGAGCACTTCAATGGCGTCGACGCGGCTACCGAGCCCGCCGTCTACACCCCGCTCGCGCAGGCGCCGCAGCGGGCGGCCGCGCTGCTCGTGCGCACCGCCACCGCCCCCACGCAGCTCACCCCCGCGATCCGGCGCGTCGTCCGGGAGCTGGATCCCGAGGTCGCGCTCTTCGGGGTCGAGCCGCTCGACCGCACGCTTGCGGCGAGCATCGCCCGCCCCCGCTTCACGACCACGCTACTCGCGCTCTTCGGCGCGCTCGCCATCGCGCTCGCCCTGGTCGGCGTTTACGGCGTGCTCAGCTACGGCGCCACGCAACGCACCGCGGAGATGGGCATCCGGATGGCGCTGGGCGCGTCGCGCGCGGACGTGGTCCGGCTGGTCGCCGGAGAGGGCGCGCGGCTGGCGGCCGCGGGTGCGGCGCTGGGGGTGCTCGCGGCCCTGGCCGGCTCGCGCTTCCTGGCCAGCCTCGTCTTCGGCGTGAGCGCCCGCGACGCGACGTCGTTCACCCTCGTCACCGTGGCCGTGCTGCTCATGGCCGCAATCGCGAGCTGGCTGCCGGCGCGCCGGGCCGCGCGCGCCGATCCGGCCCTGGCGCTGCGCAGCGACTGAGTCCGGCGGGGGCCCGGACGCCGCCGGGCCCAGCAGCAGCGCCACCGGGCGATCGCCGCCAGCCAGACCAGTCCCGGTCCGCGCCCATGTACGAACGTCTTCGTTGACAGCGGGTGCGGGCTGTGCTACCGTCGCACCATGGCGCCGACCCCGCTGCCGACCGATGGTGAGCTGGCGATCCTGCAGGTCCTCTGGGATCGCGGGCCGAGCACCGTGCGCGAGGTGCACGAGCGGCTCGGGCGCGGCCGCGCGGTGGGCTACACGACGGTGCTGAAGCTGCTGCAGATCATGAACGACAAGGGACTCGTGCGGCGGGACGCGAGCGAGCGTTCGCACGTGTACGAGGCGCGGCTGCCACGCGAGCGGACCCAGCGTGCGCTCGTGAAGGACCTGTTGCAGCGCGCCTTCGGCGGGTCGTCGTCGGCCCTGGTGCAGCGTGCCCTCGAGGCAGCGCCGGCGGACGCGGCCGACCTGACCGAGATCCGGCGGCTGCTGGAGGAGCACGGCACGTGAGACACGTGGAAGCGCTCGGCTGGGCGGTCGTCCATTCCCTGTGGCTGGGTGTGCTGCTCCAGCTCGCGTGGCGCACGATCGAAGGCGGTGTGCGGGATGCGGGCGCCCGCTACCGCGTGGCGGCCATGCTGCTCGTCGGTTTCGCCGGGTTCTTCGTCGCGGCCGCAGGGCTTTTCCTGGGTGCGAAGACCGGCCGGCTTCCCGCGGAGGTGGTGCCGCAGCTGCTTCCGCTGCCCATGACCGGAACCGACGCAGCACAGCGAGTGACCCTGCCCGCGCTGCCACTGCCGCCCGTGCTCCGCGTGGTCGGCGCGCTGTGGCTCGCGGGTGCGGTCGTCTTCCTCGGCCGGCTGCTCGGCGGCTGGCAGCTCGCCACCCGCTCATACCTCCAGCGGGCACGCCCGGCGCGTGCGGAATGGCAGCAGCTGGTGAGCGACGTGGGTCGCCGCGTCGACGTCGCCAGCCCCCCGGTCCTCGAGTCTACCGGCATCGGATCACCGGCGCTGGTCGGCTTCCTGCGCCCGGTGCTGGTGCTTCCCGCCGACCGGCTTGGCGAGCTCGATCGGCCCGAGCTGCACGCGATCATCGCCCACGAGCTCGCGCATGTCCGCCGCCGTGACAGTCTCGTGAACCTGCTGCAGTGCGCGGCCGAGACGCTCTTCTTCTTTCATCCGGTCGTGTGGCGCCTCAGCGCCGCGCTCCGGCTCGAGCGCGAGAAGATCTGCGACCTGACCGCGAGCGCCGTCGCGCCCGACCCGCGCACGTACGTGCGCGGCCTGCTGAAGCTCGAGCAGCTCCGCGTCAGCGGCGGGCACGCACTTGGCGCGCTGGCCGGTACCTCCCTGCTGAAGCGCGTCCGCTACCTGCTCGAGCAGCGCACCGAACCCTCCGGGCCGCGCATCATGGCCACGTCACTGGGGCTGCTGCTCGTCGTCGCCATCTGCGTCGGCGCCGCCCTGCCACCGGCGCTCCGCACCGCCGCACGCTCGGCCGGCCCCGAC
>DATHVV010000046.1:0-6754 GCA_035461105.1 Longimicrobiales bacterium | reverse complement strand
CCGAGATACGAATCCCACGTCGTGCGCCGCCACACTCCCCGCGGGTTCGCCTCGTCCTGCCAGAAGTTGTAGAGGTGATCGCCCATCATCGAAGGGAACGCGATCCGGTCCCGCGAGTTGAGGATCTCGAGCGTGCGCTGGTAGAGCGGCTGGTAGTACGGCGTGCCGGTGAGCTCCGCGACCGTGGCCGCGTTCTTCGCCTCCACCCATTCCATCGCCCGCGTGCCCTCCACCTCCTCCAGCCACAGGAACGGGTCCTCCTGCTGTGCCATCAAGGGCGCCGCCATGCCCAGCGCGAGCAGCGCCAGGACGGCCGGCAATCTCTGTCTCATGAGCGACTCCAGTTTGACCGGTCCGAACCTTTACTCGATGCCCCAATCTGGTCGCACCGCGGAGCCGGCGGCAAATGGTGGACCGGGCGCGCGCGCCCGGGTTCCGCGGGCCGGACTCGGCCCAGGACGCCGGGCGCCTCGGCGGGATGTTCGGGTCCGTCAAATGCGCATCCGGATGCGCATTTCGCGCGACGCGACACCGCCCCGCCCCCGGGCGGCGAGGGTGCCCCAGCCCCACTATATCTCTGCCCCACAACGTGTTATCTTTATTTCAACCGAAATGATAACAAGGATGGGCCATGAAGCAGTACGGACCGGGCGTTCTCGCCCTGCTGCTCGCGGCGGGCGCCTGCTCGGACGGGCCGTCCGCGCCGGCGGCGCAGGCGGCCGCGGCCGTGGAGGCCGCGGCGGGCGACGGCCAGACGGCGGAACCGGGGGCGCGAGTGGGCGTAGCCCCGACCGTCCTGGTACGCAGCGCGGCGGGCCGTCCGCTGGCCGACGTGCGGGTGGAGTTCTCGGTGACGCGCGGGGGTGGCAGCGTGGGCGCGGCGCTGGCCCGAACGGACGCCGAGGGCGTCGCGACCGCGGGCAGCTGGACACTGGGGCCCGAGCCGGGCGTGAACCAGGTGCAGGCGCGCGCGGGCACGGCAACGCCGGTCGTCTTCACGGCGACGGCGATGGCGGCTGCGCCGCCGGGCGCGGGCACGCCCGGGAGCTACAGCATCGACATCCGGTGGGTCGGCCAGGGTGCAACCGTGCGACAGCAGTCGGCGGTGAGCGCGGCGGTTGCCCGGTGGCGCTCGGTCGTGGTGAGCAATCTCCCGGAAATCCCGATGGTGGTCGCGGCCGGCAGCTGTTTCGCGGGGCAGCCGGCCCTGAACGAGGTCGTGGATGACCTGCTGATCTTCGTGGAGTTCGTGGCGCTGGACGGCCCGGGCAAGGTGCTGGGCGAGGCCGGGCCGTGCTACGTACGGTCGGAGAGTGGCCTGCCGGTCGTCGGCTACCTGAAGCTGGACGTGGCAGACCTCGAGATGATGGAGCGCGCCGGCACGCTGGACGATGTCGTGCTCCACGAGATCGGTCACATCCTCGGAATCGGCACGCTGTGGAACATGCGCGGCCTGCTCACGGGTGCCGGGGGCAGCGACCCCGGGTTCACGGGTGCGCACGCGCTGGCGGAGTACCACGCGCTGGGCGGGATCATGACGACGGTGCCGGTCGAGAACACCGGGGCGGCCGGCACGCGCGACGGGCACTGGCGCGAGGCGGATTTCGGCAACGAGCTGATGACGCCGTTCATCTCGGGCACCCCGAATCCACTGAGCGCGCTGACGGTGGCGTCGCTCACCGACCTCGGCTATGGGGCATCATCGAGTGGCGCGTCCGCCTATACGCTGGGCGGCACGCACCAGCGGTCGAGTGAGCCAATCGACCTGCGTGGCCGCGAACGGATCCACGGACCGAAGTTCAAGGTGGACCGGAGGGGTCGCCAGGAGAAGCTCGACCTGCCGTCGCGCGCGGCAGGCGGTGCCGCGCGCCGCCCGTGATCGGCGTACCGTCCGGCGACGTGGGTCCGCGCGCCGGCCAGTGATCAGCGGGCCGTGCTGCCGGGCGCCGCGCCGGCATCGAGCGGCAGCACGCCGGCGCGGCGCATGAGCGCATCGAAGCGGGGCTGATCGCGGAGCGGATCGAGGATCGGATCCGCGGCGAGGTAGGCGATGCCGTTGGAGCGGTTGCGGAACGCGTCGTCGAGCGCGTCGAGGGCGGCGTCGAGCTCACCGAGCCCGAGATGGATGAGCACGCGGTACTCGGCGGGCACGTAGGTCTGCCCGCCGAGCTGCTCCAGCCGGCGCAGCTCGGCGCGGGCCTCGTCCGGGTTGCCGGCCAGCCCGTGGGCGTGACCGAGCAGCCCGGACACGACGGGCGCCTGGCCGCCCGGCAGCCGCCGCGCCATCTGGTAGTGCCGTATCGCCTCCTCCACCCTGCCGCTGACCACGTACGCGAGGCCGAGGCCCAGGTGCGCGGTGAGGAAGCTCGGATCGCGTTCGATCGCCGCGGCATAGCCGGCGACGGACCGGTCGTAGTCGCGCGCGTAATAGTGACTGCGCGCGAGGGCGACGCGCATGATCAGGGAGCTGGGGTCGAGCTCGCGCGCAGTACGCGCGGCACCTATCGCCTCCTCGTGCCGGCCGCGCGCGCTCAGCAGCAGGCTGTACCACTGCCAGGCGCTGGCGAACCCGCGATTGAGTCGGACCGCCTCCAGGAACCGCTGCTCCGCGGCGGCCCACTTCCAGTCGAAATTGAAGTTGACGGACGCGAGTGCGGCGTGCGCCTCGGCGAGGCGCGGATCGCGGGCCAGCGCGCGCCCGGCCGCGTCCCGCGCGATCGAGTAGGCGCGTCCGGGAGGCAGCACGCCGTAATCGTAGGCGCCGAGCAGCGTGTGGACTTCCGCGACCGCGGCCTGGGCCCGCGCGAAGCCCGAGTCGTACGCGACCGCGCGCGTGAAGTGGGCGAGCGCCTGCCCGAGGTCCGGAACGGTACGGCGGTGCAGCACATCGAGCCCCTCGGTGAACTCGGTCCAGGCACGCTCATCCGCGGTGGACGACACCAGCGGCCGCTCGGCCTCTCCGGGCGAGAGCTGAACGCGCAGCGCGCTCACGACGGCCCGCGCGATCTCCTCCTGGAGGTTGAGCACCTCGTCGCGCGCCCAGCGGCGCGGGTACTGCTCGGTCCAGAGCACGCGGTTGCGCTCGACGCTCACCAACTGCGCGGTGACCTGCAGCTCGTCGCCGGCGCGCTGGTAGGTGCCCTCCAGGATGTGCCCGACGTTGAGGGCGGCCCCGGCGGTCGGCGCATCCACGTCGCCGCGGAACTTGAACGCCGAGCCGGCCGGCGCAACGCGCAGCCCGGCGCGCGTGAGCGCATGGATCACCTCCACCCCCAGCCCGTCTCCGAACTTCCCGTCCGTCTCGTCATCGCCCAGGTTCCGGAACGGCAGCACCGCGATGCTGACCGGCTCCTCCGCGGTGAGCCGCGGCCCGCGACCGGCGCGGTCGAGCATTACCGTCACGATCCCCCCCAGGCTGAGCAGAATCGCGGCGATCGTGAGCGCCTGCAGGCTGATCAGTCGGGCGCGCAGCCGGGCGAAGCGGCGGCGCTGCCGCGGCGCACCCGCGGCCCCATGCACCCCGGCCGGTGCGCTCGCCGGGACCGCTGCGGCGCCGGCCAGCACCGGGTCCGCGTCGGGCGTCGCCGGGTCCAGGGCCACGGGTACCGGCGCCGCCGCGGCGCCCGGGGCCGCGCGTCGCCGGGTCTGGCTGCCCGCGGCCTCGGGCGTCGCTCTCGCCCGTATGGACGGCTCGCTGCGCAGCTGCTCCGCGAAGGCGAGCAGCTCCGGGTCCGGGTCGGTACCGAACTCCTCGCGCAGCATGACGGTGTGCACGCGGGCGTGCTGCAATGCCCCCGCACGGTCGCCCGCCGCGTCCAGCGCGCGCATGAGCGCGAGCGCGACGCGTCCGTTGTAGGGATCGAGCGCGGCACGACGTCGCCAGACCTCCACCGCCCCGACCGCGTCCCCTAGTGCGCTGCGCCGTTCCGCGAGCTCCTCCATCGCCACGGCGCAACGCTGTGCCCACTGCTCCCGCTCCCGGTCCAGCCAGCGCTCGAACTCGGCGGAGTCCGAGAGGTGAAACCCGTCCATGAGCGGCCCGCCCAGCGCTCCCAGGGCGGTGTCCGCCTCGCCGGCGCGCACGGCGGCCTCGATCCGCTCGAGGTCAGTGGTGATCGCGGGGCCGAGCTGCACGTCGTCGCCCCGCGAGAGGAGGGCCTCCTCGCCGAGCGTCTTGCGCAGCTCGTAGATCGCGACCGACAGCAGGTGCCGGGCGTGCTCGGCGCTCGACTCCGGCCAGAGCAGCGCGATCAGCTTGTCGCGGCTGAGCGTGCGGGCGGGGGCCAGCGCGAGCAGGGCCAGTAGCGCCAGCCGCCGCTTCTGCGCGGCGCGACCGGCGACCGGCCCAGCAGCCGTTTCCAGGCCGACGGCCCCGAGGAGGCGAAGCTGGATCATGCGAGGGGAGAGAGGGTTGACGCGGACCGTACGGCGAATTGACCGCTGCTGCGCAAGTTAAATCCGCGTTCGCCGGCAGGGCAATGCCGGCTCTCGTCACTATCAGCACCCCCGGAGGCTCCATGCGACGTCTCAGCCTGCTACTGATTCTCGCGGCGGCGTTGCCCGCGTGCGGGATTTACGACTCCGCGATCCCGATCGACGAGCCGGCCGCCGCGTCCTTCGATCCTGCCCTGGTCGGCTCCTGGCTGGCCGAGTCGGAGGAGGACGCCGACGCCCTCGTGCAGGTGCACCGCTTCAACGAGCGCGAGTACCTGATCGAGTGGTCGGAGGTCGAACACTCGACGCGCGCGCCCCAGACCGCGCGGGCGTTCGTCACGATCCTGGATGACGCGCGGTTCCTGAACATCCAGGCGCTGGACGAGCCGGAGCTGGCCGCGCGCAAGTTCAGCTTCGCGCGCTACGACCTGGCGGGCGACATCCTGCGGGTACGCTGGGTCGCGACCCCGGGCGACGACACGCGTGGCATCGAGGAGCAGTTCGCCTCCAGCGCTGCGCTGCGCGCTGCGCTGCGCGCCCGGCTCCACGATCCCACGCTGTACGCCGATGAAGAGTTGGTGCTCCGGCGCATCCGCCGCCAGGCCGCCAGCCGCTGAGGTCCCCGTGGCGGCGCGGCCGACCCGCGCCGCCGACCCGCCTCGCGGGCATCGTCCGCCGGGCTTCCACGTTCATCCACAGGAGCTGATCATGCGTACCCTTCCCCTCGCCATCACGCTGTTGCTGGTTCCGGCGGCTGCTGCGGCGCAGGCACCGCCGCAAGCGACTGCGCAGTCCAGCATCTCGTTCGAGATGCTGCATCCGTCGCTCGATGGAGACGACGGCGTCTCGGTGCTGAGCGGCGCCTATTTCGTGGCCGGCCGCATTGCGCTCCGGCCGGACCTCGCGCTCATCGCCGAGCTGCCCGTCGGCTACTTCCGCCAGAGCAGCGCCATCTCCGGGATCGGCAGCGAGAGCAGCAGCACGATCGGCAACCCGCTGATCGGCCTGGCGCTGAACCGCGGCACCGTCGAGCTCGGGTTCGCCGCCCGTGCTCCCCTCGCGGCCGACGATGAGCTGGCCTGGCTCTATGCCGCCCTCACGGACCCGTATCGCATGGAAGCGTTCACCCCCGACATCGCCAGCCTGCAGGCGACCGCACGAATGCAGCGCCCGGCCGGTGCCGCGACCATGTGGGGCATCGATCTCGGCAGCGTCCTCTTCGTGCCGACCGACGGCGGCGAAGTCGAGCTGGCGCTCGACTACGGCGGTGCCATCGGCTACCCCGGCCAGCTCGTCCGCGCAACGCTGCGGCTCAACGGCCGGGCGTTCGTGACCGGCGGCGGCGACCTGGGAGCGATGACCGAGCACCAGGCCGGCCTGTTCGCCGACTTCGGCAGCGGACGCCTCCGGCCCGGCATCCAGCTGCGCGTCCCGCTCGACGAGGGCACCCGCGACGCACTCAAAGCGACGTTCGGCGTGTCCCTGCAGTATCTCTTGCCCTGATCCCGACGTCGTGGGTGCGGCGGCCTGGTGCCGCCGCACCCGAGGACCTGCAGCCGGGCGGCCTGATCATGTGGGTCCCGGGCGGCCTGGCGTACTACGCGGCCATGCCAATCATCGCGGCGCGCTGAGTCCGCGAGCCCGACGCCGAGCGAATGCGCCGCCCGCCCGTGGCGACGTTGCACGCAGCCCCCGATACGCAGCTCGCCCTGCACTGGCCGCGCTTCGTCACCGGATCGGCGTGCTTCACGCCGAGGGCGGCGCCTATCGCGCACCCCGTCCCTCGACGCGCCCCTGCCAGGGGGTTATCTCTGGGGCTCGTTTCCCAGTTCTGGAGCCCTCATGACTTACCGTGGAATCTTCGGCGGCGCCGCGGCGCTGCTGCTCGCCGCTGCCGCGCCTGCGCCGCTCGCCGCGCAGACGGCTGCCCCGGCCGCGCCCGAGCGGGCGGTCCGCCGCGACATCCCGCTCACGAACATGATCCGACGCGCATTCGCGGCCGGCACGCGCGATTCGACGGGCCGTCCCGGCGCGAACTACTGGCAGACGCGTGTCGACTACGAGATCGCGACCCGGCTCGAACCGGAGACCGGCGTGGTGAGCGGCCGCGAGCGCGTCGTGCTGCACAACAACGGCGGCGTGCCCATGCAGATGATCGTGCTCCGCCTCGACCAGAACATCTTCGCGCCCCACGCGATGCGCGCGACCCCGATCGGCGACGTCACGGGCGGGCTGCGGATCACGCAGCTGAACGTGGATGGCCAGGCCGTCGACCTCGCGCCCCGGGCGCCCGGCCGCGCGGCGGAAGGCGCCGCAGTCA
>DATHVV010000045.1:0-8611 GCA_035461105.1 Longimicrobiales bacterium | reverse complement strand
GTGCACGTCGCCAACGCGCTGGCGGACCGCGGGATACGCGTGATCATGGCGGGCACGGACATGGACTTCCGCGGCCAGCCCTTCGGCCCCATGGGCGCGCTCCTGGCCATCGCGGAGCGGGTCGACAAGCTGCAGGCCATCTGCGTCCGCTGCGGCCGGCTCGCCACCCGCAACCAGCGCCTGATCGACGGCCAGGCGGCGCCCGCCGAGGGACCCACGATCCAGGTCGGCGGCCTCGAGTCGTACGAGGCGCGCTGCCGCGGCTGCCACGAGGTCCCGTCGGCCACGCGGGCCCAGATCACCCTGCTGGAAACGGGCTGACCCGCTCCGGGCCGGCCGTTCGAGCGGATCCACCCTGACCCCGCGAGATCGTATGCGACGTCTGCTGCTGCCTGCCCTGGTCCTCGCCGCGCTCGCGCCGCGGCCCTCGCGCGCGCAGGCGCCGGACAGCGCCGCGGTCGCGGCCGAGCTCGACGCGGTGTACGCGCGCTTCACCGAGGGCTACCGCCAGGCGGACGCCGCGCTGGTGGCGGCGCTCTACCACGAGGACGCGCTCTACCTGCAGCCGGATACCGACATCGTGCGCGGCCGCGCCGCCATCGCCGACCTGTTCGCGCGCTTCCTGGAGCCGTTCCGCCGGCGCGGCGGCGCCGGGCCCGGGATCTCGTTCGAGATCGTGGAGCGGCGCATCGCGCCGGAGCTGGCGTGGGACGTCGGCTACTACGACATCGGCGGCAACGGCCGCGACGGCAAGTTCGTCCTGCTCTGGCGGCGCGGCGCGGACGGGCGCTGGCTCATCCACGCCGATGCCTACAGCGGCCTGCACCCGCGGCAGCCGTGAAGAAGGCGCTGCTACTCATCGGCGCGTTCGCGCTGCTGGCGCTGCTCCTCGCCGCCGCGGGCGCGCTCCTGCCCGTCGCCCACACCGCGAAGATCCGCTTCACGCTCGCGCAGCCGCCCGAGGCGGTCTACGACGTCATCACCGACCTGGCCACCCAGCACGACTGGCGCACCGGCCTCGACAGCCTGCGCGTGCTCGACGCCGGACCGCCCGTGCGCTGGCGCGAGAGCACCGGCTCCGGCACCCTCGAGTTCGCCCGCACCGACCAGATCCGGCCGCGCCTGGTGCGCGCCGAGATCCAGGGCGCGCGCGAGCAGGGCTTCGGCGGCACCTGGACCTGGGACCTGATCCCCGCCGACCGCGGCGGCACGCTCGTCAGCATCACCGAGAACGGCGAGGTCTACAACCCGCTCTTCCGCATCTTCGCGCGCACCGTCTTCAGCCCGTACCGCACCCTCGAGCGGTACGCCCGCGACCTGGGCGCCCGCTTCGGCGAGGACGTCGCGCCCGAGCGGGTGGTGGGCTGAGCCTGGACGACCCGCCCGCCCGCGCCGCGCATCCGGCTGAGCCCCGGACGGCCCGCCGCCCGCGCCGCGCATCGCGCGGTTCGTCCCACCCCCCTTGGCTTTCGATGGGAATTGGGCGATCGTTGCCATCGAAACCCGATGGAACGGGCCCCGGGGATATCATGGCCGGTACCGTGGCGCCATATCGCCGCTCACCTCTTCGGCATTGGACGTGACCGGATGATGACCCGCCGATGCGTGCTTCTCGCCTGTTGTGTCGCGGGCCTCGGGCCACCGGCAGCCGTTCAGGCTCAGCTGCCGGACAGCCTGGTAGCGCAGATTCGCACCGGCGCAGCGCAGTCCGAGCTGCGGGCCGACACCGCCGACCTGCCACTCCTCGGGACGCCGACGCTCCCTCTGGTCGAAGTCATGATCAACGGGCACGGACCGTATCGCTTTCTCGTAGATCTGGGCTCCAACGTAGTGGTGGTCAGGAATGCCGTGGCCGCTTCCGCCGAAGGCGCCGTGCTGGTCGACCGGCCCCGGGGCGACATCATCCGGTTCGACTCGATCTCACTGGGAGCGCTCGTGCTCCGGTCGGTCGTCGCGGCCGGCTACGACAGCCTCGACGTGGACGGCGTGCTCGGGTACAACGTGCTGCAGTACCATTCCTTCGACCTGGACTATCCGAGGCAGCGGCTCACCATCCACGACAGCGAGCTCCCGGCGCCCGATTTCCGTGAGATCCTTCCCTACTCGGTGGACGGCCGCATGCCCATGCTGCTCGTCCGGATCGGATCGGATTCGCTGCGGGTGAACCTGGATACGGGTGCAACGGAGTGGCTGACGATCCCGCCGGCGCTCCAGGACGGAATCCGCTGGGCCGGTCAGGTTCGGCCCGGCCGTATGACCTGGAACAACCAGACGGGTGCGCAGCAGGTTCACGAGGGCACGCTCCTCGATCCCCTGGAGATCGGCCCGCTCGTCCTGTCCGACGTGCTCGTGTACATCAATCCGGACGCGGACGGCCCGTGGCTCGGGAGCTCGGCCATGCAGCATGCCCGCTGGTCGTTCGATCCGCGGAACCAGCGAGTGCGGATCACACCGAAGCAGTAGACCTGTCCTTCTGACTGGAACCGTGCGATCGTTGCCATCGAAACCCGATGGAACGAGAAACTACAGGAGCATGATGGCGACCACCGACCAGGACATCCTGCGCGGCACGCTCGACCTGCTGGTGCTGAAGGCGCTGAGCTGGGGGGCGAGCCACGGCTACGACGTGGCGCGCTGGATCGAGTTCGCGACGGATGACGCGCTCGCGGTAGGCGAGGGCACGCTGTACCCGGCGCTGCACCGGCTGGAGGAGCGCGGCTGGGTGTCGGCGCGGTGGGGCGTGTCGGAGAACAACCGGCGCGCGAAGTTCTACGCGCTCACGGCGCGGGGCCGGGCGCAGTTGCGGGTGGAGACCGAGAGCTGGACGCGGTACGCGCGCGCGGTGTTCGCCGCGCTGCGTGCGCCGGCGCTGCCCTAGGAGGCGGTCATGGGCGGCTGGGCGCGATTCCGCGGGCTGTTCGGCCCGGACCCGGAGCGGGACGTGGACGATGAGCTGTCGTTCCACATCGAGATGCGCACGCGCGAGCTGGAGACGCGCGGCGAGAGCCCGGAGCGGGCGCGCGAGCTGGCGCTGGCGCGGTTCGGGAGCCTGGAGCGGCCGCGCGCGGAGTGCGTGGCCATCGACGAGCGGCGGGGTCGCCGCCATGCGCGGGCGGAGACCATGAGCGAGCTGAGACAGGACGTCGCCTTCGCGCTGCGCACGCTGGCGCGCGCGCCGGTGTTCACGCTGGTGGCGGTGGCGACGCTGGCGCTGGGCATCGGCGCGAACACGGCGATCTTCAGCGTGGTGCACGCGGTGCTGCTGGAGGCGCTGCCGTTCCGGGACGCGGACCGGCTGCACGAGATCAGCACGGTGTACCCGGACGGCACGTCGTACCCGCTGTCGCCGCCGGACTTCATGAGCGTGCAGGCGGACGCGCGTCACTTCGAGGACGTGGTCGCGCTGCGCGACGGCCCGGTGACGCTGCTCGGCCGGGGCGACCCGCAGGAGGTGGTCGCGGCGCAGGTGAGCGCCGGGTTCGCGGAGTTCGTGGGGCTGCGCTTCGTGCTGGGCCGGCCGTTCGCGCGGGCCGAGCACGATCCCGGCCGGCACCGGGTGGCGGTGCTGACGCACGGGTTCTGGCAGCGCGAGCTCGGGGGCGCGCGCGACGTGGTCGGCCGCACGCTCGACATCGAGGGCGACCCGTACGAGGTGATCGGCGTGCTCGCGGAGGGCTCGACGATCGCGCCCGCGATCGACCTGTACGCGCCGCTGCTCTACGACGAGCGCTACGATGCGACGACCGCGCGCGGCCGGCGCGGCGAGTTCCTGACCGTGATCGGCCGGGCCCGGCCGGGGGTGGCCGCGGAGCAGCTCGAGGCCGACCTGCGGCGCGTGGGTTCGGAGCTGGCCGCGCGCTTCCCGGACACGAACGGCCGGCTCACGTTCGGCGCGGCGCCGCTCCGCGAGCGCCTGGTCGGGGACGTGCGCACGCCGCTGCTGGTGCTGCTCGGCGCGGTCGGGTTCGTGCTGCTGATCGCGTGCGCGAACGTGGCCAACCTGCTGCTCGCGCGGGCCTCGGCGCGGCAGGGCGAGCTGGCGGTGCGCGCCGCGCTCGGCGCCGGGCGCGGCCGCCTGGTGCGGCAGCTGCTCACCGAGTCCACCGTGCTGAGCCTGCTGGGCGGCGCCGCCGGTCTGCTGCTGGCACACTGGGCGACGGCCGCGCTGGTACGGGCGCAGGCGGGCAACATCCCGCGCGTCGAGGAGGTGGGTCTGGACGGGACCGTGCTGCTGGCGACGCTCGCGATCTCGCTGCTCACGGGGCTCGTCTTCGGCACCGTGCCGGCGCTGCAGGCCACCCGCCCGGGGCTCACGCTCGCGCTCCGCGAGGAGGGCCGCGGCGTGGTGGGGCGCGCCGGCCAGCGGCTGCGTTCCGGGCTGATCGTGGCGGAGATCGCGGTCGCGGTGGTGCTGCTGGTGGGCGCCGGGCTGCTGCTGCGCAGCTTCGCGGAGCTGACCCGGGTGGACCCGGGCTTCCGGACGGAGCAGGCGCTCTCGTTCCGCATCCAGATGACCCCGGCGCGCTACCCCGAGGGCGAGCAGGTGCGCGCGTTCGCCGACCGGCTCATCGCGCAGCTCGAGCGGCTGCCCGGCGTGACCGCGGTGGCCGCCGCCTCGTCGCTGCCGCTCACCGGCGTCAGCTCCCTCATCAGCTTCGCGGTGACCGGGGCGCCGCCGCCGCCCGACGATGTCAACGCCGAGATCAGCATCCTGAGCGTGACGCCCGGATACTTCGGCACGCTGGGCGCGCGCATTGCGAGCGGGCGCGACTTCACGGAGCACGATCGTGGCGACGCGCCGCTGGTCGCGCTCATCAACGAGGCGGGCGCCCGCAAGTGGTTCCCGGGTGAGAACCCGGTCGGCCGGCGGGTGACCGCGGTGAACGACTACGAGGTGGTCGGCGTCGTCTCCGACGTGCTGCAGGAGAACCCGGGCACGCCCGCGGTCGCGGAGCTGTACGTGCCCTACCAGCAGCGCAGCACGCGCACGCTGCGCGTGGTGGTGCGCTCGCGCGGCGCGCCCGCGACGATGATGGCCGCGATCCGCAGCGAGCTGCGGCAGCTCGACGAGACCATGGCGGTGCGCGACCTGGCACCGCTCGAGCAGCTGGTCTCACGCTCCGTGGCGCAGCCCCGCTTCTTCATGGCGCTGCTCGCGCTCTTCGCGGCCGGGGCGCTGCTGCTCGCCGCGATCGGCGTGTTCGGCGTGCTCAACTACTCGGTGACGCAGCGCGCGCGCGAGCTGAGCATCCGCATGGCGCTGGGCGCGCGCGCCCCCCAGGTGGTCGGCATGATCGTGCGCCGCTCGGTGCTGCTGGCGGGGGCCGGCCTCGCGATCGGCGTGGCCGCCGCGCTCGCGCTCGGCGGCGTGCTGCGCAGCCAGCTCTTCCAGGTGGGCGTGGTCGATCCGCTGACGCTCGGCGCGGTCGCGCTCGTGCTGCTCGCGGTCGTGGTGCTGGCCAGCTGGCTGCCCGCCCGCCGCGCCGCCGCCATGGACCCGGGGCTCATGCTGCGCGGCTGAGGGCCGCGCCCCGGCCGCGTTCCCCGGCGGCGCCGCGCCCCGCGCCGGCGCGCGCGCTCAGCCGACCCGCGTGCGGGTATCGCGCGGATGCGCCTGGCCGAGCTCCTCGGCGCGCCGCTCGGCGCGCCAGGACGTGTAGCCGGAGAGCAGGATGGCGACCAGGATGAAGCCGAGCGAGAACCAGATGGGCACGTGCACCCAGGGCTCGGCCAGCATCTTGAGCCCGACGAACACGAGCACCGCGGCCAGTCCGAAGTGCAGGTGTCGGAAGCGGTCCAGCATGCCCGCGAGCAGGAAGTACATGGCGCGCAGCCCGAGCAGCGCCATGACGGTCGCCGTGAACACGATGTAGGGCTCGCGGGTCACGCCGAAGATGGCGGGGATCGAGTCCACCGCGAACATGATGTCGCTCAGCTCGATCAGCACCAGCGCGAGCAGCAGCGGCGTCGCCTTCCAGCGCCCGTCCTCGTGCACGAAGAAGTGGAACCCCACGAACCCGCGCGCCACCGGCATCAGGCTCTGCGCGAAGCGGACCGCCCGGTTCTCCTCGGCCGCGAACGACTCCTCCCGCCGGATCGCGATGCGCACCCCGGTCAGCACCAGCAGCGCGCCGAAGATGTACATCACCCAGTCGAAGCGGTTGATCAGCGCGGCGCCGAGCGCGACGAAGCCGCCGCGCATGATGAGCGCTCCGAGGAT
Organism: Longimicrobiales bacterium; assembly: GCA_035461105.1. GTDB lineage: Bacteria > Gemmatimonadota > Gemmatimonadetes > Longimicrobiales > RSA9 > VEPF01. Next base: position 2,391 of record DATHVV010000045.1, on the reverse strand, counting down.
GCCCCAGAACAGGACCCGGTGCTGGTACCGGGCCGGGATGCCCAGGTAGGAGAAGATCGCGACGAAGACGAACAGGTTGTCGACGCTGAGCGACTTCTCGATCAGGTAGCCGGTGAGGTACTCGAGCGCATGCTCGCTGCCGGCCACCAGGTAGATGCCCACGCCGAACACCAGCGACAGCACCACCCAGACAATGCTCCAGATGGTCGCTTCGCGAAAACCGATGACGTGTGCCTGCTTATGAAAAATGCCCAGGTCGATGGCCAGCATCACCAGCACGAAGCCGATGAACCCGACCCAGGCCCAGATCGACACGGCCATTCCGTCCGGCCCCTTGTTGAAAGCGGGCCGGCCGCGGGCGTCCTCGCCCGCGCCCTAGCCCTGTCCCCTAAGCATAGCGTATCCTGCGCCCTGAATCGACTCGCCCCGCGACCGACTCGTCCCGGCCTGCCGCGGCGGCCGACACGGCGGCGCCGGCGAGCCAACCATGCGAATCCCGGACCGGAACCATGCTGGTGATCGCGCATCGCGGCGCTTCGGGGACCGCGCCCGAGCATACCTTCGCGGCCTGGGACCGCGCCCTGGAGCTGGGCGCCGACTACCTCGAGCAGGACCTGCAGCTGACCCGGGACGGTGTACTCGTGGTCATGCACGACGAGACGCTGGACCGCACCGTCCGGCGGGACGGCCAGCCCTGCCGCGGCCGGGTCATCGACCACTCCCTGGCGGAGCTGCGCGCCTGCGAGGCGGGCTCGTGGTTCAACCGGGCGCACCCGGGCGCGGCCCGGCCCGAGTACCCGGCGGAACCCATCCCCACGCTCGCGCAGGTCTTCGCCCGCTATGGCGGCGACGCCTCGTACTACATCGAGACGAAGCGTCCGGAGTCGGCGCCCGGGATGGAGGAGGCGCTGCTCGCGCTGCTCGACGAGAACGGGCTGCGGGAGGCCGCGGCGGCCGAGTGGCGGGTGCTGATCCAGTCGTTCAGCACCGCCAGCCTGCGCCGCGTCCGGGACATGGATGCGCGCCTGCCGCTGATCCAGCTGGTCGAGCGCGGCGCGATACCCCCGGCGCCCGGGGACTGGCTGGACGGGGTCGCGGAGTACGCGGTCGGGATCGGGCCGCACCGTGACGACGTCGCCGGGGAGCTGGTCGCCGCGGCACACGCGCGCTGCCTGGCGGTTCACCCGTACACGGTGAACGACCCGGCCGAGCTGGCGCGGCTCGCGGGCGCGGGCGTCGACGGGATGTTCACGGACTACCCCGACCGGCTGCTCGCGCTGCGTCCGGCCGCGGAGCCCCGCGGCCGCGCGGCCGCGGCCGCCGCCGCGGCAGCTCGCGCGCGCTGTCTCGGTGCCGGCTTCCGCTGAGCGCTCAGCGCACCGGCAGCTGCCGCCGCCCGGCGGTACGCGCGCGCGCGGGCGGCTCGCGCAGCAGCAGCAGTGCGACCTCGCGGCGCGAGCGGGGCAGGAGGTTGCCGGCGAGGACGTCGTCGGGCACCTCGCCCCGGGGATCGAGCGGATGGAAGGCATGGGAGTGATAGCGTCCGGCGCCGCCGGAGACCGCGCTGCCGGAGGCATCGACGAGCGCGATGTGCGCGCCGATCTCGTCCGGGTCCACGCGGATGCCCAGGGTCTCGCGGGCGCGCCGGGCGCACGCGGGCAGGAACATGTCCACCTCGAGCTGGTCGATCAGCTCGTCGAAGGACACGCCATCCTGGTCGCCGTCGGCGTCGCGGCCGAACTCGCGCCACACGCACGCGGCCACGCGATGGAACGCGTCGAAGAGGTCCGAGACATCGATGCCGTCCACGCTCATGCGGCCAGGCTCGTCGTCCACGCTCATGCGGCCAAGCTAGGATTCGACGCCGGTGTCTGAAAGCACCCGCACCGGTCCCGCCGCCGGGGCTTCCGCGGCGCGGCCGGCGCGGCGCGGGCCGGGCCGCGCCCGGGCCTGGTTCGCGCTCGCCGTCACGCTGCTCGCGCTCGCGGCCCACGGGAACGTGGTGGGCAACGATTTCGCCGGCGACGCCGTGCCCTGGGTGCGCGCGAACCCGCTGCTGCACGGCCTCTCCAGCCCGCGCGGCATCATCACCTCGCCGTACCGCACCGATGTCGCCCCTGCCCACTCGCCCTGGCGGCCGCTCACGGCGCTCACGCATGCGCTCAGCTGGAGCGCGGGTGGCGGCACGGCCGCGCCGTACCACGCCTTCGACGTCGCGCTGCACGCGCTCGTCACGCTGCTCGTCTTCGGGCTGCTCGGCGTGCTGGGCGCGGCGCCGGTGGTCGCCGCGGCGGGCGCGGCGCTCTTCGCGGTGCACCCGGTGCACGTGGAGGCGATCGCGAGCATCGTGGGGCGCGCCGACCTGCTGGTGGCCGTGTTCAGCCTGGTCGC
>DATHVV010000044.1:0-31158 GCA_035461105.1 Longimicrobiales bacterium | reverse complement strand
GAGGGATCGGTCAGCACTTCCTGGTAGCCCGTCATCGAGGTGTTGAAGACGGCTTCACCGAGCGACGTGTCCGCCTGCCCGACCAGCTCGCCGTCGAACGCACGTCCATCTTCCAGCAGCAGGTATCCGGGCCGGCTCACGTACGTCCTCTTTCGTGCAGGGTGGGAAGCCGCGCGAATCTAGGCCGCGTGACACCGTGGTTCAAGCAGCCCCCGCGCGTCGCGTGGCCGGCGCCGCCGCGAGGCGCGCGCCGCGAGCCCGGAGGACCGTTTCCACCGGCCTCGCGCCCCTCTACGTTGTCGCCCGTCACAGGCGGGTCCGAACGGGTCACCCGCTCGCCTCACGCCACCACCGGGAGCCGTGCAGCGCATCTGGATCTACGCCGACGAGTCGTGCCTCGGGAACCAGTTCACCGACCGCGACAACCCGGGCGGGGCCGCCGGCCTCGTCGAATACTGGCGCTCGACCGGCTGGGTCCGTCGCGACTACTGGCTCAGCGAGCCGGCAACCACGAACAACCGCATGGCCCTGCGCAGCGCCATCGTCGGCCTGGCCGCGCTGCGCCGCCCCTGCGAGGTCAGCTTCACGTCCGACTCGCAGTATCTCGTGAAGGGCATGAACGAATGGGTCGCCGGTTGGCAGGCGCGCGGCTGGAAGCGAAAGACGGGCGCGATCGAGAACATGGAGCTCTGGCAGCAGCTGGTGCTCGCGGCGGCGCGCCACCGCGTGCACTGGCACTGGGTGCGAGGTCACGCCGGCCACCCGCAGAACGAATACGCGAATCACCTGGCTACGCGAGCGGCCCGCGACCAGACCGCAACCGACGGCCTGGTCGTTTCCGGCTTCGGCCGCTGGCTGGAGCACGAGCGCGAGCGCCACGAGCGCTATCTCGATTTCATCGAGCACGCGCCCCCGGCGGATACCGCGGCTGGGGGATGACGAGAGGCCCCCGGGAGCGACACGTCGCTTCCCGAGGGCCTTCCCACCGCTGGCGGTAGTGATCCATTACGGTTCGGTGTCGCCACGTGCGGCGACCGGATCACTTCCTTGCCCTCTCCGCGCGGTCGGCGGGTCAGGCGCCCCGTTTGGCTCCGGGGTCTTCAGCTGCAGCCAGCGACCTTGCAGCCGGTCCGGACAGGCCGAATCTCCCGTCCGAACTGCCGACCGGCAGTGCTTCCACTCCCGGCCGACCGACGCCGAGGCAGCGACCGCGTCCTCAACGTCGCTGAAAATCTAACTCCATCCTCACCCACGCCTCAAGTCCTTCGGCACTTCTTCACCCTGCTCTTCGCGCCGCGACGGTCAAGCCCTTCGGACTCTGCTCGCGTACCAGTGCGGAAGTAGTTTGCCGACCTGTTCCGCTTTTTCCTGCAAACGTGCCGCCGGAAACAATGCGCGCCGGAACTGCGCTGCACCGAAACTGCCCTGCATCGCTTGCGCGCGTGGTGGCGTTTCGTGCGCGCGGCGCGTCCACGTGCCGCCGGGTTCGGTGACAGCGCTCCGCGCCGCGGGCCGCCGCGTTTGGCGGCAGCGCTCCGCGACGACATCTTGATCGCCGCAGCAACCCGGCCCAACGGTAAACGTGGAAGCCGACCGGAAGCAGGTTCCCGATCGATCGTACCATCTTCATCGGCGCGGTGCTGGTGCTGCTGAGCATCGCCGCGAGCAAGTTCGGCTCGCGACTGGGCCTGCCCGTGCTGGTCCTGTTCCTCGCGATCGGCATGCTGGCGGGCTCGGATGGCCCGGGCGGCTTTCGTGGTGCTGGTGTCGGCCGGCACCCAGGGCATGGCGCTGCCGGTGCTCGCGCGCTGGCTGCGTGTCGAGGAGCCGGTCCGGCCGCAGGCGCCCGCGACGCTCGCGATCACGTCGCTGCGTCACGTCGACGCGGACATCGTGGAGTACAGGGTGAGCGCGGCGACGCACGTGGCCGGCCGGCGGATCCAGGCCTGAGCGCTCGCGGCGGCCAGCACGTGCAACTCGCACCCGCCGCGCGCGGCCCGCGGTCAGGCCACGTGCAGCGCGCGGCCGAACGTGGTCGCGAAGCAGCGGGCGGTGCGCTCCAGCACGTCGTCCATGGGAGGCGCTTCGCCGAGGAGCCGCTCGAGCGAGGTGACGCCGTATTGCCGGATGCCGCAGGGCACGATCGCATCGAAGAACTGCAGGTCGGTGCTCACGTTGAGCGCGAAGCCGTGCGAGGTGATCCAGCCGCTCGCGACCCGGACGCCGATGGCCGCGACCTTGTCCGCTCCGACCCAGACGCCGGTGAGTCCCGGCTTGCGGCCGGCCTCGATGGCCCAGGTGCGGAGCGTGTCGATCAGGGCTGCCTCGATGTCGCGCACGTAGCGGTGCAGGTCGCACCGATCGGGCTTCAGGTCGAGGATCGGGTAGCCGACCAGCTGGCCGGGCCCGTGATAGGTAACGTCGCCACCGCGACCGGTGTCGTGAATCTCGATGTCGAGCAGCTGCCGCATGTCGTCGTCCACGAGCACGTGCTCAGTCCGCGCCGAAGTGCCGAGCGTGATGACGTGGGGATGCTCGAGCAGCAGCAGCTGATCGGCGATCTCGCCGCGCCGCCGCCGGGCGACGAGCTGCTGCTGCAGCGCGAGCGCCTCGGCGTACGCGAGCGTGCCCAGCCGGCGCGCGTGCAGCGCGCGCAGCTCAGGCGTCCTCAGGGAATCCTTCGAGGACCGACTTGAGCCGGGCGAGAAAGCGCGCGGCATCGGCACCATCCACGATGCGGTGGTCGTAACCGAGCGAGAACAGGCTGCGCTTGCGGATCGCGATCACGTCGTGACCGTCGGCTTCGATCACCACCGGCTTCTTCTCGATGGCACCGGTCCCCAGGATCGCCGCCGTCCCCTCCGGTATGATCGGCATGCCCACGGTCGTGCCGAGCACGCCCGGGTTGGTGATGGAGAACGTGGCGCCCTGGATCTCGTCGGGCGCGAGTTTCTTGTCCCGGGCGCGCTGCGCGAGATCACCGATGCGCTTGGCGATGCCGCTCAGGTTGAGCTCGTCGGCGCGCCGCACGACCGGCACGATCAGGCCGGGGTTGAGGTCGACGGCAATGCCGATATTCACGCTGCCGCGGTAGATCACGCCCTCGCCGGAGACGGTCGAGTTCACCATCGGGAACTCGGGCAGAACGCGCGCGACCGCCCAGGCCACGAACGCGGTGTAGCTGACCTTCACGCCGGCCTGCTCCCACCGGGCTTTCCCGGCGGACCGCACCCGGTCGATCTGCGTGAAGTCGATCTCGATGAAGGAGTGCACGTGCGGGGCGACGCGCTTGGCCCGCACCATGTGATCCGCGGTGAGCCGGCGGATCCGGTTCATCGGCTCGACGCGATCGCCCTCGCGCGCCGGAAACTCGGGGTGGCGTACCTGGCTGTAGAAGACGTCCCACAGCGCATCGGCGGAGAATGCCCCGCCCGCTGCCGCAGCGACGCGCGGCGGCGCGGTCGGCGCGGCCGGTTCCCTCCCCTGCTGCGCGCCCCCCTGCTCGATGAACGAGAGGATGTCCTGCTTGGTCACGCGCCCCGCGTGGCCCGTCCCCGACACCTGCGCGATGTCCACGCCGTGCTCCTCGGCGATGCGGCGCACGAGCGGCGTGGACCGCTGCCGGAGGCGCTCCTCGGCGCTGTCGCCCCTGCCGTTGTCGGCCCGGGCACCCCCCTCGCTCGAAGCGGCCAGGCTCGCCTTCGCCGCCGGCTGGGCGGCCGCGGCCGGCTGCGCGGACGCCGGCTCCGGTGTCGGTGCCTCCGGCTCCGCGGCTGCGGCCGGGGCCGCGGGCGCGCTCGGCGCCGCCGCCGCGGCGGCGCCCTTTTCGGTCTCGATGAAGCCGAGCACCGTGCCGACCTCGACGGTCTGACCCTGTTGCACCGCGACCTCGACGAGCACGCCGGCGCCCGGGGAAGGGATCTCCGCGTCGACCTTGTCGGTCGAGATCTCCAGCAGCGGCTCGTCGCGGGAGACCTGATCACCGATGTTCTTCAGCCACTTCGAGACGGTGCCCTCGGCGATCGATTCGCCCATCTGGGGCATCGGCACTTCGATTCGAGCCATGCTGACTCCGGGGCGTTGCGGTTAGTAGCCGGCCAGATAGCGGCAGGCGGTCACGATGTCGGACACCTGCGGCAGGTAATAGTCCTCAAGCGGCGGCGAGTACGGCACCGGCGTATCGATCGCCGTGACGCGCAGCACCGGCGCATCCAGCCACTCGAACGCCTTCTCGTTGATCCGCATCGAGATCTCGCCGGCGATACCGCCGGTGCGCGTGTCCTCGTGCACGACGAGCACGCGGCTGGTCTTCTTCACGCTCTCGATCACCGCCGCCTCATCGAGCGGGAGCAGCGTTCGGAGGTCGAGGATCTCTACGTCGACGCCCTCGGCCGCGAGCTGCTCCGCCGCCTTCATGCTCTCGTGGACCATCATGCCGTACGTGATGATGCTCACGTGGCTCCCGACGCGGTGCAGCCGAGCACGCCCGAGCGGCACCACCAGGTCTTCCTGCGGCAGCGTCTCACGCAGGAACGGGGCCCGGTAGAGCTTCTTGTGCTCGAAGAAGAGCACCGGGTCGTCGTCGCGAATGGCCGCCTTGAGCAGACCCTTGGCGTCCGCCGCCGTGGACGGGTAGACGATCTTCAGACCCGGCGTGTGGAAGAACGCCATCTCCGGGTTCTGCGAGTGGAACGGACCGCCGCGCACGCCGCCGCCGACCGGACCACGGATCACCATCGGCAGAGGGCCGCTGTTTCGCCAGCGCGACGTCGCGATGTAGTTCGTGAGCGGCTCGTAGGCGCACGAGACGAAATCCATGAACTGCATCTCGACGACGGGGCGCATGCCCATGTGAGCGGCGCCCGCAGCGGCGCCCGTGAACCCGGCCTCGCTGATCGGCGTGTCGATCACCCGGCGCTCGCCGAAGTGCTCGATGAAGCCCTCGGTCATCTTGAACGCGCCCCCGTAGGCACCGATGTCCTCGCCCATCAGGAAGACATCGGGGTCGCGCTCCAGCTCCTCCCAGAGCGCTTCACGGAGTGCTTCCAGGAACGTGACCGGCCGTCCCAGCTCCGTGTTGCGCACGTGATCGGGCTTCGGCTTGTCGATGCGCGCGGATACCGTCGCCATGGCCTCAGGCGGAATGCGGGTCAGGGTTCTGCAGGCGCGTCCAGGGGGCGGACACCGCCCGGTCGCCGTACGGCGAGAAGAGCGCCGCTTCGGCCGGAGGCAGCGGCGCGGCCTCGGCCTGGGCGCGGGCCTCGTCGACCTCGGCGGTGACACGCGCACGCACGGCCTCCAGCTGGGCCGCAGCCAGCCACTGCGCGCCGAGCACGCGCTGCTCGAAGCGCTCGACCGGATCGCGCGCCGCCCAGCTCTCGATCTCGCCCGGGGGCACGTAATGCTGGGCGTCGTGCTCCGCGTGACCCTTGCGCCGATACGTCATCACCTCGAGCAGCGATGCGCCCGCGCCGCCGCGCGCGCGCTCCACCGCGCGCCGCGTCATATCGTAGACCGCGAACACATCGTTACCGTCGCAGCGCTCGCCATGCACGCCATAGCCGGGTGCCCGGTCCACGAACCCGGCCGCCGCCGTCTGCCGGCTCATGGGCGTGGAATACGCGTAGCCGTTGTTCTCCACGATCACGACCAGCGGGGCGCGCTGCACGGCCGCGAAGTTGAGGCCCTCGTGGAACGCGCCGGTCGAGGTCATGCCGTCCCCGCTCCACGTGAGTGCGACACGGGGCTCGCCGCGCAGCTTGAAGCTGAGCGCCACTCCCGCCATGACGCCGATCATCACGCCCAGGTGAGAGATCAGTCCGATGTAGCCGCGCCGGTAGTCGGTGAAGTGCACATTCTGCTCGCGCCCGCCGGTCGGCGAGTCGCCCTTTGCCATGTACTGGCGCATCACGTCCGCCGGCGGCGCGCCCAGCAGGAGCAGCGAGCCCAGGTTGCGGATCGCGGGGGCGATCACATCCCCGGTACCGTCGTCGCGGCGGCGCAACGCGTAGGCGCTGCCGACCGCGACGGCCTCCTGCCCCAGCGAGCGGTACAGGCCACCGATGACCTTGTTCTGCCGGTACAGGTTCGTGAGTACCTGCTCGACCTCGCGGGTCAGCTGCAGGTAGTAATACAGCTCCAGCAGGTCGTCCGCGGAAAGCCCGCCCGGTATCGCCTCGGTCGCCTTGTCTGTGTTGGTCGCCATGAAAAAATCGCTGTGCGGTGCGGGAATCCCCCGCAGAACGGGGATAATGCGCCGCGCCGGGGAGAGCGTCAAGCGACGCAACCATATGCGGATGCGACGAAACCACTTCCCGCGGGGCGTCGTCTGCGCTAATATTCCCGATGCATGCGGCAGCGTCAGGCCGCGCGCACCGCGTGAAGAGGCTCGCCTCCCGAATGGGAGACGTGCCTCTTTTGCATCCGAGACGGGAGAAGGCATGCCCAGGCAGACCGTGCGACGTCCAGCGCCCCGCTACCGACCGGCCGAAAGCCCCGAGCGCTACGAGCCGCAGGCCGAGCGCCAGCGGGAACCCGGCCGGATCCTCGAGGCGGAGCCCAGGTTGGGCCCCTACGAGATGCGCTACCAGGTCGAGCTGGGGTACCCGGCCCCTCTCCGGCTCCGATAGCCGCGTTCGACCGCGGAAGCACGAGCGGCCCGGTGCACTGTTGCACCGGGCCGCTCGTTTTTGTTTGCGCAGTTCTTTACTGGCCGGTCGTGGCCGGCGCCGGTGACGCGCCGCCCTCGGTTCCCGCCGGCGCGGCGCCTTCGGCGGGCGCCTGGCTGCCCGGCAGCAACGGCGCCGGCGCGGTCGGCGCCGCCTGCTGGCCCTGCAGCTCGCGCAACACCGACTCCGGCTGCCGCTGACGCGAGGACAGCACCGAGAGCGTGAGCGCGAGCGCGAGGAAGAGCCCGCCCGTCGTCCAGCTCGCCTTGGTCAGCAGCGTGGCCGCCTGGCGCCCGCCGATCAGCGAATCGGTGCCGGCGCTGGCGCCACCCATGGCGGCGAGACCGCCGCCCTTGCCCGCCTGCAGCAACACCACGACGGTCAGCAACAGTCCATCCAGAATCAGCAGTACCAGCAGGAAACCGAACAAGGGAACGCTCCGCGTCTTGGGCAACTCAGCCTTACAAGGTCGCCGTGCGTTCCGAGCCTTGTCAATAGCGCCGGCAGACGCCCGCGCCGCCCTGGCAGGGCCCCGCGGGCCGCGACCCCGCGGCCTCCCGCAGCGGCGAGCCTGAGCGAAGCCGGCCCGCGCTCCGGGGCCCGCCCGGGTTCAGGCGGCTGCGATGCGGGCGAAGCCCTCCGGGTCGAGACTCGCGCCACCGACGAGCAGCCCGTCGACGTCGGCCGCCGCAAGCAGCGAAGACGCATTGTCGGGCTTGACCGAGCCGCCGTAGAGGATCGGGACCTGGTCGGCAACGTCGCCCAGGCGCACGCGCATGCGCCGCCGCAGGTAGCCATGGGCGTCGGCGGCGTCCCCGGGAGTTGCGTTGACGCCCGTGCCGATGGCCCAGACGGGCTCGTAGGCGAGGGCGAATCCGGGCGCTGCCGGGATCCTGTCCAGCGCGGCGTCGAGCTGGCGCGCGAGAACCCGCTCGAGCTCGCCGGCCGTGCGCTCCTCCAGCTTCTCGCCCACGCAGATGACCGGCACGAGCCCGGCCGCGACCGCGGCGGCGGCCTTGAGGCCGGTCTGCTCGTCCGTCTCACCGAAGACGTGGCGCCGTTCCGAGTGCCCGCAGAGCACGAAGCGGACACCGGCAGCGGCCGCCATCCGGGCCGAGATCTCGCCCGTGAAGGCGCCCTCCTGCTCCCAGTGGATGTTCTGCACCCCGAGCCCGATGTCGGCGCGGCTCTCCAGCGCCTGCGCGGCGGCGGCGACCGCGAGGGCGGGCGGGAAGAAAACCACGGACCGGTCCGTGCGCGGCGGATGCAGCCTGGAGAACGCCTCGAAGAAGCTGCGCGCCTCCGCGGGCGACTTGAACATCTTCCAGTTGCCGGCCACGACCGGCGTACGCGGCATGCTCATCGGGCGGCCTCCGCGTCGTCCAGGACGTCGATCCCGGGGAGGAGGCGACCCTCCAGAAACTCGAGCGATGCCCCGCCCCCGGTGGAGACGTGCGTCATGCGAGCGGCGAGGCCGGCCTCTTCGACGGCGGCGGCGGTGTCGCCGCCGCCCACGACGGTGATGGCACCGCCGTCGGTGGCGCTCGCGACGGCCTCCGCAACACCGCGGGTACCTGCCGCGAAGGCGGCCACTTCGAACATGCCGACCGGCCCGTTCCAGAGGATGGTGCGGGCGCGGCCGATGAGGTCGCGGAAGCTGGCCAGAGACTTGGGCCCGATGTCGAACGCCGACTGATCCGCCGGGATCTCATCCCGGCCGGTCACCCGGGTGGGCGCACCGGGATCCGGCCCGGGCGCGACGACGCAGTCGACCGGCAGCACGAGCTTCTCACCCGCCCGCTGCAGCAGTGCGCGCGCCATGTCGATCCGCTCCTCTTCGACGAGCGACTTGCCGGTTTCCAGGCCGAGCGCTCGAAAGAAGGTATTGGCCATGGCGCCGCCGATCAGGAGATGGTCCACCTGGGGCAGCAGCTTCTCGATGACGTCGATCTTGCCAGAGATCTTGGCACCGCCCAGGATCGCCGCGAAAGGACGCTTCGGCTCGGTCAGCGTCTGTCCCAGGTATCGCAGCTCCTTTTCGATGAGATAGCCCGCGACCGCGGGCTTGCCCGCCTGCTTCATGGCCTGCGCGACGCCCGCAGTGGTAGCGTGCGCGCGGTGCGCGGTGCCGAAGGCGTCATCGACGTACACGTCGCCGTACCGGGCGAGGTCGGCGCTGAGCGCCGCATCGTTGGCCTCCTCGCCGGCCAGGAAGCGCACGTTCTCCAGTACCAGGATCTCGCCCGGCTGCAATCGCTCGACCGCGGCCCGCGCCTCCTCGCCGACGATGTCCGGCACGAAGTGAACGGGCGCGGCGATCAACGAGCGCAGCCGTTCGGCCGCCGGTCGCAGCGAGTACTTCTCCTGCCACTGCGCCTTCGGGCGGCCCAGGTGCGAGAGCAGCACCAGGGCGGCGCCACGCTCGACGAGGTGCTCGAGCGTGGGCAGGGTCGCGCGGATGCGCGTGTCATCGCTCACCGCCCCGTTCTCGAGCGGCACGTTGTAATCGACGCGCACCAGGACGCGCCGGCCGCGCAGCGCCTCGGGGGCCAGGTCATCCAGGGTCTTCTTGCGCATGCTCCGCATCGTCTCCACCCACTTCGTCGAAGAGGAACCACTCCAGTTCGCGCAGCACCAGCTCGGGCCGCTCCCAGTTGGGCGAGTGGCCCGCGCCGGGAAGTACGCGCAGCTGGCCCCGCGGCAGCACGCGCGCGGCAGCGCGCGCCTGCGCCACGGGAAAGAACCGGTCGCGCTCACCCCACAGCAACAGCACCGGCGCCGCGATCCCGGCCAGCTCACGGGCGTCGAGCCACTCGCGCTGCTCTCGGCCGCTCAGAAACGCGCGCAGCGCGGCCGGCGCGCTCTGGCGATGCGCCCGGGCACTGGCGCTCAGGTAGTCGGTCAGCGCGTCCTCGTGCTCCGCCGGCAGCGGGCTGCTGGTGAGCAGGCGTCGCAGCACCTGGCGCGTGCCGGCGCGGCTCGGCCGCAGCGCCCAGCGATCGATCAACGGACGCGTCGCCCACCAGAGGAGTGCCGGCGCCGCGGCGGCGAGACCGGCGCTGTCGAGCAGCACGAGACGCTCGACGCGGTCGGGAAAATGGCGTGCCAGACGAAGGGCGGCCAGCCCGCCGAACGACGTGCCCAGCACACTGGCGCGCGCGATCTCGAGCGCGTCGAGGAGTTGCACGAGCAGGTGCGCGGCCTGCATGCCGAGCGGCAGGGACAGGGGCAGCTCGTCGCTGTGGCCGAAGCCGGGAAAGTCCGGGGCGAGCACGCGTGCGTGCCGGCCGAGTGGGGCGAGCAGGCGGTACCAGTTGCCGGCGCCACCACCGCCACCGTGGAGCAGCAGCAGCGGCGCGCCAGTGCCATGCTCGAGCAGGTGCAGACGCGCCGCGAGATCGATCCAGCGCCGCGTCGGCCGGCAGCCCGACAGCTCGAGCAGGCGGGCGAGCGCGCCATCGAGTTCGTTCATCCCATGCACCAAGACAAAGCGGCCACGGTGCGCGCTGCACCGTGGCCGCCGTTGCGGGATCGGGCCGACTTCAGTTCGGCGGGGCCTCGGCGACCTGAACCGAGAACCGCACCGAGTCCGGGCCGCGCGCCGTGACCTCCAGGGGAGTGTCGCAGTAGCTGCACTCGAGAAGCCGGCTCGCCTCGGTAGCATCGAGTACGGCCGCGTCGCGGTGTCCGCATACGGGACAGCGATACGTCCCGTACATCTGATCGCGCTCCGTGGTCGCCATCATTGATCCTCCAGCGCCGGCGTGCGGGTCCCGCGGCAGGAGAAGCCAGATGCATGCCAACAGGAGAGACTGCGGGGACCCTGTCCAAGGTTAACACCGTGGTACAAGGGGGTCAATCGAGGTGGTACGAGGGGGTCAATCGAGATGCGGGGCGGAGCGCCGCCGCGGGCCCGGGCACGCGGCGGCAACCGGCTGGGGTGCAGCGCCTTAGGGCGTTGCTCAGGCGCGGCTGGCGATGTACTCGGCCAGGTCCACGCAGCGCATCGAGTAGCCCCACTCGTTGTCGTACCAGGACATCACCTTCACCAGCCGTTTCTCGACCACGAACGTGGAAAGCAGGTCCACGATCGAGCTGGCCGGATGACCGATGTAGTCGACGCTGACGAGCGGGCTGTCCGAGACCGCGAGCACGCCGCTGAGCTCTCCGTCCGCATACTCGCGGAACGCCGCGTTGATCGCCTCGACGGTGGTGTCCTTCGCCACCTCGACGGTCAGGTCGACGATGGAGACGTCCGGCGTGGGCACGCGCATGGCCATGCCGTCGATCTTGCCCTTCAGCTCCGGGATCACGAGCGATGTCGCCTTGGCGGCGCCGGTGGTGGTGGGGATGATCGAGATGGCGGCAGCGCGAGCGCGGCGCAGGTCCTTGTGCGGCAGGTCGAGGATCTGCTGGTCGTTCGTGTAGGAGTGCACGGTGGTCATGATGCCACGCACGAACCCGAAGCGCTCCAGGATCACCTTGACGACGGGCACCAGGCAGTTCGTGGTGCAGCTCGCGTTGCTGATGACGTGGTGTGCGGCCGGGTCGTACTTCTCGTGATTCACGCCCAGGACGATGGTGATGTCCTCACCCTTCGCGGGCGCGGTGATCACCACTTTGCGCGCGCCGGCGTCGAGATGCTTGGCGGCGTCGGCGCGGCTGGTGAAACGGCCGGTCGACTCGAACACCACATCGACGCCCAGGTCCTTCCAGGGCAGGCCGGCCGGGTCCTTCTCGCTGAGCACGCGGACCAGGTCGCCATCCACGCTGAGGCCCTCGGCCGTGGCCTCGACGCTTCCCGGGTAACGCCCGTGTACCGAGTCGTAGGTGAGCAGGTGGGCCAGGGTCTTGTTGTCGGTCAGGTCGTTGACTGCCACGAAGTCGAAATTCGCGCCCTTCTTCTTGGCGGCGCGCAGGATGTTACGGCCGATGCGGCCGAAGCCGTTGATCGCGATGCGGGTGCGATCGCGTCCGGCGGACTTTTTCGCCATGCGTTACTCCGATCAGGTGTGGATCAGTCGCGCGTCGAGTGCGCGAGCGAACGTGACGAGCGTGATGCAGCAGGCTCCGGCGGCCGCAAGCGCACGGGCACACTCTCCTGCGGTAGCGCCGGTGGTGAGCACATCGTCGATCAGAGCGATGTGTGCCCCCGACAGTCCGGCGATCGCCACGGCAGGCGTGAAGGCCCCGGCCACGTTAGCCCGGCGTGCGAGCGGCTGCAAGGTCGTCTGGGTGCGCTGTCCGGAGCTGCGCTGCAGCGCCGACACGCACGGCACGCCGTTCGCCGCGGCATAGGCGCGCGCAAGCAGCTCGGCCTGGTTGTAGCCGCGTTCGCGCAGACGGCGCGGGCTGGTCGGCACCGGGACGCAGAACTGCGGTGCGTGCCGCGCGTCCGCCTCGCACGCGAGCGCCGGCATCCGCTCGGCGAGCACGGGGGCGAGCCCCCGCCAGCCGCGATACTTGAGCTGGTGCACGAGTCGGTCGGCGGGCGGCGCGAGCGTGCACGCCGAGCGCGCCCGCACGAGCTCCAGCGGCCAGTCGGCGCACTCGGGGCAGTGAGCGCCGGCGGCCCGGCCCGTCGCACGCAGGGGCGCACCGCAGCGGCTGCAGCAGGGCGCCGGCACCGCCTGCAGCCGGGTACGGCAGCGCCGACAGACGAGCCGCGCGGCGTCGCCGGCCCTGATCGTTCCGTCGCATCCCAGGCAGATGGGTGCGAGCACCACGTCGAGCAGGGCGCCGAGCAGAGACATGTCATGGGAGTGCAGCGCGCGCCGGGGCGATGCCATGGCTGCGGGCGCCGGGCGTCAGAGCTGCGCCGCCGATTCCAGGGCGCGGCGCATCGCCGGCAGCGGGGCGGTCGACCCGGTCCAGCGCTCGAACGCAGCGGCGGCCTGGCGCAGCAGCATCTCCGCGCCGTCGTATGCCTGGAGGCCGCGTTCGCGCCCGGCCCGGACCCATGCAGTCATGCCCGGCGCGTAAACCAGATCGAGCAGCGTGGCCGCGGGGCTCACGCCGTCGAGCGGGAGGGGCAGCGGGTCGGAGGCAGCAAGGCCGAGCGGCGTCGCATTGACGATGATGTCGTAGCTGCCCGGCTGCTCCCCATCGCTCACCCGGGCGTCGCTGTGCAACATGGCCACGAGCTGCTGCGCACGGGAGGCCGATCGACTCGCGATGGTGACGCGCGCGCGCGCATCCTGGAGCACGGCGAGCACGGCAGCCGCGGCGCCGCCCGCGCCGAGCAGCAGCACCCGGGCCCCGTCCAGCATGACGCCGTGATGCGCCGCCGCCTGTCGGAAACCGATGACGTCGGTGTTGTCGCCGCAGAGGCGGCCCTGCTCGCCCCAGAAGGTATTGCAGGCCCCGGTCCGGACCACCGCCTCCCCCGCCCGGGCGAGCGCGCCGGCGGCGCGCTGCTTGTGCGGCACGGTGACGCTGCCGCCGCCGCCGGCTCGGGCCAGCGCATGCATCAGCTGAGCGACTGCATCCGCCCCGGTATGCAGAGCGACGAACGTGGCATCCACCGCAGCGGCAGCGAAGGCGGCGTTGTGGATGGCGGGCGAGAGGGAGTGCGCGACGGGGTCGCCGAGAACTGCGAAGACGCGCGTGTGCGCCGTAGGTGCGGTGCCTGCCGCACTCACGGGGAGAGTATGGGCGCGAGCCGGTCGAGCACGGCGCTGACGGCATGGCGCAGCGTCTCGAAGACCTGCTCGTACACCTCCCGGCCACCCCCGAACGGGTCCTCGACGGGAACCCCGTGGTCGTCCCCGGTCAGGAACTCGGTGAGCAGCGCACTCTTGTCGGCGGCCCCGAGGTCGGCCAGCGCCTGCAAATGTGCGGGCGACATGCCGAAGATGAGGTCGGCCCATTCCACCAGCTCGGGGGTGAGCGGCGTGGAGCGGTGCCCGGACAGGTCCCCACCCGCTTCGGCGATGACGCTCGCGGCATGCTCCGACGGAGGGCTGTTCACGGCCGCGGCGACACCGGCGGAACGAACCTGTACGTGGGTCCAGCCGCGCTGCGCCAGCTCCGCTCGCGCCGCGGCGGCTGCCATGGGGCTGCGACAGGTGTTGCCCGTGCAGACGAACAACAGGTTGTAGCTGGTCGGCTCGGTGCCGTGGGAATCAGGCGACATCGAGTATGAAACCTCCCTGCTGCAGGGTGCGGCGCAGCTCGCCGAGGGGGATCGCGCCCTCCCGCAGCAGGCGCGGGCGCGGCTCCGAGCAGTCGACGATGGTCGAAGGCGACGATGGAGGAAGCGTGCCGCCGTCGAGGACGAGCACCGCGTCGCCGCCGGCCAGACGCGAAAGCGTGCCCAGCAGCTCGCGCAGCGACGTCGCGGGCGGCTCGCCGGGCCGGTTCGCGCTGGTCGAGGTCAGGGGCGCATCCAGCGCGGCGAGCAGCGCGCGGAGCGGCAGCAGCGGCGAGTCGCGCAGCGCCACACTGCCGCGCGCGCTCCGCACCAGGGGCGGATACTCGGGCCCCGCGGACACGGCGATGGACAGGGGGCCGGGCCAGAAGGCGTCGGCCAGGGCTTCCGCCGCGGGTGTCCAGACCAGCCCGGGCAGGCGGCGCGGCTGGACGTGCAGCAGCAGGAACGACTTCGCGTGGTCGCGGCCCTTGCTCTCCGCGAGCGCCGCCAGGGAGCTCCCCTCGAGGCGGGTGCCAAGCCCGTAAACCGTCTCGGTCGGATAGGCGAGCACGCCGCCCGCCTGGAGGTGGGCGCGCACCGCGGCGGCGGCCGCCGCCGCGTCAGCCGGCGTTCGGAACGGCAGGATCCGGTTCATCGAGCAGGGCCTCGGCGACGCGCAGGTCCCACGCAGTCGTCAGCTTGATGTTCTCGGGCGCTCCGTCCACGGCGTAGACCGCGATCCCGCAGCGCGCCACCAGCGCGGCCTCATCGGTGCCTCGTACCCCATCCTCGACCGCCCGCCGAACGGCCTCGCGCAGCACGGCCGCCGGGAAGCCCTGCGGGGTCTGCGCCGCGCGCAGACGGGCGCGGTCCGGGGTAGTCACGATCCGATTCGTCGCGTCCACCTGCTGGATCGTGTCGCTCACCGGAAGTGCCGCGATCGCGGCGCGGCCGGCGGCCGCCGCCGCCAGCACGCGGTCGATCACCGCCGCACTCACCAGCGGCCGCGCGGCGTCATGGACCAGGATGACGTCGAGCTGGTCGGGGAGCGCGGCCAGTCCCGAGCGCACCGATTCATCCCGCTCCGCTCCGCCCGCCACCAGCCGGATGCGCGGATCGAGCGAGGCGAGCCAGGCGGGCGGACGCTCGAGCTCCGGGCCGCTCAGGGCGACGGCGACCGCGACGATCTCGTCGCGTGCCAGGAACGGCAGCAACGCGCGCAGCAGCACCGGCACACCGCGCAGCTCGAGCAAGGGCTTGTGCACGCCGCCCATGCGCCGGCCGCCGCCAGCCGCCGGGATCACCAGTCCGGCGCGCACGCTGCGCGTCACCCGAACAGTGCCTGGGCGAGCGCACGCACGTCGCGCACGCGCTCGAGCGCGACGGGCAGCCCGGCATCGCGTGCACCGGCACGCTCGGCGACGAACACGCGGGTGAAGCCCATGCGTGCGGCTTCCGCGAGCCGGCGCTCGAGCACGGGCACGGCCCGCACCTCCCCGCCCAGTCCGAGCTCGCCGATGAAAGCGGCATCCGCGGGCACGGCCCGGTCGAGGGCGGTCGAGAGCAGCGCCGCGACCACGGCCAGGTCCGATGCGGTCTCGGCCACGCGCACCCCGCCGACCACGTTCACGAAGACGTCCTGCTCGGCCAGCGGCATGCCCGCCCGCCGCTCCACGATGGCCAGCAGCAGCGCGAGCCGCTGCCGGTCGATGCCGCTGCTCACGCGCTGCGGCGTGCCCCAGGTGGTGCGCGCGCAGAGCGCCTGCACCTCGATGAGCAGCGGTCGAGTACCCTCGATGACGGCGGCCACCGCGCTGCCGGCCGCGGCGGCGCGGCGATCGCCCAGGAACAGCTCGGACGGGTTCGCGACCGCGGCCAGGCCGCCGGCGGTCATGCGGAAGACGCCGATCTCGTCCACGCTGCCGAACCGGTTCTTGGTGGCGCGCAGCACGCGGTGATCGAGGCCGGCATCGCCCTCGAAGTAGAGCACCGTGTCGACGATGTGCTCGAGCGTGCGCGGTCCGGCGACGGTGCCACCCTTGGTCACGTGTCCGATCACGAACACGGCGATGCCGGACTCCTTCGCGAAGCGTTGCAGGCGGGCGGCGCACTCACGCACCTGGGTCACGCTGCCGGGCGCGCCGTCCAGGTCGTCGAGGTACATGGTCTGGATGGAATCGATGCAGAGCGCCGCGGGAGTGACGTGGGCGGCCGCGGCCAGGATCGCTTCCAGACGGGTCTCGCCGAGGAAGCTCACCTCGCCGGCGCGCTCGAGCAGACGGTCGGCGCGTAGCCGCGTCTGGGCCGCCGACTCCTCGCCGGAGACGTACAGCACCTTCCGTCCCGCGCTCTGCAGCCGCGCCGCGACCTGCAGCAGCAGCGTGCTCTTGCCGACGCCGGGCTCGCCGCCGATGAGCACCAGCGAGGCGGGCACGATGCCGCCGCCGAGCACGAAGTCGAACTCCTCGAGGCCGCTCTGCCAGCGCTCCGCGTCGGCGGCCGACACCTCGGCAAGCCGCACCGGCGCCGCCGCCGGGGCACGCGCGCTGCGGGCCGCGTGATCGGCACCTCTCGGCGTCGCGGACACGGGTTCCTCGACCAGCGTGTTCCACGAGCCGCAGGCGGGACACTGTCCCTGCCAGCGCGCGGTCTCGTTGCCGCAGTCGGTGCAGAAGAAGCCGGTCCGGGTGCGCGCCATGCGCTCAGTGCTCGACGCGTTCCGCGAACGACTCGAAGCGCGCGCACTCCTTGCGGAAGTAGAGATCCACGGCACCGGTCGGGCCGTTGCGCTGCTTGCCGATGATGAACTCGGCCCTGCCCTGCACGCCCTTCTCCTGCGCCTCCTCGCGGGTCAGGTAGTACTCGGGGCGGTAAAGGAAGCCGACCAGGTCGGCGTCCTGCTCGATGGAGCCGGACTCGCGCAGGTCGGAGAGTTGCGGGCGGTGATCGGAGCGCTGCTCCGGCGCGCGCGAGAGCTGGGAGAGCGCGATGATCGGGACCTCCAGCTCCTTGGCGAGCGACTTGAGTCCGCGACTGATCGCGCTCACTTCCTGCTGCCGGTTCTCGGCGTCCCCGCCGCCGCTCATCAGCTGGATGTAATCGACGATGACCAGGCCGAGGTCGGGCTGGTCCGCCTTCAGCCGGCGCGCCTTGGCGCGCATCTCGAGCACGCTCACCGAACCCGAGTCGTCGATCCAGAGCGGCGCCGTGTTCAGGTGGCCGGCCGCCTGCGCGAGCCGCCCGAAATCGTCATCCTGGAGCCGGCCGCGCAAGAGCCGGCCGAGATCGACGAGCGCTTCCGAGCACAGCATGCGCTGCACCACCTGCTGCTTGGACATTTCCAGCGAGAACATCGCGACCGGAACCTGGTGCGAGATCGCCGCATGCAACGCGATCCCGGTGACGAGCGCGGTCTTCCCCATCGACGGACGCGCTGCCACGATCACCAGGTCGCCCTTCTGCAGCCCGCCGGTCATCTCGTCGATGCCGTGGAAGCCGCTCGGCACGCCGGTGATGCCGCCCTTCGCGGCCTGCAGCTGCTCGATCTTCTCGAACGTCGGGTACAGGATCTTCTTGATCCAGACGAAACCCTCGCGCTCCTGCGACTGCGCGACCTGGAAGATGCGCTGCTCGGCGAGGTCGAGGACTTCCTCGACGGTGCGCTCGCCGCTCTCGTACGAGTCGCGGATGATCTGGCTGGAGGCCTCGATCAGCCGGCGCAGCAGCGCCCGTTCGCGCACGATGCGGGCGTGGTACTCGATGTTCGCCGCGGTCGGCACCGCGTCGAGCAGCTCGCCGAGGTAGGCCAGGCCGCCGACCGATTCCAGCTCGTCGGTCTTGCTCAGGTCCTCCGACAGCGTGACCGGATCGATCACCTGGCCGCGCTGGAACAGGCGCGCCATGGCGCGGAAGATCCGCCGGTTGGCCTCGCGGTAGAACATCGTGTCATCGACGATCTCGATGGCCTTGGCCACCGCGTCACCGTCGATGAGCATGCCGCCGATGACGGAGATCTCCGCCTCGGGCGCATAGGGGGGATTGCGGTCGGAGCGACGCCCGCCGTCATCCCAGGTGGCGAGCTCAACGGTATTCATGAATCGCCCTGCCCGGTGCGCGAGTCAGACCGGTTCGTGCCGGTCAGCCGCGCGTTGCTTCGTTGAGTACCCGGCGCGCCAGCTGGAAGTCCTCCCAGGCGACACGCGTCATCTGCGGACTGCGCAGCAGGTACGCGGGATGGTACGTCACCACCAGCGGCGTGCCGCGGTATGCGAAGACGCGGCCACGCAGCCGGCCAATGCTAGCCTCCGAGTTCGCCAGCACCTGCGCCGCGAACTTGCCCACGGCCAGCAGCACGCGCGGCGCGATCTGCTCGAGCTGGGCGTGCAGCAGGTGCGTCGTACACGGATCGACTTCGTCCGGCCGCGGATTGCGATTGTCCGGCGGCCGGCACTTCAACACGTTGCAAATGTAGACCTGATCGCGGGGCAGGCCTACGCTCATGAGCAGCAGGTCGAGCAGCCGGCCCGCCCGCCCGACGAACGGCCGGCCGGTGCGATCCTCCTCCTGCCCGGGCGCCTCGCCCACGACCACCAGGTCCGCCGTTTCCGAGCCCTCCCCGAACACGACCGTGGAGCGCGTCTCGTGCAGGCGGCAGCGGGTGCATGCGGCCGCGACCTCGCGCAGCGACTGCAGACCTCCCGCGTGACTCCCCCCGGGTACCGCCCGCGCCGGCACGCTCGCGGCGGCGGCCGACGCAACCAGCGCCGGTGCGGACCGCTCCCGCTCCAGCGTGACCAGCGTCTCCATGATGCGCCCGGCCGAGGACGGCTGCGGCTTCAGGGCTGCACCCGCGCCGCCCGTGGCCGGCGGAGGTACCGGGTCGCGCGTGGCAGCGCTCTGCGCCGGGTCGCCACTCGCGGCCGCGGCGCGGGTTGCTCCGAGCACCTGCCGGGCCGTCATGGAGTCGAGAAAGATACGCCCGCCACCCAGCTCCGCCTGTTGCCGCAGATAGCGCAGCAGCAGCTCGTGACGCTCGCTCATCGGGAAGCTCCACTTCCGCAGCGGCAACGTTCAGTCATTCGGCCCGGCCAGGTGCGCCACGACGCGGTCGAGCACTCGCTCGGCAACCTCGTCCTTGCTCAGCAGCGGCAGCGTCTCGAGCGCGCCCCGCGCGTCCAGCAGCGACACGCGGTTCGTCTCCACGTCGAAGCCCGCGCCGGGCTCGTTGGCGGAGTTGAGCACGATCAGGTCGAGCCCTTTCCGCTCGAGCTTCGAGCGTCCGTTCGCGAGCAGGTCCTCGGTTTCGAGCGCGAAACCCACGATCATGCAGCCGGGCGGGCGGGCCGCGCGCGTCTCGAGCAGTACATCAGGGGCGGGCTCGAGCGCGATCGCTTCAGGCATGCGCGCTTTCTTCAGCTTGTGCGGAGCGACGTCCGTGGGCCGGAAGTCCGCGGCGGCGGCCGCCATGATCAGGGCGGCGGCGGCGGGGAGGTAGGCACGCACGGCGTCCGCCAGCTCCTGCGTGGTCTGGACCGGCACCAGCTGCGGCCCCGGCGGCGGGACCGCGGTGCCCGGACCCGCGATGAGCGTCACTTCGGCGCCCCTGCGCCAGGCCGCGGCGGCGATGGCGTAGCCCATTCGGCCCGAGGAGCGGTTGGTGAGCACACGCACCGCATCGACGGGCTCCCGGGTAGGTCCGGCGGTGACGACGATGCGGCGTCCACGCAGCAGGCGGTCCTCGCCGAGCGCGCGGCCAATGTGCGCGGTGATGGTGGCCGGGTCCTCCATCCGTCCCGGGCCGCTGCCCTCATCGAACGCGAGCGGACCGCTGGCGGGCCCGACGAGGCGGTAGCCGAGCACCTCACTCACGTAGGTGGCGTTGCGCTGAGTCTGCGGGTGGGACCACATGCGATCGTTCATGGCCGGCGCGAGCAGCACGACCGCGCGCGTCGCGAGCAGGATCGCCGCCAGCATGTCATCGGCGCGACCGGCGGCCGCCCGGGCGATGAGGTCGGCCGTGGCCGGAGCGATGCACACGACGTCGGCTTCCCGTGCCAGCCGGATGTGAGCCAGCCCCTCTGCGGGCGCCCACAGGTCGCCGTACACCGGGCGTCCGGTCAGCGCCGCGAAGCTCAGGGAGCCCACGAACTCGCGCGCGGCCGACGTCAGTACCACGTCGACCTCGGCGCCGAGCGCGGTCAGATCGCGGGCCAGCTGGACGGACTTGTACGCGGCAATGCCGCCGGTCACGCCCAGCAGGATGCGCCGTCCCGCCCAGGGCCGCCGTCCGGCGGTCGCCCCCCGGCCGGCGGACTCCGATCCGCCGGACTGCGGCACCTCAGGTGCCCTTGCGCCGGCGCTTCGTCAGGTTGAAATCGATCTCGCCGGTGGAGAGCGCCTCCAGCGCACGCGTGGTGAGCTTCTTCTCGAGGCCGGCCGGAACCGCCTCGCGCGGCAGTGCATTCAGCTCGCGGGCGTATTTCGCCGCGACCAGAACGCCGAGGTACTTGCTGCCCGGCTTGTTGGCGACTTCGCCAGGAGTGAAAACGCGCATCAGTAACTCCTTTGTACGATCGTCTCGAGCTCGGCCGCGAGCGCGGCCGTGAGCCCCACAAGTTCCTCGTATCGGTACACGCGGTGCGACTCGGCGTGCACGATCGCCTCCAGCGTGGTCATCGCCGCCCCGAAATCATCGTTGACGACCACGTAATCGAACTCGGCCGCGGCGGCCAGCTCGCCCGCGGCCGTGTCCATGCGCAGGCGCACCTGCTCGGCGGACTCGCTGGCGCGTCCCGCGAGCCGTCGGACCAGCTCGGCGGCCGAAGGCGGCAGCACGAACACCAGCACCGCTTCGGGCAGCCGTTCCCGCACCTGGCGCGCGCCCTGCACGTCGATGTCGAGCACGACCACCCGGTCACTCTGCAGCGCCCGCCGCACCTCCGCGCGCAGCGTCCCGTAGCGGTGCCCGTGCACGACCGCCCATTCCAGCAGCTCGTCAGTCTCGGCGAGACGGGAAAACTCGGTGTCATCGACGAAGTGGTAATCGTCCCCGTCGCGCTCACCACCGCGGCGCGGCCGCGTCGTCGCCGAGACCGAGAAGACGCAGCGCTCGTGGCCGCGCACCAGCTCGCGCGCGAGCGACGTCTTGCCGGCCCCGCTGGGCGCCGCGATCACGAGCGGGAACGGCCGCGGCGAGAGCATGCTCATTCCACGTTCTCGATCTGCTCGCGCAGCCGCTCGATCTCGTCCTTGACCGCGATCACGTCATGCTCCATGGGCGCGTCGTTCGCCTTGGAGCCGATCGTGTTCGTCTCGCGGTTCATCTCCTGGGTCAGGAAGCTGAGCCGCTTGCCAACCGGCTCGGCGGCATCGGCCGCCATGATCTCGCGGAACAGCTCCAGGTGCGAGCGCATGCGCACCAGCTCCTCGCTCACGTCCCAGCGCTCCGCCATGAACGCAGCCTCGCGGACGATCCGCTCCTCGTCGATCGGCGCCCCTTCCAGCAGCTCCGCCAGCACCCGCCGCATCCGCTCGCGCTCGACCACCAGTCGGACCGGAGCGCGCTCGCCGATGCGGCCCAGCGCGGCCTCGATCGCTGCCAGCCTGCCCTCGAGGTCCAGCGCCAGCCGCAGTCCCTCCTGCTCGCGCATGAGCACTGCCGCGTCCGCCGCCGCGTCCGTGACCTGCTGCACCTCGCTCGCCGCCACGCGGGCGGCGTCCACCTCGTCGGCAGGGACGACCAGGTCCCCGAAACGGGTGAGCAGTGCCAGGTCCACCTCACCCGGAATCTCGAGCCGCTCCTTCAGCGCGCGCAGCACCTCCAGGTAGGCCCGGGCCCGCTCCTCGTCGACTCGCAGCGATGCGCCCCCGGGCACCGTGGCATCCCCGCTCTCCAGCCGGAGGGCGAAATTCACATGGCCGCGGGGCAGCCTGGCGCGCAGCCAGTCCCTGATCTGCGGCTCAAAGCGCTCGAGCACGCGGGCCAGGCGCAGGTTCGCGCTGAAATATCGGTGATTGACGGTGCGGATCTCGGCCCGGAGCCGCCCGACACGGGTGTCGAGCTCGGCATCGCCATAGCCGGTCATGCTCCGGATCATTCCCCCTCCACCGCAGGCAGGAAAGGTAAAGGCAGCGGGGGCGCAGATCAACGCGCCGGAGCGAAGTCAATCGAAAAGCTGCCATTTGACGCCATACAGGATGCGGCGTCCGTTGATCACTCGGCCGGGCAGATCCTCGCGGCGCACCGCCATCATGTCGGACCACTGGATGAAGGCCCGCACATCGATGATCCGGATTTGCAGGTAGGCATGGATCATGTGCTGCGCGGGAAGCGAGACGGCGCCGGGCCCCGCTCCCTCGGCCGGTGGCACCAGGTCGGGCACGAGCATGGGCCCACGGCGCTGACTCTCGGCGCGCGCCAGGATCTCGAGATTTCCCGAAGGGAGGGGCAGCGTGTGCACCTCCAGGCCGGCGCGCCAGCTGCGCGTCGGCAGGTAGAGCCAGCCGGGCGCCTCGGGCCAGCTGTTGAACGAGCCGTAGGCGGCCAGGACCGCCGGCCAGAGCGTGACGCGCCCGAACGCCTCGTATCCGGTCGCCGCCTCGACGGGCTGGGGGGCGAGCACGCTGTCGAACGGCAGGCCGAAGGGCGCGACGTCATCGGCGTCCACGCGCACGGCGGCGACCACCGCGTCGACCCCGAACGCGCGCAGGCTGGCGCCGAAGCGGTGCGACGTCCGGCTGTCGAGTACCGGCCACTGCACCGTGGTGCGGCCGCCGGAATCGGCGTACAGCGGCGCGCCGCGCTCGCCGCCTGCGGTCTCCGCGAACAGCGCGAGCGCACCGACCGGCCGCAGCTCGGCACGCACATCCCAGGAGAGGGCGCTCTCGGGCCCACGCCAGGCGGCGCTGGTGAGGTTGCCGGCGAGGGCGAGCTGGGCGAGCGGCCGGAACCCGGCATGCACGTCGAGCTGCCGGTTGGGCAGCGCCCAGCTGTCGCGCAGGCGGAGGTCGGCATCGATCCAGGTGGTGGCGTGGCGGAAGGAGGCGCGCACGCCGGCCTGGAGGTGGCTGCGCTCCAGCTCGGTGAGTTCGTCCCCGTCCGTCGAACCCCCGGTCCCCGTCGTATCTACCGCGTCGGCCGCGGTCTCCCGCATGCTGCCGTGACCGGCGAACAGCTCCGCCCCGAAGCCGGGGGCGAAGCGCTGCCGGGCACGGACCACGATGTCGCGGCGGTCGCGGTCCGCGATCCACGGCACGCCGCTGCCGCGACGCAGGCGGCTCTGCCGGTATTCCACCTGGAGGCCGCGCGTCGAGTCGGCCGCGAGCCAGCTCCATTTGCCCCAGAGCGCGAGTACGTCCGCGGGCTGGGCGCGGTTGGGACCGTCACTGTCGATGCGGTCGATGGCGAGCGCGAGCGGGCCGACGATCACGTGCGGCGCGATGAACAGACCGCGGAATACGCTGCCGTCGGGCTCCCCGGTAGCGGCTTCGATGCGCGAGTAGGGCCGGCTCTCGGTGGCCTCCGCGCTGCTCAGGTGGATGCGCGTGACATCGAGGCGGCGCTCGACGTGCATGCCGGTGAGCTGCGTCACCTCGATGTGCGCGAGATCGAGCGTCGAGCCGACCAGCGGATCGAGCACGTACCCGTCCAGGATCACCTCGACACGACCGCGCGTCTGTCCGAACGCGGTAACGGCCTCGGGCTGCAGGTAGAGGCCGCCGCGCACGCCGGTAATGCCCGGCACGCGCTCGAGCACATCGGCCACGGTGACCGCGCCCTCGCGCAGCAGCGCTTCCCGGTCCCACGTGAAGCGCACGAAGCCGACGTCGACGGGCTCGGGGCCGAAGATCTCCGAGAAACGCGGCAGCGGACGCACGGAGTCACGCGCGAGCGCCGCGGAATCGGCGCGCAGCACGACGCTGTCCGCGACCGCGGTGTCGGGAGGTGCCGGGTCCCGCGGCGGCCGGCGCGGCGGATCCTGGGCGTAGAGCGGTGTGCAGAGCAGCAGCACGCCCCCGAGACCCGGCGCCAGCGCCGCGAGCGTACGCACGATCATGGCTCGGCGCGCGACCTCACCCACTCGATGAAGAGACGCACCGGCACGCCCGTCGCGCCTTTGCGCAGGTAAGGGGGCGCCTCCTCGCGATAGGCGGTGCCGGCGATGTCGAGGTGGACCCAGGGGTAATCGACGAACTCCTTGAGGAACCAGCCGGCGGTGATGGTGCCGGCCGCCCGGCCGCCGGAGTTCTTGATGTCGGCAATGGCGCTGTCGAGCTGCGGCCGATACTCGTCCCAGAGCGGCAGCGGCCAGCAGCGCTCGCCGATGCGCAGCCCGGCCGCCTGAACCTCGTCCATGAGATCGCCGTCGTTGCCCATCAGTCCGATGGCGTGCTGCCCGAGTGCGATCACCACCGCGCCGGTCAGGGTGGCCGCATCGAGGACCGCCGCCGGCTGGTAGCGCCGCGCGTACGATAGCGCATCCGCCACGATCAGGCGGCCCTCGGCGTCAGTATTGATGATCTCGACGGTCTTGCCGGCATGCGTGCCGATCACGTCGCCCGGCTTGTATGCGGTTCCCGAAGGCAGGTTCTCCGTCGCAGGCACGAGTCCGATGACGTTGGCGCGGATCTTCAGCTCGGCGATCGCGTGCATCGCGCCGATCACGGCCGCGGCGCCGGACATGTCGTACTTCATGTCCTCCATGCGCTCGGCCGGCTTGATCGAGATACCGCCGGCGTCGAAGGTGACGCCCTTGCCGACCAGCACCAGCGGCCGGGCCGCGCCGCCCTGGCGGTGCTCCATGACGATGAAGCGCGGCTCCTGGGCGGAACCCTGCGCCACCGCCAGCAGCGCTTTCAGCCCCTCCCGCTCGAGACCGGCGCGGTCGAGCGCCGTGACCGTGAGACCCACAGTTTCCCCGAGCTCGCGGGCGCGTTCCGCCAGCAACGTCGGGGTGACCAGGTTGCCGGGACGCGTCTGCAGGTCGCGGGCAATGTTCGCGGCGCGGGCCGTGATCGTGCCGTACGCCACCGCGCGCTGGAACTCGCGCTGGTTGGCCTCATCGTGCGCGACCAGCCGCACCTGTTGCACCAGGGCCCGCGGCGCGGACTCGTCTCCCGTCGTCCGCAACTCGCGGAAGTCCCAGATTGCGAGCAGGGCGGCCTCGACCGCGGCCAGTCCCGCATAATAGTCCCCGACCCGCTCGCTGGTGTGATGCGTGTGCCCGAGCGAGATGTCGATCTCGGAAATGCCGAGCCGCTCGGCCGTACGGATCGCGGCCCCGATGCCGCGCCGCAGCCTTTCCATGGTGTGATCCTCGCGCAGCCCCGCGCCGACCAGCAGCAATCGCTGGATCGGCGCGTCGCTCGCGGCTGGATAGAGCACGAGCGTCTCTTCCTTGCGGCCGCTGAAGTCGCCGCTCGCGAGCACGCGGCGCAGCGCGCCGCCGAAATGCTCGTCAACCTTGGCCACGAAGCCGAGCGGCTCGCGCTCGTGCTCGAAGATGTGCACGGCCAGCAGCGTGGAGCGCAGCTCGTCGGCACGGCTCAGGACACTGCTGATCGTCGGCTCGGACATAGCTCACGCCATGTTGCGGATGATTTCATCGCCGAAGCGGGACGTGGACACCAGGGTCGCACCCTGCATCTGCCGCTCCAGGTCGTAGGTGACCGTCTGGTTCCGGATCGCGCCTTCCAGGCCCTTCACGACCAGCGCGGCCGCCTCCTCCCAGCCCAGATGCTCGAGCATCATGACGCCGGACAGGATGAGCGAGCTCGGATTGATCTTGTCGGTGTCGGCGTACTTCGGCGCGGTGCCGTGCGTGGCCTCGAAGACCGCCACCTCCTCGCCCACGTTCGCCCCCGGCGCCATGCCCAGGCCGCCGACCTGCGCCGCCGCGGCATCCGAGATGTAATCGCCGTTCAGGTTCGGCGTGGCCAGCACCGAGTACTCGTCGGGGCGCAGCAGAATCTGCTGGAACATGGAGTCGGCGATACGATCCTTGACGACGATCCGGCCGCTCACGCCATCGGCATCCGCTTCGGCGACGGTCTGCGCGCCGAACTGCTCGCGCGCGACCTCGTATCCCCAGTCGCGGAACGCGCCCTCCGTGTACTTCATGATGTTGCCCTTGTGCACCAGCGTCACGGATGGCCGGCCACGCTGGATGGCATACCGGATCGCCGCCGCAACGAGGCGCTTCGAGCCGAAGGCGCTGATCGGTTTGATGCCGATGCCGCTCGCCTCCCGGATCTCCGCGCCCATCTCTACCGTGAGAAAGCGACGCACCTTCTCCGCCTCCGGACTGCCGCCCTTCCACTCGATGCCGGCGTAGACATCTTCCGTGTTCTCACGGAAGATGACGACATTGATCCGGTGCGGCTCGCGCACCGGCGAGGGCACGCCCTCGATGTAGCGGACGGGGCGGATGCAGGCGTAGAGGTCGAGCACCTGGCGAAGCGTGACGTTGAGGGAGCGGATACCGCCGCCGACCGGCGTGGTGAGCGGGCCCTTGATGCCGACCTTGAACTGCTGCAGCGCATTCAGCGTCTCGTCCGGCAGCCACTCGCCGGTGACGGTGACGGCCTTCTCGCCCGCGAATACCTCCATCCATACCAGCCGGCGCTCATCGCCGTAGGCGTGCTGCACGGCGCCTTCCAGCACGCGGCTGGTGGCGCGCCAGATGTCGCGGCCGGTACCGTCGCCCTCGATGTAGGGAATGATGGGTCTGGCGGGCACCGTCAGGTGCCCATGCTCGCAACGGATCGCCTCGCCACCCTCGGGTACGCGAGAAAAACGGAAATCGGCCATGCGTCGGCCCTCCTAGGTGCGTCCTTCGATGGGCTCGACCCGACGGTCACGAGGTCCGGTGTAGCTGGACCCCGGTCGGATCAGCCGGTTGTCAGTGAGCTGCTCGATCACGTGCGCGGTCCAGCCGGCCATGCGCGCACAGGCGAACAGGTTGGTGAAGAGGTCCATCGGGATTCCCAGCGTGTAATAGACGGAGGCGCTGAAGAAGTCGACGTTGGGATAGATCTTCTTGCCGCGACGCTCCATCTCCTCGCGCATCACTTCCTGGATCATCTCCGAGATGCGCAGCCAGGGGGCATCGGCGGACTGGGCTTCGAGCTGCTCGGCCAGCGACTTGAGCAGCGGCGCGCGCGGATCGAGCGTGCGATAGATGCGGTGGCCGAAGCCCATGATCCGCTCACCGCGCGCGAGCCGCGCCCGCACGTAGTCGGCGGCCTGGTCGGGCGTGCCGATCTCGAGCAGCATGCGCATCACCTGCTCGTTGGCCCCGCCGTGGAGCGGGCCCTTGAGCGTGGCGGTTGCGGAGGTCATCGCGGAATGCATGTCCGAGAGCGTGCCCGCGGTGACGCGGGCCGCGAACGTGGAGGCATTCATGCCGTGCTCGGCATGGAGCGTGAGCGCGGCATCGATGATGCGCACCGGCAGCGGCTCGGGCTCACGCCCGTTCATCATGTAGAGCAGGTTGCCCGCGAGGGAGAGGTCGTCGCGGGGCGGGAGTGCAGGCTGGCCGGTGCGCAGGCGCTCGATGGCGGCCGTCAGCGTCACCACCTGGGCGGTCAGCCGGATGGCCTTCCGCTCGTTCGCGGCGCGGGACATGTCCTCGGCATCGGGATCGTACGCGGAGAGCGCGGAGAGCGCGGTGCGCAGGGTCGCCATGGGGTGGACGGCACGCGGCTGGCGCTCGATCAGCGCGAGCACGTCCGGGTGCACGGCGCCGCCCTCGCGGAGACGACGCTCGAGCGTCGCCAGCTGCTCGCGTGTGGGCAGCTCACCGTACCACAGCAGGTGGCAGACTTCCTCGAAGCTCGCGTTCTGGGCCAGGTCCTCGATCGGGTAACCGCCGTAGATCAGGCGGCCTGCTTCGCCGTTTACCTCGCTGATCGCGGTCTCCGCCGCGATCACGCCCTCCAGCCCCTTGCTCGCCATGCCTTCGTGCTCCCCGGCTCCGGTACCCTCGTGCGGATCGGCGACGCTGATGGCGAAGGGGGCCGTCCCCCGGCCAGTGGTCGGGTCGCCAGCCCCCTGACGGTGCGGGCGCAAACGCCGCCGAGACCGGCGAGTATAGCCGCCCCGCGGAGGGCGTGGCAAGTCGCGCAGCAGGGCGCTGGAACACGGTTGCGGAGGTGTCGGCGCGGCGCACGACTCTTGCCCGATCGGCACCCAGGCAGTCCAATACAGCCGAGCGACAGGTGAGCGCGCGGGAGGCAGGAATGGTGGCGAGGAAATACGTGGCAGCGGCGGGCCTGCTGGCGGCAGCGCTGCTCGGCTGCGGCAACGGCGGGCGCGACGATGATGAGCCGGTGCCGCAGGCGCCCGCAGTCCCCGAGCGTCGCGTGATCTCGCTCGCCGACGGTGAGACGCTCGCCATCCTGGATGCGCTGCACGAAGGCGCCGCGGGTTACGCCGCGGTCGCCGTGGACAGCGTCACGGATGCGGAGCTGCGCCGGCTGCTGCGCGTGATGCGCACGGACCACCAGGCACTGCGGGCCGAGCTGGCCGCGATCGCGGACAGCCTCGGCCTGCAACCGGATGTCCACCAGGTCGCCGACCAGGTGCGGCGCACCGCGCAGGACGCCACCGACGCGGTCAGCGGCGCGGCCGGCGGCGGCAGCGACGGGTCGGTGCTGCAGCGGCAGATCGAGTTCCAGGAGTCGCTGCTGGGCGTGCTCGACAGCACGGTGATACCCGGAACCCGGCAGCCGCTGCTGGCCCAGTTCGTCGCGGCCGCGCGGCCGACCCTGGGAGCGCACCTCCAGCGCGCCCACCAGATCGAGGCGCTGCTGCGCGAGCGGGCGTCCGCTGCGCCGGTTCCGACAGCAGTGGGCCGGCCTGCGACACCGGCACCAGCCGAGCCGGAGCCAACGGCCACGCCCACGCGCGAGCCGGAGCCGACACGCGAGCCGGTGCCGCGGCCGGCCGAGCCGGATACTCAGCCGGCGCCCGCCGATCCGGACACGACCGGAATCGGCGGCAGAGCTCTGGGAAGAAGCTGAACGTCGGAAGGGGCGTCGCCCGGCAGGATCAGTGGATCGCGCCGCCCGGCGAAGTGCTGAACTCCGGAGGCTTGCGGCCGCTGCCCTGACACGCCGGGCACGGCTGTGGCCGGCGTACCCCCAGGATCGTCTCCAGGGCGGCACTCGGGGAGATCCCCTCCAGCCGGGTCCAGGGCCGCTCGAAATCGCCGTTGCCGACCACCTGGCCGCAGCCGCTGCAGCGCTCGCAGTAATTCGAACCGTTCATGCTCACCACCTGCTGGGGACCGGCCGTAGCCCACGAACCTGAGACGGGTGAGAGAGCGCCGGCGTCACATCGGGCCGAGCGGGACCGCACGAACGGAGGGCTTTCAGGGAGTGGGCGGGTGCGCCGCCCGGGGCGGCCGGCGGGCCGGGCACGCGTTTGGGGCAGCGCCTGACATGGCTGCCTGGGCGGGGGGATACCCGGGGATGCAGCCCGGGCGCGACCGGAGCGGGCCTCACTGCAAGGCTGAGGTTGGGACTCGCACCGGACGAGACGCTCCCGGCACGCTTCGGGAGGATCCTATGGGCCGGCGTCCTGGCTCGACACGAGCAGAGTCCCATAGTTGCCGCTCACCACGAACCGGCGCCCGTCGGATTCGATGCCGTTGAGGTTCGCCGCCACGGGAGAGGACAGCCTCACCCAGGATGCGCCAAGATCTCGCGACAGCATCATCTTGCCACGAACGCCGGTGGCGATGATCACACCATCGTTGCGCTGTGCTATGGAAACCCAGCCGCCCGGGCCGTCCGGACAGTTCCAGACGGTACACGAAGGCTCCCGAGACGGCCATCCGGTTGCCACCGGCGTCCAGGACGTACCGTTCACAGACCGGTACACGGTGCTCGCGTCCGGGTGCATGATCGCCACGAAGACGCCGTCGAAGAACCGGACCTTGTCGATGTCGTTCACATTCTCGTCACTGTGCCTCAGCTGGTGCACGGACCACGATGCGCCAGCTGCCGAAATCCCGATTTTCTCGGATCCTCCGGATATCATCAGCATGCCATGTCCCTCGGTAATGCTGATGATCGGATCCGCGCCGAAGCCTGGATCGTGGGGAGTCCACGCCACGAGATCGGAAGATGAGAGCAGCACTGGCCCGTATTCATCTCTGCCGGAAACGAACCAGAGACTCAACCGATGGCTGTAATGAAGGGGACCGAGACGAATCACCGGGAAACCGACGGCTCCCGGTGTCCACGAAATACCGTCGGACGAGACGGCGATGCAGTGTCCGTTGCCCGACCGGTCCGTGCCGGTGGCCACGAACACGCCGTTGGCATAGCGGACGTTGAGGATGTCGTCGGCGGCGGTCCAGTGGGTGGCGCGTTCCGTCCAGCTCTGGAGATCCGTCGAAGTGGCCAGCTTCCCCTGTTGCGCGACTACTACCCAGACGCCTGCCCCAAAGGCGAGACCATGGAGATGAGTTCCGTCGAGGATCGACGTAGCGGTCCATTCCGGAACTCTCGGACTGGTTGGTGAGTCACAACCGCCGGTGACGGCGATTGCGGCAAGGACGAAAGACAGGGCGATCAGCGCACGCAAGTGTCCCCGGTGGTGGATCACTGCCTCTCCATCGTGGCAAATGCCGGGTTACGCGGGGAGCGCGGACTCGCTTCACAATGATAGCGCGGGAGGGCAGGATCGGGGAGCGCGGCGATGCACGAATGCGCGCGGAAGACTCCTGTGAGATACCGGAGGAGGGACTCGAACCCTCACGCCCCTTGCGGGGCCGTGGCTTTTGAGGCCACTGCGTCTGCCATTCCGCCACTCCGGCGCGCCAAGAAAGCTAACGGCGGACGCGGACTCACTCCAGCCCTTTGGGCCTCCCCAGCACCTCGGTGAGGATGACTGCATCGCGCAGGCTGGAACGCTGCAGCAGCCGCTTGTGCAGCAGCTGGTGCGGGCGGGCAGCCGTGCGCAGCTCGAGCTCGACGGACTCGGCCTGCTTCAGCTTCTCGACGCGCGCATGGTACGCGGCATGCCGGCGCTCCGGCGGCAGCGGCATGGTCTCGAGGGAGACGATGCGGGGCAGCTCGCGCACGACCTCCTCGCGCCGGAAATCGTCGAGCGCGCGAGCCGTCTCCACGAACGCCTCCTCATCCTCGCCGGCCTCGTCGGCGAGCACCGCTGCCTCGTCCCAGGACGGCAGATCGGCGGGCTCCGGGCGCGGAGCGGGACGGGGCTGACCGGTGAGGATCTGCCAGAGGTCATCGGGGATCATCTCGTCGGCGCGGCCGCTGTCCACGGGCTGCGGCCGCTCCCGCGGCGGCTGCGGCGCGCGCGCCCGGGGCAGCGCGCGCGCCTGCTCG
>DATHVV010000043.1:0-2155 GCA_035461105.1 Longimicrobiales bacterium | reverse complement strand
CGCCTGCGGGCACCTACCCCTCGATCGTGTACATCTCGCGCCGGCCGTAATCGATCAGGTCGTGATAGCCCTTCATGATCTCCTCCATCTCGGGGAAGTTCGCCATGTTGCGGTCCATCTCCAGGTAGGCCTCGAGACTGGGCACCTCGGTCTCGGCCACGACGGTCCAGTAGCGCTCCGCGCTGACGTCGGTGAGCACGCGCATCCGGCCGGGACCGGCCTACTCCACGACCTTCGCCATAGCCAGGAACTTCTCGACCATGGGGCGCACCTTGCCGGGCTTGCAGTACATGATGTCGCGCATGAGCAGCATGAGGACCTCCACGGGGAAGTGGCGGATTCACTGCGGAACGGCCTGCACTGGTAACGCGCCCGCAGTCACGCTGCAACCCCGCCCCGCCGACCGGCCGGACGGCTTCTGAAGCAGCCCTGGCGGCGCCTTCGTGCGCGCGGACAGGCACGACCGTTGCTCCATGCGACCGCACCCATCGCGGGACGGTGAGCCGCGCGCGGGAACCTGGAGGAGGACGGAATGGGCACCCTCGAGATCGTCATCCTGGTGGTGGTGCTGGCCCTGCTCGGGGCCGGTGCGTGGTACTTCATGCAGATCCAGAAGCGGAAGCAGCTCACCGGGCGCTTCGGCCCGGAGTACGAGCGCGCCGTGCACGACATCGGTGATCGCAAGGAGGCGGAGCGCGAGCTCGAGCAGCGCGAGCAGCGCGTCGCCCTGCTCGAGATCCGGCCGCTCGATGGCGACGAGCGCGCGCGTTACGCCGCGGACTGGAAGCGGGTGCAGGCGCGCTTCGTGGACGAGCCGGTGCCGGCGGTGGAGGAAGCGGACCGGCTGATCGGCGAGGTGATGCAGCGACGCGGGTATCCGATGAGCGACTTCGATCGTCGCTCCGCCGACCTGTCCGTCGATCACCCCGACGTGGTACAGCACTACCGCGCCGGCCACGAGCTGGCGGAGCACAGCCGCGACGGCCGCGCCGACACCGAGGACATGCGCCAGGCGATGGTGCATTACCGCGCGCTCTTCATCGAGCTGCTCGAGGAAGCGCCGCGGCCGGACCCGACGAAGTCCCGCTCGTGAGGCGGGCTCGAAACCGAGGAGGTGAAGCTTGAGCGAGCGGAACGACAGCTACGAGCGGGTGCGTGACGAGGCGATCGACGCCTCGCGCCGTCCGCGGCGAGACGATGAGCCGCTGGTCGCATCCGATCGGGACCGGCGCGACCCGGATCTCGACGAGACCGGCGCGCTGGGCGGCCGGAAGATCGAGCCGGAGGCGCCGCTGTTCTCACCCGAGGAAACCGATCAGCTGCGCACCCGCTGGGAGTCGGTGCAGGCCAGCTTCGTGGACGAGCCGCGCCGCGCGGTCGAGGAGGCGGACGGCCTGGTGCGCACGGTCATGGACCGGCTGACGGACGGCTTCTCGGACCAGCGCGAGCGCCTCGAGCGCGAGTGGGGTACCCGCGAGGAGATCTCGACCGAGGACCTGCGCATGGCGCTGCGCCACTACCGGTCGTTCTTCGACCGGCTGCTGCGGCTCTGAGTGCAGTGGTTCCGGGGTCGCCGTGCGCCACGCGCGCCGGGCGGCCCCGGAGCCAGGCGCGCCCGGCGGCACCGTCGATTACGCCACTGCTCGTCGCAGCCGACCCGATCCCCGTTACGGGATCGCGCGCTCCTTCCCGAGCAGCCGCCGCAGCACGCCCGCCTGGCCGGTGTGATAGGCCTGGTGGAACATCGTGAACGCGAGCATCTCGGCCGTGCTGTCGCCGAAGCCGGTCACGGGCGCCGGCGCCGCGAGCCGCTCCGGCGTGAGCGCCGCAAGCCCGGCATCCATGCGTCGCGCCGCTTCGTCCCAGGCACCGAGCAGCGTGTCGAAGTCGACGGCATCGGCGCCGTCGCGCAGCGGCTCGCTGCCGCGTTCGTAGCGCTGCACCGCCTCGACGCCGAGCACGGCCGGCTGCCCGAGGAGCAGAAGCAGCTGCTCGTTTACGTGCTGGACGTGACCGACCACCCAGTTCAGGCAGTTGCCGGCAGGCGCCGGCTGGAGCAGGCTCTCCTCGTGGGTGATGCCGGCCGTGTTCAGGCGCAGCACCTGGTGCGTGGTGCGCGCCAGGTGCCGGAATACCTCGACGTCGGTCATGCTGC
>DATHVV010000042.1:0-26019 GCA_035461105.1 Longimicrobiales bacterium | reverse complement strand
GCTGCTCAACTCCTGGAACCTGGTCCTCCCCGCGGCACAGATCCGTCCCGGCCTGTCCGTGCTCGCCGATGTCGATCCGGGGAACGAGATTCCGGAGAGCGATGAGGACGACAACACCTACCCGAACGACGGCACGCCCCTCGCCCTGACGGTCCAGGCGGTAGCGCCGTACCGGACCCGCTTCGTGCCGGTGCTGCAGACCGGGAACGGCCTGACCGGCGACGTGAACGCGGCCAACGTCGAGACCTATCTGACGATGCTCCGCGCCATCTACCCGCTGGCGGAAGTCGATGCGGACGTGCGGGCTGCGTACACGTTCACGGGCCTGCTCGGCAACGCCTTCACCGAGGACTGGATCCGGCTGCTCGACGAGATCAATGCGCTGCGCCACGTCGAGGACAGCGGGCGCTACTACTACGGGGTCATCAAGACCACGCATACGAGCGGTGCCGCCGGCCTGGGCTACCTCGGACAGTCGCCCCTCCAGCCGACGTCCGCGATCGGCGTGGACTGGCTGAACGTGCGTGACTGGGTGATGGCGCACGAGGTCGGCCACAACTTCGGTCGCCGTCATTCCCCCTGCGGCAACCCCGGCCTCGTCGACGCAAGCTTCCCGTACGTGGACGGCAGGATCGGGCTGCACGGCTGGGACATGCGGACGAACATGCTGCTCTCCGCGGGCGAGCACTTCGACATCATGTCGTACTGTCTGCCCGGATGGGCGAGCGACTACACGTACGAGTCCGTGCGCGAGTTCCGCGGCGCCGCCGGTGCCACGCTGAGCGCCGGGGCGAGCGTCGGCGCGAGCGCACAACCGTCACTGCTGGTCTGGGGCCGGATTTCGCCGGAGGGCCTGGTGCTCGAGCCCGCCTTCGAGGTGGTCGCCCGGCCGGTGCTGCCGACGGCGCGCGGGGCGCACCAGCTCGACATCCTCGACGCGGCGGGCAATCCGCTGCTCGAGCTGTCGTTCGATGGCCAGGCCGTCGACCACGTGCCCGACGTCGAGCACTTCTCGTTCCTGGTGCCGCTCAGCTCGCTGCGCGGCGCGTCGCCGGGCACGATCCGGCTGCGGGCCGGCGGCCGCGAAGTCGTGCAGCGGCCCGCGCTGCCGGCCGCGGCCGGCCCCGGCCAGGAGCTGCGCAGCACGCGCCGCGGTAGCAGTCGCGTACGGCTGGAGTGGGATGCCGCCCGCCACCCGGTGGTGCTGGTGCGCGATGCCCGTACCGGCGCGGTGCTCTCGTTCGCGCGCGGCGGCGATGTCGAGCTGGTCAGCGACGCCGCCGAGCTCGACGTGCACCTGTCCGACGGCGTGCGCAGCGCGCGACGCCGGCTTCAGGTAGGTCGCTGAGCGGTGCCGGAACGGTAAAGCCCGTTCGCGGAGACGCGACGTCCGCGTTCCGTGATCGTGGTGCCGGTACTGGTGAGCAGCTCGGTGGTAAAGCCGTGCTCGCCGAGCGCGGCGTCCAGCTCGTCCGGGTAGAGCAGCGTCGCCCGACCCCCCGGCAGTCCCTCGAACACGTGCGCCTCGCCGGCGACCGGGCGGAGCCCCTCGCCGGTGAGGTCGGTATCCGGCGTGAACGCCGCGACCAGCAGCATGCCGGCGGGCCGGAGCACGCGCGCAATACCGGCCGCACTCCGGTGCCATTCGCGCCCGCTGGCCGCGGCGTGCAGCACGCCGAGCGCGACCGCGAGATCGAAGGATGCCGACGGATACCTCTCCAGGTCGCTCATGCGGCGGCACTGCACGCGTGCGGCCGCTTCCCGCTCCCCCAGGATCGGCCCCAGCCGGCGGCGCGTCTCCGCCACCATGGCCGCCGACGCGTCGAGCGCGTGCACGTCGAAGCCACGCTCCGCGAGCAGCACGGTGTTGCGCCCGGCCGCACAACCGATGTCGAGCACCCGGACGGCGCGCGGATCGGCGTAGCGCTCGATCAGCTCGAGCAGGCGGTGATCGGGCGCGCGCGCGGCGAACTCGCGCACGACCTCGTCACGCTCCCAGTATTCCATGCGCTAGTCGCGGGCGTCGTCGAGCGACTCGGCCAGCCGACGGACCAGGAAATCGGCCGCGAAATCGGCCAGGCCCTCGAGCGCGCGCTGAATCTCCAGCGACGACATGTTCGCCAGCGCGATCGCGGTGACCACGCCGGACACGGTGCGGCCCTCGCGGCCGAAGACCACCGGGCGCACCGGGTCGGTGGCGCGCACGTCGGTCTTCCAGATGCGACGGCCCGTGGCCCCGTCCAGGAGCCGGACATCGGCGTTGATCACGAAGTATGCCTGCGAGCTCCACGAGGATGCCGCCAGGCCGTAGTTGCGGACCACTACCTCGAGCTCGTAATCGGCCGTGCGCGCGTCCCGCACCGCCGTCGTGCGCAGGTGCCGGTTGGCCCCCTGCAGCAGACGCGCCCCCAGCCGGTCGCTCACCGATACGCGGGCCGCGGCGCTGTCCAGGCGCGCCCTTGTCTTCAGGGCGGCGGCCTCGCGCGCCACGTTGCCGCCAGTGCGCACGATCGTCTCGATGGGACGCGACTCGTCCACGTCCACGCGCAGCCCGCTGAACACATCCGGGTGCGCGGGGGCGATGGTGGTCACGGCCAGGGTCCGGTTGCGGTAGTCGTACTCGCCGAGACGCTGCTTCGAGGAGCAGCCGGCGAGGACGAGCGCGAGCAGGGTCAGCGCGGCGGGGCGGAGCCGTGGCGTCGACATGGGGTCACTCCTGGCAGAGGCGACATCGCATGCACCGGGGTGGCGGTACCGCCCGGCGCGGCACCGGGTTCCCGGGTTCCGCGCGCCGGATGAGGTGAAGCCGCGCCCCGGGGGTGTTGGCGGGAGCGAAGCCGGGGTGCGTTTCCGCCGTTGTATCTCCAAGTCCATCGCGCACATGGGGTCGCAGTTGTGAGGCCGCGCGCGGCGCGGTATCTATCCCCATCATGGAAAACACCAGGCCGTCGCCGGCGGAACAGGACGCCGCACAGGGTGCCCGGCTGCTGCGCTCGTGGCGCCGTCTCGCGACCCGTCCGGGCGGGCGCTGGCTGTTCAGCCGGCTGGTCGGACGCATGGCACCGTACACGGGCACGATCGGAGCGCGGGTCCTCGAGCTGGCACCGGGGCGGGCGGTGGTACGCCTGCGCGACCGGCGGGCCGTGCGCAACCACCTGCGCTCGGTGCACGCGATCGCCCTCGCGAACCTGGGCGAGCTGGCGAGCGGTCTCGCGGTCATGGCAGGACTGCCGGCCGGCATCCGCGGTATTCCGAGGGAGATCACGATACGCTACCTGAAGAAGGCGCGGGGCACGCTCGTGGCGCACGGCAGCGCGGTGCTCCCGGAGGTCACCGACCGCGCCGACGGCGAAGGTCGGGCCGAGATCCGCAACGAGGCGAACGAGCTGGTGGCGGAAGTGCGCGTCGCCTGGGAGCTGGAGCGGGTATGATGCGATCGAGAGAGCAGCCGGCCAGGCGGCCCGGACGCGCATGAGCAGCGCGCTGGAGACGCCACTCACGCGCGAGCTGGGGATCGCGCTGCCGGTGATCGGCGGGGCGATGTATCCGTGCAGCAACCCGGAGCTGGTGGCCGCGGTGTCGGCGGCGGGCGGCATCGGCGTGGTGCAGCCGATCTCGCTCACCTTCGTGCACGGTCACGACTTTCGCGCGGGGCTCCGCTACATCCGCCAGCTGACGGACCGGCCGATCGGCATGAACGCGCTCATCGAGGGTCGCTCGCGGCTCTACCGCCAGCGCATGGAGCGGTGGCTCGACATCGCGCTGGAGGAGGGGGTGCGTTTCTTCGTGACCTCGCTGGGCAAGCCGCGCTGGGTGGTGGAGCGCGTGAGCGCGGCCGGCGGGCGGGTGTATCACGATGTCACCGAGCGGAAGTGGGCGGACAAGGCGCTGGACGCGGGTGTGCACGGGCTGATCGCGGTGAATGCGCGCGCGGGCGGACACGCCGGACCGCGCAGCGCCGAAGCCCTCGCCGACGAGCTGCTGCCGCTCGGCCTGCCGGTCGTGTGCGCGGGCGGAGTCGGCACCGCCGCGGATTTCGTCCGGGCGCTGGGGCTGGGCTACGCCGGCGTGCAGCTGGGTACGCGGTTGATCGCGAGCACGGAGTGCACCGCGAGTGACGCGTACAAGGCGGCCATCGTCGCCGCCGACGAGGACGACATCGTGTTGAGCGAGCGGATCACCGGCGTGCCGCTCGCGGTGATTCGTACGCCGTACGTGGAGCGGGTGGGCACGAAGGCGGGGCCGCTCGCGCGGCGGCTGCTGAGAGGACGTCGCACGAAGCACTGGATGCGCACGTTCTATGCGCTGCGCTCCGCGATCCAGCTGCGGCGGGCATCGCTCGATCCGAAGAGCAGCCGCGACTTCTGGCAGGCCGGCCGGAGCGTGGCGGGTATAACCTCGGTGGAGCCGGTCGCGCGCATACTCGAGGAGTTCGCCGCCGCCGCGGGGGACGCGAGTGTGCGTCGCTGAGCCGAGCCGGCACGTGCTCGCGGCCGCCCCGGCGAGCGCCGGAGGCCGCCGGTACGCCAACTTATCGGTCGATGG
Organism: Longimicrobiales bacterium; assembly: GCA_035461105.1. GTDB lineage: Bacteria > Gemmatimonadota > Gemmatimonadetes > Longimicrobiales > RSA9 > VEPF01. The sequence goes on along the minus strand of DATHVV010000042.1, from coordinate 21,474 downwards.
AGTGCGCGCCCCGGCCGGGGTGCGCCGGAAGCGCAGCGAAGGAGTGGCGGTGAGCCTGCGTCCCTGCCGTGTCTGCGGGCGGACGGATCCGCGCCGCATGATCGCGCTCATGACACACTGGTTCGGGAGGTACGCGGAGGTGCCACCCGGCAGCAGCTATTTCTACCTGTGCCCCGGCTGCCACGAGCGGCTGATCGATCCGTATCTCGAGGAGATCCGTCACAAGCTCGCGAGCGAACACCCGGCGGTGCACCGGCTGGAGCTGCCGCACCTGCTGATCACGCGGGGACCGATGACGGGAACGCCGGCGCTGCAGGAGACGAGCGAGCCGCCGCCGGCTGCGGGCGACGGCCCGAATCCCGAGCCGCCGCCCGAATCGAGCTGAGCGGGTCCACCCCGTTCAGTGGCCCTGACCCCCGAGATCGGGTCGCTCCCGGATGAGCTGACCGGTTCCGCCCGGTTCAGCGGCCCTGACCCGCTCCCGACATCAGGTCGTTACCGGACGGCTCGAGGATGCTGACCTCCTCGAGGATGCGCACGTCGTGCTTCGCGAGCTCGCGGACGTACGTGTCGTAGCGCGGTCCATCGAAGCAGTCCTCGGGGGCCACGACACCGACCCGGTCGAGCATCCCCCGTCCCGCCATCCAGGCGGCGATTGCCGCGGAGAATCCGGTCACCCTGCCCATCGAGGAGATGCCGCTCGCGGTGTCGGCCTGGTCCCAGAGCCAGTAATCGATGCGCGCCGCGCGTCCGTCCTTCTCGCCCTCCACGCTGCACCACATGACGCACACGTCGGTCTCGCCGGGCAGCGGCCGGAGGCGTGGCTCGAGCTGCGCCAGCAGCAGCTCGCGCGGCACGACTCGCGACCCGCCGACCCGCACCGGCTCCAGCTCGAGCAGGCCGCATTCCTTGAGCGTCTCGACCGCCTGCCAGTGGCCTGGCCAGCGCACGGTCTTCTCCGAGAACTCCTCCAGCTCCGGACGCGTGAACAGGAAGCTGGGCATGCCCGGCGTGATCGCGCACTCGAGCTGTTCGTCGATGCCGAGCCGGTCGAAGCGGAACGACTCGCGCTCGGTGGTTGCGTCCACCTCGACGACTCGCCCACCCCGGATCACGTCGACCTTGACCATGTACTCGCGCAGCACGTGCTCGAACTGCCACGTGATCATGTAGCGGAGCGGATGGCGGTCGGCGAACGGTCGGGCGGGGATGCCGCCGACGCGCGCGACCGCGCGGCGCGATCGGTCCAGCTTCCGTAGCCCCTCGCCCACCGTGATGTTGCTCATTCCGGGCGCGAAGCCGATGCCGCTCAGAAAGAGCGTACCGTTCTCGACGGCCAGCTCGTGGAGCCATTCCCCGTAATCGGGCAGCGCCACACCCGGCGGCAGCACCAGGCCCTCCAGCTCGTAGCGGTCCGGGCGGCGGTGGAACTCCTCGAGCAGGTCGACCATCGGGAACGAGGCGCGGATCGCGGTCTCGGCGGTGCGGTAGCTGGTGCGCCGGTCGGGGAGCGTGCTGATGCCGACGTCGTAGTCCTGCATGATGCGGGTGAGCGCGTCGGCGTCGGTGACATCGGCCTCGACGGCGACGACCTTCGAGCTGTTCAGCCACGCGATCGTGCGGCCCAGCCCCTCCGGGCGCCGGTCCACGAGGCCGACCCGCTCCACGTCATCGCGCCGCACCAGCTCCCACGCGACGGCCGCGCCCATCTTGCCCGAGCCACCGAATACCAGAGCTTTCACGCGACCCTCCTCTATGCGGGAAACCCGGCGCGCCGGCGGCGCCGAGGACCCGGTCAAGGTCTGGTCCCGGAGTGCTCACGGCAACCGGCGGCACGCGCGGGGTCACGCGGCGGTTGCCTGCGGCGGCGGCGGCCGGGGAGCTACGCGGGGCTCCGGTGCGTGGCGTCGCGGCCGGACCCTCAGGCGACGACTTCCACGGGCGGATGCACCAGGCCGATCACCCTGCCGTCGCGGAGGTAGGTGCCGTCCGGCCGCAGCAGCCAGCCATCGGGGTGGGCGAGCGTCTCGTCCAGGATGTCCGCGAGCCGGCGCTGGTGGTCGGGGTCGCGGACGGGCGTGGCGACCTCGATCCGCTCCACCATGTTGCGCGGACGCCAGTCGGCGGAGCCGATGTAGTACTCGTCGGCGCCGGCGTTGTGGAAGTGGAAGATGCGGGCGTGCTGGAGAAAGCGGCCGACCAGCGTGACGATGCGGATGTTGTCGGAGACGCCGGGGACGCCCGGGCGCAGCGCACAGATTTCCCGCACCATCATCTCGATCTTCACGCCCGCCTGCGAGGCGCGGTAGAGCGCCCCGATCAGGCGCCGGTCGGCGAGGCCGTTGAGCTGGCCCCGGATCAGGGCAGGCCGCCCGGCCCGGGCGTGCTCCGCCTCGCGCTCGATCAGGCGCAGGAACCGTCGTCGCATGTTGAAGGGCGCGACCAGCAGCTCGTCCATCTCCTCGCCGGCGGAATAGCCGGTCAGCAGGTTGAACACGCCGTTCACTTCCTCGGTGAGGCTCGCCTCGGCCGTGAGAATGCCGACATCGATGTACGATGCGGCGGTGCGCGCGTTCAGGTTGCCGGTGCCGATGTAGGCGTAGCGGCGCAATTCCTCGCCCTCGCGCCGGAGCACGAGTGCGATCTTCGCGTGCACCTTGTACTTGGGCGGGGAGAAGACGACGCGGATGCCGGCCGCCTCCAGGCCGCGCGCCCACTCGATGTTGCGCTGCTCGTCGAAGCTGGCCTTGAGCTCCACCATGGCGACCGCGTCCTTGCCGTTCTCCCGGGCACGGCGCAGCGCTTCGACCACGCCCGAGTCCTTGCTGGTGCGATACACCGTGACCTTGACCGCGACCGTGTCCGGGTCGTCAGCGGCCTCGCGCAGCAGCCGTTCGACCGACTCCTCGAAGGAGTCGAACGGGAAGTGCACGAAGCGCTCGCGCTCGCGTACCTGGTCGAAGACGGAACGATCGGCTTCGAGCGGCACGTGCGGGTCGCGCGGCGGGAACTTGAGCTCGGGCAGGTCGAGCGCCGCGATCTCCTCGAGTGCGGCCAGATCGACGAAGCGCTCGACCGTGTAGACATCCTGCTCGCTCAACGTGGTGGGCGTGTCCTCGCTGTCGAACTGCAACTCGCGCAGCAGCCGGTGGCGCATGTCGGGCGGCATGGACTTCTCCACCTCCAAACGCACGATCTCCTGGAACGGCCGCTGCGTGACCTTTTCCTCGATCGCCTGCAGCATGTCGAGCGGGTCGGCGTCGATGTCGATGTTCGCGCTGCGCGTGATCCGGAACATGTTCGCGCGCAGCACCTGAAGACCGCGGTACAGCTCGGGCAGCGTGGCCTCGACGACATCCTCGAGCGTCACGAACCGGTGACCACCGGGCAGCGGCACGAAGCGGGGCAGGTCGCCGGGCAGCTCCACGGCAATGAACTGCTCCTGTCCGGTCTCGCGCAGGCGCACGGTTGCGGCGAGGGCCGGACGCAGGTTGCGGATGTGGGGGAACGGGTGCGTCGGATCGGCGGCGAGCGGCGTCACCAGCGCCGCCAGTCGCGCGCCGTAGGTCTCGCGCAGGTACTCGCGATCCTCGTGGCTCAGCTCGGGCCAGCGCTCGACGACGATGCCGTGGCGCTCGAGCTCGGGGACCAGGGCCGCCAGCAGGGCGTACGAGCGCCGCATGATCTGCCGGGCGCGGATGCCGATCGCGTCGAGCTGCTCGCCCGGCGTCATCCCGTCCATGCTGCGCTTCTCGGAACCGATGCCGGCCAGGAGCTTGAAGCGGGCGACACGGGTCATGAAGAAATCGTCGCGCCGCTCCCCGAACATCCCCAGGAAGCGGACACGCTCGAGCAACGGAGTGCGCGGGTCCTCGGCGAAGGCGAGGATGCGCTCGTCGAACGCGAGCCGGGAGAGGTCCATGTTGAGCAGCAGCTCGGAGGGCACTTCCTTCGCCGATCCCTCCTGGGTGCCATCGGCCGCCTCGAGCCGCTGCAGCACGAACTCGAGCGACGCGGCGGGCTGGGCGTCGGTTTCGCTGTCGGCAAGCCGGCTGGCCGCGAATGCCCAGCTCCCGAACCCGGAGCGCGCGACGACGTGCAGCGCGGCGAGGGTGCGTGGGTCGCGCAGCCCCGGCCCGCCGGCCCGGTCGAGCAGCTGGTGCAGTCCGACCCAGGCGATCGGGCCGCCGTTCGCATCGCCGAGGTCCTCGGCGAGCCATACCTGGAGCGACGGGCGTCCCGGCAGGCCGGCGCTGGTGCCGAGCAGGCGGATGCGGGCGCGGCTCTGGCCGAACGCGTCGCGGAGTGCCTGCCGGCAGGCCTGGCCGCCGGCGCCCGGCGCATGCGGAACGACCAGCTCGCCGGCCTGCTGCAGCAGGCCGATCGCACCGCGCTGGTAGGCGACGACCGCGACCTCGCGGGCCGCGCGGATCTCGCGCTCGAGCGCCTGGATGTCGAGGTCCTCGAGCACTTCGCGGGCGCGGCCCTGGGTCTCCGCGAGGGCCGGCCGCAGTCCGTGCTCGTGCTGCAGCTCCTGGATGATGGCGGCCAGCCGCTCGCCCGCTTCGTCCGGCAGGCTCACCTCCAGCTCGAACAGCTCCGTCGCCAGGTCGTCGCGGCGCACCGTGATCAGGTCGTAGCAGAACGTGATCTCGCGGTCCGCACGACCACCACTGCGCCGCACGCGCCGCAGCGTCTCGACCTCGAGCACTTTCTCGAGCCGGTCCGGGTCGATCAGCGCGCGGAGCATGCGCGCCGGCTCGCTCTCGCCGCGGAAGAGCGTCTCCGGCTCTACGTCCGTGACCAGCGCGTGTGCGCTGCGGCGGCGCGGCGGACCGTTTTCGGGACGCCGGTCGAGCACGTCCAGCAGCAGCTCCGCGCGGCCGTCGCGATGCAGCCGCAGGTGGGTGGCCGCGCCCTTCTCCTTCAGGTCGCTGGAGGGCGTGTCGAAGTACACGTCGCGAAAGAAATCCAGCTCCGAGGCATGCTCCCGCAGGCCGCCCGGGAGCGGACCCGCGGCCAGACGCTCGAGCGTCTCGCGATCGGGAACGTCGAAGCGCACCATCCGGTGCGGCTGCATCAGCTGCTGCCTCCGCTCAGAACGGGAGTCCGAACCACAGGTACCACAGGCCGCGCTCGCCGCGCGCGTACGTCAGGCTGATCGATCGGTTCATGGTCGCGAACCACACGCCCCCACCCGCACTGGTGTGCCAGCTGCCCTCGGAAACATCATCCTGCCAGACCCGGCCGGCGTCGGCGAGCCCGTAGATGCCCAGCTCGCCATTGAAGAAGATCTGGACCGTGTCGATCGGCACGCGCAGCTCGGCACCGCCGAACGCGGCGCTCTCGCCGGCGAAACGTTGATACTCGAAACCGCGCACCGTGGTCCTCCCGCCGATGAAGGCGGCGTCCCAGGCCGGGAAGCGATCGCCGAGCACGTGCGTCCCGCCCGCGCGCAGCGCGAGGTGCGTCTCCCCGAGCAGCGGCACATAGCCGGCGGCGGTCGCCGTCAGCGTGCCGAAGGCATCCTCGACGTCCCAGGCCGCCGGGTAGCCGGCCAGGCTCGCGCTCGCGGCGAAACCGCGGCGGGGTGCCGCGGGACGGTCGGTGTGCTCGATCTCGAACCCGAGCTGCGCACCGACCTGGCCGAAGCCGTCGGTCGGGACGACGTCCGCGTACGGGCTGCCGGCGCGGGGGTTCGCCTGCGTCCACTGCACGACCGGCCCGATCGTGACGCGGCCGGTGAGGCGCTGCCTGACGGGGATGAACGCGGGCTCCGGCTGGGGCTCGTCGTCATCGGCTCCGCCCTCCTCGGCGCCGCTTCCTTCCTCCTCCTCGGAACCCTCGGCCGCGTCGTCCGTCGGCGCTCCCGGCCGCGGGCCGAGGTGCCAGACCAGGGCGGGGTAGGCACGGACCCGGTCCAGCATCACCAGCGAGACGTCCGTGGAGAGCTCGGGCGTGTCGTTGCCGTAGCCGTAGAACCGGAACGCGTCGAAGGTGGTCGCGCGCGCGTCGAGGGACAGCCCGCGGCGGGTATTCTCGCCGCGGTAATCGACGCTCACCGTGCCGCCGAACCCGCCGGAGCCGAGCGCGTAGAGGACGCTGGTGGTGGCGCGCACTCCGTAGGGCAGGCGCCGGAACCCGTAGTTGGTGTACGTGTGGCTCACGCCCAGCGCAACGCCCGATCCCTCGCCGTACTCCCATGCCGGGCCGAGGCCGCGGCTGCTGCCGTAATCGGGTGCCCAGTCGCGGCCCAGCCGCAGCCCCTCCGGGACCGGCGGCGATTCCCACGGCTTCGTCGATACGTACGTACCGCCGCTGGTGCGGAACTCGTTCTCGCCGCGGTCGTCGTAGAAGCGCGCCGCGCCGGTAGCGTCCTCGAGCACGTCATCGCCGCCGCCGCCGACCACGACCGTGCGGATGTGGTGCGGAACCCCGGTGACGAGCACGTGGTCATCGCCGCCGTGCAGGTAGACGCGCACCTCGTGCGTCTCGTCCGGCGTGAAGGTGCGGTCGTAGTACGGCGTCTCCGGGGCCGCACGCGTCGCCATGACGACGCGCAACGATCCATCCGGCTGGTGCTCGAGGCCGACCACGTCGTCCTCATCGGTCGCGCGCAGGTCCGGCTCCTTCGCCAGCCAGGCGTACCATTGGGCCGCGATCTCGTCCAGTCCGTCGCGCCGCGCGCGCAGTATGGCGGTGAGCTCGGGGCCGTGGCCGGGTAGCAGCGCGTCGGGCATGTCGGCCACGGCGGCGGCGATCAGCTCATCGGTGAGGGTGCGCTGGACGTCGGCCACCTCGGCCTCGAACTCGGAGCGCGTGACGCGTGTGAGCAGCCGGCGGTCCAGCAGGTGCGAGCTGATCTTGAACGCCTCGAGCTTCGCATACTTCGGCTCGAAGGGCACGAACTTCGGGAACACGGTGCGCACCGCGCGCGCGAGCAGGCCGTCGGCGTTGATGAACGTCCAGTCGCGATCGCGCGGCAGCGGCCGGTAGACGTAGCTGCCCTTCTCGCCGAAGCGCGCCCAGCGCCACTGGTCGGTGCCGCGGTCCATGTCGTTGACGAGGAAGTCGACGAGCCGGGCGCGCAGGTACTCGCGCTCATCCAGCCGGTGCTCGGGGCTGTCCTCGAGATCGTCCAGGAAGTTCCAGCTGCCCTTGATCTTGGTCGAGCCGGCGAAGCCGGGAGTGTCATCGGGGCCCTCGTTCGGCTTCTCCTCGAGGTTGCCGATCATGCCGGCGAACGTCTCGCGGAACTCGCCGAGGCGCGGGCTGTCGCCCATGACGTAGAGCGTGGGGGCCACGTGCAGGATGCCGAGCGCTTCGAGCAGGCGCGGCACCGCGTGGTGGCCGCCCGGGTGCATGGAGCTGACCTGGTCCTCGACGACCCGGCCGGCGGGCGCGCCCTGCAGGTCGCCCGGCAGCTGCCGCTCCGGGTACTTGTCGAGCGACCGGAATACCCAGCCCTTCCCCTGCGCATCGACCATGTGCAGCGTGATGCTCTGGTTGCCGCCGCCCTGCCGCTCCATCTCCAGCCCGCCGCCGAACGTGTCGACGTCGAGCACCGGCAGGCGGAGAGGTCGCACCCACAGGTCGCGCCAGTTCTCACCGAGCACGAACTCCTTCAGGCCGCCCGCCTGGTACTGCGCTCCGGGTACCTGCTCCACGATCGGCGAGCTCGATTGCTGCGCCGCGAGCGGTGCCGCAGCGAGCGCGACCGCAATCACGATCAGGTACTTCATTCAGCCTTACCCCTGCGACGGAACGGGATGTATTCGGCGGCCCGTACCTGCGCGCCCCAGCGCTCTTCCAGCTCGCCGAGCAGCTCGAGCGGATCCGCCTTGTCCTGCAAACGCAGCAGCACCTCGAACCGAGACAGGCCGCCGGCCGCCGGTACCGGGCGCGTGAGCCGCCACTCCTTCGCGACGCCAACGAGCGAGACCTCGACACCGTGGCGCGCCGCCTCCGCATCCTCCGCCAGCACGATCAGGATGCCGTCCGTCGACATGTCACCCGCGACCGATACCGCGCGCGCGTGCGCCTCCCGCCGCTCCGCTCGCGAATCCCTGACCAGGGCGCGCGTGTCGCCGACCGCGAGCAGCGGCACGGACCGGCGCGGCTCGAGCGAGCCGACGTCCCAGCGCCAGAGCACCAGCGCGACCACGTTGAACGCGAGCGAGACGGCGAGTGCGATGTCGAGCGCCTGCACCCCCGCAGCCAGGCCGACGCCGAGCGCGAGCAGCACGTAGACGGCCTCCTTCGGCTCGCTCAGCTTCTGGCGGAAGCGCACGCCGGCGACGATGCCCGCCAGCGCAAAGGCGAGGGCCAGGCTGTTCTTGACCACGAGCACGACACCGGCCACGACCATGGGCAGCATGACCATGGTCTGCACCAGCGACGGGCTGTAGCGCAGCCGGCGCGTGAACATGTAGACCCAGGCGACCGGCAGCGCGATCGCGAGCGCACCGAAGACCGCGATGAACGCGAGCAGCAGCCGGCCGTACTCGCCGCTCCACGGGGCCGGGGCGACCGGCGCGCCGCCGGCCGAGCTCTGTCCCGTGATCAGCCCATCGCCGCCGCCCGTCGCGAACGGCGCCGCGATGGCATGGCTGCCGTTCGGTACGAACCAGGCGATGGCAAGGCCGAGCCCCACCAGCAGCGCGTAATACAGCAGCAGGCGCAGGACGGGTAACGACCGCGCCTTCCGATCGGGACGGGCCTGCTGACGCCGCTCCGTGGCTGCCGGAATTTCAACCATTTTCCCCGAAATACCCTCCCAGGTTCTGGAACGGGCCAGAAGGGCAAGAAGCGTGCACCATGGGGGACAGGGACAGGGGACCAGGGATAGGGATAGGGATAGGGATAGGTGAACGGCGGAAGCAGGGGTCAGGCGGGCTGGGGGATTCCGCGCGGGTGCTCACGGATGCGCCAGGACCATACCCAGCGGCCGATCAGCCAGCCGATGACGGCGGCGACCACGATGTCGCTCAGGAAGTGGGCCCCGGCGGCGACGCGCGAAAGGCCGCAGCCCCAGGCCAGGGACCACCAGATCCAGCGGGCGCGGGGGAATGCGCGGGCGAGCAGGGCGGCGGCGCCGAACGCGACCAGGGCGTGGCTGCTCGGGAGTGCCAGGCCACCCGTGGAGAAAGTACGCTCGGCGAAGGGACGGAAGTCGTAGAGTCCGTGCTCGCCGGGGCGGAGACGTCGGAACACCAGCTTCAGCAGCTCCGCGGCGATCCCGCCCAGCGTCGCGGACCAGAACAGCAGGGCGCCCCGGCTGCGCAGCAGCGATCGACGGTTTGCGCGCTCTTCGATGACCACCGCCAGCCCGACCATCAGCCAGAGCGGCAGGAATCCCATGACGCGCAGCAGACGACCCCAGTCCTCGCCATAAATGCCGTCGAGGCGCAGGTACTCGAACGCGACGCGGTCGAGCAGGTGCGCGCCGGCGACGGCGGCCAGGGCGATCAGAAAGAAGCGGGTGCGTCCAGTCATCGATGGTATTCGGCTCCGTGGAACTTCATCTGAAGCTCGCCGACACCGCGGTCACGGGCAAGCTCGGTGCCTTTCCGGTACGGGAGGAGGCGTGTGAGGCCTGGCCGCGGGCAGCTGCCGCGACCGGTCTCGTACCGCGCGCCCGGCAGGCCGTACGCTACTCGCCCGTGAGCACCGCGTCGATGCGGGCCAGCTCGGCGCGGCTGAAGGGGCGCGCCTCGGCGGCCGCGTGCACCTGCAGCTCGACTTCCGCGACCGTGGTGCAGGGCAGTACCACCAGGTCGGTCCGCAGCGAGAGCAGGTAGCTGAACGCGTATCGGGCACAGGCGAGCGCGGGCACCCCCGATGCTCCGGGGGTCGCGATCAGGCCCATGCCGCGGCGCCGCGCCTGGGGCAGCACCAGGTCGCGATAGGCCGCGAAGCGACGCTCGCCCGGACGGAGCGCGAGCATGAGCGTGTCGAAGTCGAAGCGACGCATCGCCTCGAGCAGCACTCCCGGATCGGTGTCGCCTCCCAGGCCGATGAAACGCACGCGTCCATCTTCGCGCGCGCGCACCAGCGCCTCGAGCGCGCCGCGCCGCCGACAGACCGCATCCAGCTGGTCGAAGCGCTGCAGGTCGAGCAGCTGCCACAGGTCTACCTGTGGCGCGTCCAGCCGCGCGAGCGTCTGGTCGAGCGCGCGCAGGGCGCGGTCGCAGCTGCGCTCGGTGGTGCCGCTCGCGAGGAAGAAGGACTCCGGCCCGCGCCCGCGCGCCGCGGCCACGTGCAGCTCGCTCGCGGGCCCGCCGATCAGCACGAACTCGATGCCGTGCGCGCGGGCGGCGCGCAGCACGGGCAACGCGTCGGCGGGCGTGCTGCGGGCGAGCGCGCGCGCGTCCAGCCCGAGCGCGGGCAGGCGTCGCGCGGTGCCGCCGAGCAGGTGCTCGGGCAGCTGGGGCGACGGCGAGGTCGTTGCCGACATCGGGACCGGGACAGGGTAGGCGGCGCGCATCTGGACGGGACGCAGCCACGCGCATCGCGTACCAGTCCGAGCGGGGGCGCCACGAACGGCCGAAGTGCAAGCGGGCACGTGACATGCGACGTCGCCTCCGGATTCGCGCCGGCTCCGGCCGCGGCGCCCGCTGGGACAATACGGCCGAGGACGTGGGGGGGCGGCTGGGACTGCGCGCCCCGACCTCGGCGCTGGAGGCTGTGTGAAGCGGTGGCTCGAGCTAGGCAAGCAGACGCTCAGCGAGTTCGGTGAGGACGAGGGCACGCGCCAGGCCGCGGCGCTGTCCTATTACACCGTGTTCTCGCTGCCGCCGATGCTGATCCTGCTCGTGAGCGTGCTCGGCGCCGTGCTCGACCCCGACACAGTCGAGCGACTCGTGACCGGGCAGATCGGCGCCGCGCTCGGCCCCGGCGCGAGCCAGCTGCGAGAGATCCTGGACAACGTACAGCGACCGGGCGGCGGCGGCATCACCGCCGTGCTCGGCGTGGCCGGCCTCGGGTTCGGCGCCACCGGCGCGTTCATGCAGCTGCAGGTGGCGCTGAACCGGATGTGGGAAGTGAGAGTGGATCCGGAGCGGGGCGGGATCCGCACGTTCGTGATGAAGCGTCTGCTCTCCTTCGGCATGGTGCTCACGCTCGGCTTCCTGCTGCTCGTCTCGCTGGTGCTCTCCACCGTGCTCGAGGCTTTCGGCGATGTCATCCTGGGCATGCTCCCCGGCGGCTTCTCCGGCGTCGTGCTCCGCATCATGACCGATGGCATCTCGCTGCTGGTGGTCGCGGGGCTGTTCGCGCTGCTGTTCAAGTACGTGCCCGACGCACGGGTCTCGTGGGCCGACGTCCGCATCGGTGGCCTGGTGACCGCCCTGCTGTTCACGATCGGCAAGCTCGCGCTCTCGCTCTACCTGGGGCGCAGCGACCCGGGCAGCGCCTACGGCGCCGCCGGCACCCTGGCACTGCTGCTCGTCTGGATCTACTACTCCGCGATCATCCTGCTCCTGGGCGCCGAGTTCACCCAGGTCTGGGCACGGGCACACGGCCGCAGCATCGAGCCGGAGAAGGGCGCGGTCCGCGTCATCCGCGAGTTCCGCAGCGCGGCCGAGCTGCGGGACGCGGCTTCCGGCGACGCCGCTGCCGCGGCGGGTGCGGATGCGGAAACGCCGGACGACCCCGCCGACCGGACCGGATCCGTGGTGCAGCAGGTCCCCACGCGGCAGGTCGTCGAGGATGCCGCCGGGGTGAGCCGGAAACGGGGGCGGCGCACGTCGTCCTGAAGACCTGCTACAAGCGACGTCGTGTCCTTGCCCACGCCGCCCCGGGCTGCCCGGATACGCCCGCGGCGCGGTCGGCATTTGCGCGCGCGCGGGCGCTGGCGCGACCCCCCGCCAGACCGCCATCATCCGGCAGCGGAACATGACACGTCGTGCGGCGGGAAGCGGCCGCACCGCAGCAGAGGAGACCCCCATGAAATGGACGGAACAGGCGCTGTCCGAGGCCGAGCGCTACAGCGCGCACAACTACCACCCGCTGCCCGTCGTGCTCGCGCGCGGCGAGGGCATCTACGTATGGGACCTGGACGGGAAGCGCTACGTCGACATGCTGTCGGCGTACTCGGCCGTCAACCAGGGACACCGACATCCCCGCATCATCCGCGCGCTCGTCGAGCAGGCCGAGCGGATCACGCTCACCTCGCGCGCGTTCCACAACGATCGCATGGGGCCGTTCCTGCACCTGCTCTGCGACATCACCGGCTACGAGCGTGCCCTGCCGATGAATACCGGCGCGGAGGCGGTGGAGACCGCGATCAAGGCGGCGCGCAAGTGGGGCTACGAGAAGAAGGGCGTGCACCGCGACGCCGAGATCATCGTCTTCGACGGCAACTTCCACGGCCGCACCACCACCATCATCAGCTTCTCCTCGGAGCCGCTCTACCGCGAAGGCTTCGGCCCGTTCACGCCCGGGTTCAAGATCCTGCCCTACGGCAACCTGGGCGCGGTGGCGGCCGCGATCAACGAACGCACGGTCGCGGTCCTGGTGGAACCGATCCAGGGCGAGGCCGGCGTGGTGCTGCCGCCGCCGGGGTTCATGCGCGGCCTGGCGACGCTCTGCAAGGAACACCGGCTGCTGCTGATCTCCGACGAGATCCAGACCGGGCTCGGCCGCACGGGCAAGCTCTTCGCCAGCGACTGGGAGGGCGTGCGCGCCGACATCACGGTCGTCGGCAAAGCGCTCGGCGGCGGCGTCTATCCGGTCTCCGCGATCCTGGCCAACCGCGAGGTCATGGACGTGTTCACGCCGGGTACGCACGGCTCCACGTTCGGCGGCAACCCGCTCGGCGCCGCCGTCGGTACCGCGGCCCTCTCGGTGCTCGTCGAGGAGAAGCTCGCCGAGCACGCGCACCAGGTGGGCGAGTGGTTCATGAAGGAGCTGCGCAGCATCGATGCACCGGCCGTCGAGGAGGTGCGCGGACGCGGCCTGCTCATCGGTGTCGTGATCAGGAAGGAGTACGGCCTCGCGCGGCCCTACTGCGAGGCCCTCATGCGTCGCGGCATCCTGGCCAAGGAGACGCACGACCAGGTGGTCCGCTTCGCGCCGCCCCTGGTGGTCACCAGCGACCAGCTCAAGGAAACGCTGCCGGCAATCCGGGACGTGCTGCTGAATACCGCGGCGGAGATCGTCTCGGCGGCTCGGTAGGAGAGGCGCGGGAGGTTCGAGTGAAACCCCGCTTCAATCGCAGAGTCGCAGCGACGCGGAGTTGATCAGTTCTCCGCGCCGCTGCGCCTCCGCGGCTCTGCGCCCACGAAATCGGCGTACTCTCCCACCCCTCCGCGCCCTCAGGCCCCAGCGAGCCACTCCCCCGTCTCCTCGTCGATCGCCAGCGCCTCCGCGATCTCGTGACGCGAGGCGGTCCGCTCGGCGGCCTCGCGCTCGAGCGCGTGCTCCAGCGCCTCGAACAGGTAGGTGAGCTGCAGGTGCATGTGCTGCGGGTCGTGCGCCTCGACTTCCTCGATGTCGTGGTGCACGGCCTGGCGTGCCTCGGCCAGCTCCTCGAGGGTCATGACGTTCAGGTCGATATCCAGGGTGAGCATCGTCGCCTCCGGGGTTCGTTACGCGAGCTGCCACACGGTGTCCAGCACGGTGCCGTCCACCCACTTCACGATGGCGGCGGGTCTCTCGGTGAAGCGCGGCTTCCTGGGTGCGCCGCCGACCAGCGCCTGCACCTCGCGCTGGATGTCCGCGATCGGGCGGATCGGCAGGTCGGAGCCGGCCAGCCGCTCGAGCAGGTCGGTGCGCCGCGGGTTGACGGCGATGCCGCGCTCCGTGACCACCACGTCGATCAGCTCGCCGGGACCGGTGAGCGTCGTGACCTCGTCCACGATCACCGGGATACGGTCGCGGAAGCTGGGCACGGCCAGGATGGTGCACCTCGCGAACAGGCAGTTCTGCCAGCCGCCGATGCCATGCAGCAGCACGCCGTCCGAATGCGTGACCACGTTGCCGTTGAAGTTCACGTCCACTTCGGTGGCGCCCAGCACCACCGCGTCCACGAGGGACGCGAAGTTGCCCTTGCCGTGGTAGTTGTAGGACGTGAACGGCGAGGTCGCGACGTGGCGCGGGTTCGAGCCGATCGACTGCACGCCGGCCAGGTCGAACGTCTGGCCGTCCAGGATGTAGTCGGTGAGGCCCTCCTCGAGCAGCTCGACCAGGACCTTCGTGGAGCCGCCCCGCACGAAGCGCGCTTTCACCCCGGCCTCGCGCATCATCTGCTTCAGGAACGCGACGAACGCGAGCGCGATGCCGCCCGCACCCGCCTGGAACGAGAACCCGTCGCGCATGATGCCGGCATCGCGCACGAAATGGGCGACGTACTCGGCGATCAGCAGCCGGTCCGGGCTCTTCGTGATCGCGGTCGTGCCCGACACGATCCTGGCGGGGTCGCCGATCGAGTCCACGACCACGACGTGGTCGACACGGTTGCCCTGGATCTGCCACGGGATGCACGGGAACGGCACCAGGTGGTCGGTCACGACGATCACGTGGTCGGCATACGTCGCATCGGCGAGCGCGAAGCCGAGCGAGCCGCAGGCGGAGGGGCCGTGCGAGCCGTCCGCGTTGCCGAACATGTCCGCGCTGGGCGCCGCGATCACCGCGATGTCCACGTGCACCTCGCCGTCCTGCACGGCCTGCCAGCGACCGCCGTGCGAGCGCAGCACACCGACGCCGGGCATGCCGCCGCGCGACGTGAACTCGCCGAGCGGGCCGTTCATGCTGCCCTCGATGTGGTGCACGACGCCCGCCTGAATCAGGTCGATGACTTCACGCTGCGACGGGAAGGATGCGCTCGGGAACCAGCGCAGGTGCTTCACGCCCATCTCGCCGGCGAGCTGCAGCGTCTGCACGGCGACCCGGTCGCCGTCGCGGAGGTGGTGGTGCGTGGCGATGGTCATGCCGTCGCGCAGCCCGCAGCGCTCGAGCGCGGTCCTCAGGTCGGGCGCGCGCTTGTCGCCATCGGGCGGGAAATCGACGCAGCTGCGGATCGGCGGGCCGTGCACGCGGCCCGTCGGGCGGTGGCCGCCCACGCCCTGGTAGGGCACCTGGGTCTCCCCGTTCACGACGGTGGGGACCAGGCGCCCGGCGGCGTTCCGCACCAGCTCGAGGGGCGGCCGGCTGTGGCGCCGGGCAGTGGTGCGGCTCATGGCTCCATCTCCAGCAGCCCCTGGCGACGCGCCTGCTCGACGAGCCGCCGCGCACGCAGCACCACCGGCGCATCCACCATGCGCGTACCCAGGCTCACGACGGCCAGGCCGCGCGCCTGCGCCTCCTCGTAGGCCGCGACGATGCGGAGCGCCTTCTCGAGCTCCGCGACGGTCGGCGCGAACGCGCGGTGGATCACCTCGATCTGGCGCGGGTGGATACAGCCCATCCCCTCGAAGCCGAGCGCGCGCGAGCGCTCCGACCACGCCTTCAGACCCTCCATGTCCTGCACGTCACCGAACACCGAATCGATCGCCTGCATACCGGCGGCGCGGGCGGCGTTCACGATGCGCATGCGGGCGTAGAGCGATTCCGAACCTTCGGTCGTCTTCGCGACGCCCAGGTCGGCCGTGTAATCCTCGAGTCCGATCGTGAGCGCGACCACGAACGGGTCGGCCTTCGCGATCGCGAACGCGTTCTCGACGCCGAGCGCGGTCTCGATGATCGGCATGATGTGGATGTCGCGGCCGGGCGTGAACTTGCGGATCGCGCGCGCGACCTCGATGACCTGCCGTTCGTGCTCGGTCTTGGGCATGAGGATCAGGTCGGGCGCCTCGGGCAGCACGGCCTCGAGGTCCATGAGCCCGAGCGGCCAGGGATTGATGCGCACCATGCGCTCGGCGGTGCCGAAATCGATGCAGCGGAGCGCGTTCCGAACGAGCAGCCGGGCGGCGTCCTTCTCGTCGTGATGGACCGAGTCCTCGAGGTCCAGGATCACGGCGTCGGGCCGGTGCAGCCCGGCGTTGACCATGAACTTCGGCTCGTTGCCGGGCAGGTAGAGACGCGAGCGCCGGAGTCGGTCGCGCGCGGTAGGCGGTGGCGGCTCGTACGCGCGCGGCGGGCGCAGCTCGCCCTTCGAGAACCCGGCGCGCCGGAGGGCCGCCTCGACGCGGGCCGCGATCACGAACGGGAGCGCGCCCTGGTCCTCGATGCGCACGCGCACGTGGCGGGCGCCGGCCTCCTGCAGCAGCGCGAGCGCCGCGGCGCGGATGTCGTCGCCATAGAGCGGCTCGACGCGGGAGCTCACGACCAGCTCGAGCTCCGCGACCTCGCTGGTTCGTTCCACCGAGACGTGCAGGTCCGAGCGGATGTCGGGGCCGCGCCGACCGGCCGTCGCGACGGCCGGCACGGGGGCGATGATGCCAGGGTAGTCGGTCATGGTGCCTCAGACCTCGACCGGCACGCGCAGGTGCGCGAGGATCGCGTCGGTCAGCTGGGTAGTGGTGGCGGCACCCTGGCGGATCACGTCCTTGCCGCCCGGGATGCGCATCATGTCATAGGTGCGCACGCGTCCTTCGCGCACGACCTTGGCAACGGCGTCACGCACCGCGTTCGCGCGCTCGGTCTCGCCGACGTGGTCGAGCAGCATTGCGGCGGACAGGATCATGGCGATCGGGTTCACGATGGCCGGCTCGATCCCGGCGTACTTGGGCGCGGAGCCGTGGGTCGGCTCGAACACGGCGACCTCGGCGCCGATGTTGCCCGAGCAGGCGAAGCCGAGCCCGCCGACCAGGCCCGCGAACGCGTCGGAGAGGATGTCGCCGAACAGGTTGCTGGCGACCATCACGCCGTAGTTCTCGGGGTCCTTGGTGAGCCACATCATCTGCGCGTCGATGTTCGTGAAGCGCAGCTCGATGTCCGGGTAGCTCTCGCGCGCCTTGCGGGCCTCGTCCTCCATCATGCCCGAGGTCTCGCGCAGCACGTTCGGCTTCTCGCAGATCGTGACCGACGCGTAGCCGTGCTGGCGCGCGTAGCGGAACGCGGAGAGCGCGATGCGGAACGCGGCCGCGCGCGTGATGATGCGCGCGCCCAGCGCCAGGTCCTCGCCGGGCACGTTCCGGAACGGCTCGAACTTCGGGTGCGACGCGAACGCCGCGCGAACGGGCGCGGGCGGGTCCAGCCACTCCACGCCCGCGTACAGGCCTTCGGTGTTCTGCCGGAACACGACCACGTCCACGTTCGGCTCCTCGTAGCCGCCGCCCGGCTGCTGGCGCACGAAGTTGAGCGGGTTGCCCGGGAACGTCCGGCACGGCCGGATGCAGATGTCCAGGTCGAAGCGCTGGCGCATGGCGACGATCGGGCTGAAGTACTGGTGCCCCTTGCCGCGCAGCCGCGGCTTCAGCTCGGCCTCCGCCTCGCGCTTCGGCTTCGACGTGATCGCGCCGAACAGGCCGAGCCGGTGCTGATGCAGCAGCTCGATGGTGCGCTCCGGGAGCGGGTTGCCATCCTCGGTCCAGCACTCCCAGCCGATGTCCGCGGGCACGTAGTCCGCCTCGAACCCGACCGCCTCCAGCACCCGCACCGCCTCCGGCAGCACGACCTTGCCGATGCCGTCGCCCGGCATCGTGACGACCGTCCGTCGCATGAGCACTCCTCGCAGTATGGGAACGCGAAGCGTCCCGTAGTTGTCATCCGGCGCCGCACCCGCCGCTCAAAAATCAGCCACCGCACCCGCCATTCCCCCACCCGCCGTCCCCCGCAGCTCCCCCACCCCCACGCCCACCCCCACCCCCGCCCGCCGTTCACACGTGCAGCAGCAGCCGCGCCCTAACCAGGTTCTCGACGCCCCCCGCGACGACCAGCTCCTGCGGCACGACGCCCGGCGCCGCGAACGCGAAGCTCTCGCCCGCGTACGTGGCTCGTCCGGTCCGGAAGTGGAGCAGGAGCGGCTCGGGCGCGATCACGGTCGGGTTGCCGCGCTCGACCGCCTCGGCGAACCGCTCGCGCAGGCGGGTGACCAGGGCCGGACACTCGACCAGGAGCAATCCGTTGTTGTATGCGTTCCGCACGTACGTCTGCGACGCGCTGGCCGCGACCACGGCGGCGACACCGGCCGCCTGCAGCGCCGTGACCGCCTGCTCGCGGCTCGAGCCGGTGCCGAAGTTCCAGCCGCCGACCACGATGTCGCCGGGGCGCACGGCGTCCGCGAACGCCGGGTCGTAGTTGGCCATGACGACCCGCGCCATCTGCTCGCGCGGCAGCTCGCGGTACGTGTAATCCTTGCCGTAGATGCCGTCGGTGTTCAGATCGTTCTGCGGCAGGAACAGCGCGCGCCCCTCGAGCGATTCGGGGAAGCCGTCGATGATCGACGTCTCCTCGGCAGCCGCGGCCGGCTGCGGCAGCGTCTCGAAGCGGGCGCGCGGCGTGAACGGCGTCGCCAACGCAGGGCCGTCGATGCAGCCGGCGAGCGCGGACGCGGCGACGACCTCCGGGCTCGCCAGATAAACGGTCGCATCGCGCGAGCCCATCCGCCCCTTGAAGTTCCGGTTCGTCGCCGAGATCCCCACCTCGCCGGGCTCGAGCAGTCCCTCGCCCAGGCCGATGCACGGGCCGCAGCCCGGCGGCAGCGCGATCGCGCCGGCATCCACGAGCTGCTGCCAGGCGCCGCTCGCCTCCAGCCGGGTCTGCACCTCGCGGCTCGCGGCCGCGATGTACAGCTTCACGCCGTCCGCGATGCGCCGGCGCTCGAGCACGACCGCGGCGGCCTCCAGGTCGTGCTCGCGGCCGTTCACGCAGGAAAGGATGTAGGCGCGGTCGATCCTAACCCGCTCGGGGCGCACCTCGGCGAGGCCGCGTACGCGCTGCACGGTGTCGGGGCCGGCAATGCAGGGGACGATGTCGCCCAGGTCGAGCGTGATGCGGGCGGCGTACTGCGCGTCGGTGTCGGGTGCGGGCGGTGCGTCGTGCCAGCGCGCGATGTCGGCGCGCGTGAAGCGCTCGACGCCGTGCGTCCAGAGCGTGTCGTGGCGCTCCGCCAGGTAGCCGAGCGTGACCGCGTCGACCGGGAACCAGCCGGTGAGCGCCCCCCACTCGGTGGTCATGTTCGCGATCGTGAGCCGCGAGGCCATGTCCAGGTGCTCGACGCCCGGGCCGGTGAACTCGAGCGCCGCGTTCAGCACCTGGTCGTCGTGGAAGAGTCCGCACAACGTGAGGATCACGTCCTTGCCGGTGGTGCCCGGGCGGAGCGTGCCGCCGAGCACGACCTGCACGGTGCGCGGCACCTGCCACCAGAACTCGCCGGTGGCCCAGATCGCGGCGGCGTCGGTGCGCACCACGGGCGTGCCGATGGCGCCGAGCGCGCCGTAGGTGTTCGCGTGCGAGTCGGAGGCGACCACCAGCGTGCCCGGCAGCACGTATCCGTTCGCCACCATCAACTGGTGGCCGATGCCCTCGCCGGCACCGTGGAACGCGATGCCCTGCTCGCGTGCGAACGCCTCGATCGCATCGTACTTCCGCACGTTCTCCGGGCTCGTGTTCTGGATCTCGTGGTCGAGCGCGAAGACCGGCTGGGTGGCGTCGAAGACCTGCGTGCCGCCGAGCGCGCGGAACTTGCCGAGTACGGCAGCGGTGTTGTCGTGGGTCAGGATGCGGGCGGGCCGCAGCGAGACCATGTCACCGGCGCGAAGTGGACGCTCCGGCCCCTGCGTCAGGTGTCGCTGGGCGATCTTCTCGACGATGGTCTGTCCCATGGCTACCTCAGGCGTGCACGGGAACCGCGAACGGGACGTCGGCTGTGGTCAGCCCGGCCAGCTCGCGTACGTGGGTCATCGACTCGAGCTGCCAGATCGCGCTCTTCAGACGGTCGCGGGCGAAGTCGCCGAGGACCGGCTGCGCGAGGGCAGCGAACTTGGACTCGAGCTCCGCATCAGTGAGCGGATTGCGCGGATTGCCCTTCGGGTAGTCGAGCGAGCGCGTGTACGACTCGCCCGACGTCGTGCGGACCGTGATCACGGTGCGCTGCAGCGCCGGGAACGCGGCCTCGATCTCCGGGTCCGCGACCACCTTCACTTTCGCCAGCTGCGCCCGGATCTCCGGGTCCATGATCCGGTCCGGCTCGAACTGCGCGGGCGTGACCTGCCGGTCCACGATGGCCGCGGCGATGCAGTAGGGCAGGCTGTGGTCCGCGGTCTCCTTGGAGCGCGGGTCGTACTTGGACGGGTCGGCCAGGATGTCCGCGGCGCGGGCCAGCGAGCGGACGTGCACCTCCTCGATCTGCGCCGGTGCCAGGTCGTGTGCGAGCACCAGGTCGAGCACCGCGGAAATGGGCGTGTGGGTGAGCGCCTCGGTGGGGTACGCTTTCATGCCGCAGCGCAGGATCCGCCAGTCGCTGCCCAGGTCGCGGGTGAGGACGTCCAGGTCCCAGTCCGGGCCGAGCACCTTCACCAGCCCTTCCTTGCCGTCGATCACGTGCTCGGGGCCGGTGTAGCCGCGGCGCGCGAGCAGCGCGGCGAGCATGCCGGACTGCGTCGCCAGCGGATCGACCGTGTTCTTCATCATGGTGAGCCTGCCGGCCGTGACTGCGCCCAGCGTGCAGTGGCGCGAGCCGCTGATGCCGACCGCGTGCTGGATCTGCTCGGGGCTCAGGTGCAGCATGCGCCCGGCGACGATCGGCGCGACGAATGCGGTGAGCGTGGCGTGGTGCCAGCCGCGCTCGCGGATGCCGGGGACCGCCGCCTCACAGAGCCGCATCTCGAACTCGTGGCCGAGCACGATGCCGACGATCAGCTCGCGGCCGTCCGCGTCCATCAGCTCGGCGGCCGCGAGCGCCGCCGGGATGATGTCGGACGGGTGCGAGGGGTCCTGCTGCCAGTAGATGTCGTTGTAATCCATCACGCGGATCATGAGCGCGTTCGCAAGCGCCGCGCTCACCGCATCGGTGCGACGTCCCGTCCCCAGGATGCCGCACGGACCGCTGCCGCCGATCTCCTCCAGCGTCTCCAGCATGATGCCCGCGTCCTCCTGCCGGAGTCCGCCCAGCGCGCAGCCGACCGAGTCGAGCAGATAGCGCTTCGCCTCGTGCACGACCGCGGGCGGCAGGCCCTCGTAACGCAGCGATGCCGCCCAGCGGGCGATCGTGCCGGTGATCGTTTCCATGATTCTGCTGTCTCCTCAGGCGCCGGCCGGCACCCTTGCAAGCGTCTTGAAGGGGAGGTACGCCATGAAATCGGCGTGATGCACGATCGTCGCTTCGACACTGCGCGTGACGAGATCGCCCTCCGCGGCGTGCGCCGCGATGATGTGGCAGACCGCGTCCGGCACGCCGTTCTGCATGGCCAGCGCGACGCCCGTGAACGGGTGCCGGAGCAGCTCGCCGCGCCGGCTCTGGCGCGCCTTCCCGTCGATGCGCTCGTACTCGAGCAGCTTGCCGACGTCGGCGAGGATCGCACCCGCGATGACGACATCCAGGTCGATCGGCAGCGCCGTCAGGAAGTCCCGCATCGCTTCCGCGGCGCGCCG
>DATHVV010000041.1:0-7616 GCA_035461105.1 Longimicrobiales bacterium | reverse complement strand
GGTCTCGGGCTGCCGCCGCTGCCCTGGACGAACTGCATCGCGAACGAGGAGCTCGGCTGCATCGTGTCCGAGCGCGGCTCCTGCTTCACCTGGGCGGCGAACAGCCGCGAGAACCGGCTGACACCGTGGCCGAACGACCCGGTGCGCGATCCGCACGGCGAGGCGCTTTACCTGCGTGACGACGAGTCGGGCGCGTTCTGGTCGCCGCTGCCGGGGCCCGCCCCCGCTCCGGCCGACTACGAGGTGCGCCACGGGTTCGGCTGCTCCCGCTTCCGGCACGAGAGCCACGGACTCCTCCAGGAGACCACGTTCTTCGTGCCGCGCGCGCTGCCCGTCCGCATTGCGCGCATGCGCGTCACGAACCGCACCGCCACGCCGCGCCGGCTCTCGCTCTACGTCCTCGCCCAGCTCGTGCTCGGCGGGCTGCCGCAGGAGACGCGCGGCGCCGTCGTGACGCACGCCGACCCGGACACCGGCGCCCTGTTCGCGCACAACCCCCGGCGTGGTGAGTTCTCCGGGCGCGTCGCGTTCGCCGCGACCGTCGCGGGCACCGCTGTCGCCTGCAGCAGCACCACCGACCGGGCCGCGTTCCTCGGCCCACAGGGCGACGTGTCCGCGCCCGCCGCCGTGCGCGACGGGAGCCCGCTCGACGGTGCGCTCGGCGCGCGCCCGGACCCATGCTTCGCGCACCGGTGCACCTTCAGCGTGCCCGCCGGCGCCACGTTCGAGTGCGCGCTGCTGCTGGGCGAGGCCGCCAGTACCGCGCAGGCGCAGGCCTGTCTCGCCTCATTGGCCACGCTCGACGCGGTGGCGGCGGAGCTGGACGGCGTGCGCGCCTACTGGCACGACCTGGTCGGGCGCGTGCGCATCGCCACGCCGGCCCCCGCGCTCGACCTGATGGTGAACGGCTGGCTCGCGTACCAGAACCTGAGCTGCCGCATGTGGGCGCGCTCCGCGTTCTACCAGTCCGGCGGCGCGTTCGGGTTCCGCGATCAGCTCCAGGACTCCTCCGCCCTGCTCTGGCTCGACCCGGCGCGCACGCGCGCGCAGATCCTGCTGCACGCCGCCCACCAGTTCGTCGAGGGCGATGTGCTGCACTGGTGGCACCCGCCGCTCAGCAAGGGGATCCGCACCCGCTTCGCCGACGACCTGCTCTGGCTGCCCTGCATCACGAACGAGTACGTGCGCGCGACCGGCGATGGCGCGATCCTGGACGAGCCCGTGCGCTACCTGTCCGCGCGCGCGCTCGAGCCCGGCGAGGACGAGGCGTTCGTGGTCCCGGACGAGCCGGGCGAGACGGGTACGCTCTACGAGCACTGCTGCCGCGCCATCGACCGCTCCCTGCCCGTCGGCGCACACGGCCTGCCGCTCATCGGCACCGGCGACTGGAACGACGGCATGAACCGGGTCGGTCGTGAGGGTCGCGGCGAGAGCGTCTGGCTGGGCTTCTTCCTGTTCGACATCCTGCGCCGCTTCGTGGGCCACTGCGAGGCGCGCGGCGATGCGCCCCGTGCCGCCCGCTATCGCGAGCAGCTGGACGCGCTCGGCACCGCGCTGAACGACGGCGGCTGGGACGGTGCCTGGTACCGCCGCGCCTACTACGATGACGGGACGCCGCTCGGCGCGGCCGCGAACGACGAGTGCCGCATCGACACCATCGCCCAGGCCTGGGCCGTGCTCTCGGGCGCGGCGCCGCCGGAGCGCGCCGCGCAGGCGCTCGACGCCATGGAACAGCACCTGGTCGCCGAGCACGAGGGCATCATCCGGCTGCTCACGCCCGCGTTCGACCGGACCCCGCACGATCCCGGCTACATCAAGGGCTACCTGCCGGGCGTGCGCGAGAACGGCGGCCAGTATACGCACGGTGCGCTCTGGGCCGTGCGCGCGCTCGCCCAGGCCGGCCGCACCGAGCGCGCCGCGCCGCTGCTCGAGATGCTCTCGCCGGTATCGCACACACGGACGCCCGCGCAGGTCGCGCGCTACATGGCCGAGCCCTACGTGATCGCGGCCGACGTCTACGGCGTCGCGCCGCACATCGGGCGTGGCGGCTGGACCTGGTACACGGGCTCCGCGGGCTGGATGTACCGCGTCGCGCTCGAGTCGATCCTGGGGCTCGAGCTGCGCGGCGACACGCTCGCGGTGCGGCCGTGCATCCCGGAGAGCTGGCCGGGCTTCGAGGTGACGCTGCGCCGGCCCGAGGCGACGTATCAGGTCACGGTCGCGCGCGGCGGCCACGCCACCGGCGGCACCATGGATGGCGCCGCCCTGGACGTCCGGGACGGTGCCGTGCTGGTGCCGCTCGCGGGCGGCGGCGGCACGCGCTCGGTGGCGATCCGGCTGGGGGACGGATCGCGCCGGCCCGACGGCGAGGGCCAGGGCCAGGGCGAGGGCTAGGGCGAGGGCGAGGGCGAGGGGGGTGGAGGGATGCGGTTGCGGCGCACGACATCGGCGTAGAAGCGGGCGGAATCCTTCAGCGTGCGCTCGAGCGTGGCGTAGTTGACGTGGATGATGCCGAAGCGCTTGGCGTAGCCGGCGGACCACTCGAAGTTGTCGAGCAGCGACCAGACGTAGTAGCCGCGCAGGTCGACGCCCTGCTGCATGGCGTCGTGGGCGGCGCGCAGGTGGTCGCGCAGGTAGTCGATGCGCAGCGGGTCGTGGATGGCGCCGTCGCGCGCGACCGGCGGATCGTAGAACGCGGCGCCGTTCTCGGTGATGTAGAGCGGCACGTCGCCGTAGCGCTGCTTCACCCACAGCAGGATGCGGGTGAGCGCGGGCGGATGGACCTCCCAGTCCCAGCCGACATCGGTGTGGGGATGCTGCGGCTGGGGCACGAGCGAGGCGCGCACCGGCAGCGCCGCCGGATCGTCGCGGGTGACGCCGCGCTTGTAGAAGTTGATGCCCAGGAAGTCGATGGGCTGGCGGATCAGCTCGAGGTCGGCCGGATCGTGGTCCGGCCAGGCGTCGCCGAAGATGTCACGCAGCTCGTCGGGGTAACGACCGTGGAAGAGCGGGTCGAGATACTGCCGGTTCATGTACGCGTCCGCGCGCTCGACCGCAGCCGCGTCGGCGGCGCCGTCGCTCGCGGGATCCTTCGGCTCGAGGTTCACCACGATGCCGATCCGGCCGGTCGCGCCGCTCGCGCGGAACGCCTGCACGCCCGCGCCGTGCGCGCGGAGCAGGTTGTGGGCGGCGATCGGTGCCTCGTAGAAGTTGCGGTGGCCGGGCGCGTGCACGCCGTGCAGGTAGCCGGCATCGACCACGACCCAGGGCTCGTTGAGCGTCGCCCAGAGCCCGACCCGGTCGCCGAGCGTGCGGTACACGAGCGCGGCGTACTCGGCGAACCAGTCGGCGCTGTCGCGGTTCAGCCAGCCGCCCCGATCGTCCAGCGCCGCCGGCAGGTCCCAGTGGTAGAGCGTCGCGTTTGGCGCGATGCCGGCCTCGAGCAGCGCGTCGACCAGCCGGCTGTAGAAGTCGAGCCCCTTCGGGTTGGGCGCGCCGGTCCCCTGCGGCAGTACCCGCGCCCAGGCGATGCTGAAGCGGTAGGACCCGAGCCCGAGCCCGCGCATGAGCGCGATGTCCTCGGGCCAGCGGTGGTAGTGGTCGCAGGCGACGTCGCCGGTGTCACCGAACGCGGTGTTGCCGGGCGTGTGCGCGAAGCGGTACCAGTGGCTGGCGCCGGCGCCGTCGGCGAACGGCGCGCCCTCGATCTGGTGCGCCGAGGTGGCCGCGCCCCAGAGGAAGCCGTCCGGAAAAGTGTCGTCGCTCACCCAGCTTGGTCCCTGGTCATCGGTGCCCGGTCCAGGTCTGCGGTCCCATCACGGAGGTAGCGCGTGGCCGGGGTCTCGCTGCAGTCGATCCGCAAGGTCTACGAGAACGACTTCGTCGCCGTGCACGGCGCCACGTTCGACGTCGCCGACGGCGAGTTCCTGGTGCTGGTCGGCCCGTCCGGCTGCGGCAAGAGCACCACGCTGCACATGATCGCCGGCCTCGAGTCGATCAGCGACGGCACGCTGCGCATCGGCGAGCGCATCGTCAACGACGTGCCCGCGAACGAGCGCGACATCGCCATGGTCTTCCAGAATTACGCGCTCTATCCCCACATGAGCGTGTACCAGAACATGGCTTTCGCGCTGAAGCTGCGCAACGTGCCGAAGGCGGAGATCGACACGCGCGTGCGTGAGGCGGCCGGCATCCTGGACATCGAGCCGATCCTCGACCGCAAGCCGCGCCAGCTCTCGGGCGGGCAGCGCCAGCGGGTGGCGGTCGGGCGCGCCATCGTGCGGCAGCCGCAGGTCTTCCTGTTCGACGAGCCGCTCTCCAACCTGGATGCGAAGCTGCGCGTGCAGACGCGCAAGGAGATCTCGCGGCTGCACCGACAGCTGGACGCGACCATGATCTACGTGACGCACGACCAGGTCGAAGCCATGACCATGGGCGACCGGATCGTGGTCATGAATGCCGGCCGGATCCAGCAGATCGGCTCGCCGCTCGAGCTCTACGACCGGCCCGCGAACGAGTTCGTGGCGGCGTTCATCGGCAGCCCCTCGATGAACCTGGTGCGCGGACGCATCGAGCGCGGCACGTTCGTCTCGGACGGTGGCCTGCAGGTCGAGCTGAAGGGGGCGGCGGTGCCGGCTCACGAGGGCGACGTCGTGGTCGGGATCCGCCCGGAGGCGCTGCACGTTGCCGGCGGCCCCTGGGTGCCGGAGCCGCACACCGCGATCGAGACGCGCCTGGACGTGGTCGAGCCGATGGGCAACGAGATCTACATGTACGCGAGCGCCGGAGGCCAGGAACTGGTCGCGCGCGTGGTGCCGCAGCCGCTGCCCGCACCCGATCAGCCGCTGCGCCTCGCCGTCGACCTCGGCCGGCTGCACTTCTTCGACGGCGCGACCGGCGCGCGGCTGGACCGTTCGAGCTGAGCGCGGTGCTGGACGCAGCCGCCCGCCGCACGTCGCCGCTCTCCGCACTGCGCATCAGCGCTCGAGCGCAGCCCGCCACCAGGCACGCCACGCGGCGAGGTCCTCCGCCGGGTGATCGAGGCCGGACAGCTCGCGCAGAATCGCATGCGCCGGGTCGCGGTTGTTGGGCTGCTCGAGAGCGAGCATGTCGAGCAGCACCGGGCCGGCGTCCTCCAGGATCGCCCGGCGGTGCCCGGGCCGCTTCGCGAGCCCGAGCAGCACGTAGGCGGCCTTGTTGCGGTCGGTCGTCGCCGGGAAATGCAATGCGGTGATCACCGGCGCCAGCGGGATCGCGACCGGCGGCTCGCGGTTGGCCAGCATCACGAGCACCCGCAACGCGTTGTTGCGCACGCCCGACTCGGGATCGCCGAGCGCGCCGGCCAGCGCGTCGGCGACCCGCTGGGGGTCGTCGGCGTAGCCGAGCAGGAACGCCGCGGCCGCACGCCGCGCCGGGTCCGCATCGCGGTGCAGCACGCGCGCGATCGCGTCCAGGCGCGGCGGCACCTCGCGCACGAACCGCTCGGTCTCGGCGCGCAGCGTCTCGTGGTGGAACCCGGGCGCGCAGTGCAGCACCGGGCAGGGCGGCTCGGGTCCGGCGAGCTGTCCCTGCTGCAGCAGCGTCATGGCCCGGCCATCGTATTCGACGAATGCGCTCACCAGCCCGGCCGGGTCGGGCACGGTATCCGCGGGCGGCGCGCCGAACGCCATGCGGCGCGCGCTGTCGGCGCGCTCGACCACGTCGACGGTGATGTAGAGCGTCGGCTGCGGCCGGTCGAAGTACGTGACGACCGAAAGGTCGAGCGCGGCGAAGTCACCGCGGGAGCGCAGCTCGGTGACGACGTTGCGGTACCGCGCGATGACTGCCTCATCGATGCGCCCGGACGCGAACGCGCTCGCGATGGAGTCCAGGTCGGCGCCGTGGACGGCGCGTACCTGCGCGGCCGTGAACGCGCGCGTTCCGAACACGTCCACGCCCGCGAGCGGGGATGCCGGCGCGGCCGGGGCGGTCGGAGCGGGCGGCGGCGGCTGCGTCGGCGCGGCGGGCGTGGGCTGCGGCGGCGTGACCGGCGCACGCGCCGCGCATCCCGGCAGGGCGAGCACGAGCAGGAGCGCGTTCCGATAGCTGTTGATCCGCCTCAAGGGCACCTCCGCAGCTGAAATTCGATGGTGGCGCCCGGCTCGACCGCGCGCCGGCCACCCGCCCGCGTCACCGCACCACCTGCGCCGGCACCCACTCGCGGACGCTGTTGATCAGCCAGATCCGCGGCGCGGCCGCCAGGTCCGCCGGCGTGAGCACCGCCTCGCGCACGTCGCCCCGCTCCAGAAGCGTGCGCCGGAACACGCCGTCCAGCAGGCCGCACTCGCGGGCCGGCGTGAGCCGCTCGCCGCGGAGCTCGAGCACGATGTTGCCGCGCGTGAACTCGGTCAGCTCGCCGCGCTCGTTCACCAGCGCGACATCGAAGCGGCCGGGGTGCTCGGCCATGCGCTGGTCGTACGCGTCGCGCTGCGTGGTCTTGTGGCAGAGGAACGGGTCGCGGCTGTCGACCGGCGTGCGCGCCAGCGCCACCGACACCGGGGGCACGAGCGGGGTGAGGGCTGCGCTCTGCACCTCGATGTTGCGCGCCCCGCCCACCAGCAGCCGGACGCGGACCGGCGCGGTCGCGGCGGCCGCGACCTCCTGCAGCGCGGCCCGCACCGCGTCGACATCCACCTCGATGCCGAGGAACGTACCCGAGGCCAGCAGCCGCTCGAGGTGCCGGTCGAGCCGCACGATCGCGCCGCGCTCGGCACGCATCGTCTCGAGCAGCCGGAACGGCGCCGGCCGCCATGTCAGGATCGCGGTCTTGGCGAGCACTTCCTGCCACTCGGCCGCGGGATCGGAGTCCCAGGTGATGCCGCCGCCGGCGCCGTACTCGAGGGTGCCGCGCGCCACGTCGCGCCAGGCCGTGCGGATCGCGACGCTGAACGTGGCGTCTCCGCCCGGCTCGACGAAGCCGATCGCGCCGCAGTAGACCTCGCGCGGCGCACTCTCCAGCCGCGCGATGAACTTCATGGCCGCGATCTTGGGCGCGCCCGTGACCGAGCCGCACGGGAAGAGCGCCCGGAAGACGTCATCCAGGCCGCACGACTCCGGGATGTCGGCCGCGATCGTGGATGTCATCTGCCAGACCGTGCGGTAGCGCTCGACCGCGAACAGCGCGGGCACGCGCACCGTGCCCGTGCGCGCGATCCGGCCCAGGTCGTTACGCAACAGGTCCACGATCATCAGGTTCTCGGCGCGGTCCTTTTCCGAGGCCGCCAGCTCCGCCGCCAGGGCCTCGTCCTCCGCCGCCCAGCGGCCGCGCCGCCGCGTTCCCTTCATGGGCCGCGTCTCGATCGTGTCGCCGCGGCGTCGGAAGAACAGCTCCGGCGACGCTGAGAGCACCCGCCACGCCCCGAGGTCCAGGTACGCGGCGAGCGCGTGCGGCTGCGCCCGGCGCAACCGCTCGTACCGGATCCGGTCGGCGCGCGCGTCGTCGCCGGTACCGGCCTCCGCCGCGAAGCGCACGGTGTGATTGACCTGGTAGACGTCGCCGCGCGCGATCGCCTCGCGAATATCGCGCACCGCCGCCCCGTGCAGCGCCGCGTCGCAGGAAGGCGTCCAGGCGGCGGAGG
>DATHVV010000040.1:0-20942 GCA_035461105.1 Longimicrobiales bacterium | reverse complement strand
GGCTGGCGGCCGACCTGGTACGTGCCGCGTTTCGCGTCGAGAGCCTGGCGCGCGAGGAGTATGCGCGCGAGCCGCCCGAGCGGAGGCGGGTCTGGGACGCGTTCGCCCTCGGGCTGAACCACTACCTCGCGGCGCATCCCGGGACGCTGCGGCGGATCATCGGCCGATACGAGCCCTGGATGGTGTTCGCCCGCTACCGGGATGCGCACGCCGAGGATGTCATCGACGGTCTGCGCCTGGGCACGATCGCGCCGCCGGATGGACGCGCGACACCTCCCGGGCCGGCGCCGGTCGCGCCGGACTCGGGGTCGGCAGCCTGGGCGGTGGCGCCGGCGCGGACCGCGGCCGGCCGGGCGCTCCTGATCGCGAGCCGCACGGCGCCGTTCTTCGGGCGTGGCCAGCTCTATGAACTCCACCTGCACAGCGACGAGGGCTGGCACGTATCCGGTGTCGCGCGCCTCGGCACCCCGGTGCCGAGCGCCGGCCACAACGAGCAGCTCGCCTGGACCCACACTCGCGGACTCACCGACCGCGCGGACGTCTTCCGCGTCGTGTTCGATCACCCGGAGGATTCCCTCGCGTACCGCCATGGCGACGAATGGCGTCGCGCCATCACCTGGATCGATACGCTGCTCGTGAACACGCCCGCCGGCGTGCAGGCGCAGGAGCACGGTTTCCTGCGCACACACCACGGACCCGTGATCACGCGCCGCGGTGATACGGCCTACGTCGCAGCGATCGCCGGGCTGGAAGAGGGCGGTGCGCTCGCGCAATGGTACGCGCTGGGACGGGCCACGTCGCTCGACGCGTTCCGCAGCGCCCTGGCGGGTGGCGCAGCCAGCTTGGGGGCGACGATGTACGCGGACGTCGCCGGCAACATCATGTACGTGGAGGCGGCGGCTCCGGGCCGGGCGGAGGCGCCGTCGCGCACCCGGCCGGTGAGCGGCAACGACCCGGCTTTCGAGTGGCAGGCCGCCGCCCCGCTCGACCAGCGGCCGCAGCTGCTGAACCCCGCCTCGGGCATGATCGTGAGTACCCCGGCATTGCGCGCGGCCGGAATGGACGCGACCTACCCGGATCGACTCGCGGCCGCCGTGGCGCCGGCCGCACCCGGCGGCTTGGCCGCCGACCGGATCACGCTGGAAGCGGCGCAGCGCCTGCCGTTCGAGGCCCGCGTCCCCGCGCTCGAGCACGAGCTTGCCGTGCTGATCGACGAGTGGGAGCAGGTCGGTGGCAGCAACAGCCGGCGCGCCGCGGCGCTCGACGATGCGGTCGAGCGGCTGCGGTCGTGGAACGGGGTGGTGACGTCCGGGTCGGTCGCCGCGACCCTCTACTTCCACTGGCAGGAGCGGGCCGCAGGATCGCCGCCGGGCAGCTATGCGGCGTTCCGGGCACTCGAGGAAGCAGTCTCCGAGCTGCGCCGGGAGTGGGGCACGGACAGCGTCGCCTGGGGCGAGGCGAACCGCCTGGCGCGAACGCACACGAGCGGCGCGGAGCGGTTCCGCGATGAGGCTCCGAGCGAGCCGCTGGGCGCGGCGCCGCTCGCCGCCGGCGCCACGTTCAACGCCGAGGCGGCGCGCGGTACCGGACGACGCCGCTATGCGCGCAGCGGCACGGCGTGGATATCGCTGATCGAGCTCGGCAACCCGCCCGGTGCTTGGGCCGTCGTTCCGTTCGGGCAGAGCGCCGACCCCGCCTCCCGGCATTTCTTCGACCAGGCCGCCCGCTACGCAGGCGGCGAGCTCAGGGAGGCGTGGTTCATGCCTGATCAGGTGCGGGCGCACGCCACCCGGAGTTACACGCCCGGCCGGCGCGCGGACGCCGAAACGGTGGCGCCTGCAGGACCGTAATGAACTAGCACGCCGGCGCGGCCGGCGGGCGGGACACCCAGGCAGGAGGACGAGGTGGAGAATCCGAACGAGACGGGCGGACCTGGTGGGCGGCGCGATCCGCTGCGCGACCTGCAATCGCGGGTGGAGGAGGCCGTAGACGACGTCCGGCCCAAGATACGGCGCGCGCTCGAGGAGCTGGAGACGAAGGTGGAGGAGGCGATCGCCGACATCCGGCCGCGGGCACAGTCCGCCATGCGCGACGTGCAGCCGAAGATCGACCAGTTCGTCACCGACGTGCAGCCGCGCCTGGATTCGCTGCTCGAGCGGCTGCAGCAGCGCATCGAGGAGTTGCGGCGCGACCTGGACGCGCGGGTCAGCCGGGACCGCGCTCCACTCGCGGAGCTGCCCCGACCGGAGGAGCCGGCCGCGGGAACCGGGGAAGGCCCGGGCGCACCGGGCACGATGCCGTAACGTCACGGCGTAACGCCACGACGGGACGTCGCCGGCACGGCGGCGTCCCGTCGTCCTTTCCGGTCCGGCGGTCAGGACTGCGCGCCGCCCGGCCGCTCGAAGTAGTAGCGCCTGAGCCAGTCGCTCAGTCCGTCCAGTCCCGGCAACAGCACTCGCTCGCTGATGTTGATCTGGTCGAGCTTGTCGCGCACCTCCCATTTCAGTGCGGCGGGGACGACGATCCTGCGACAGGTGCCGGGGTGCGCGGCGAGCCACTGCTCGAGCATCACATCCGCGTGCGAGATCAGCGAGAAGAGCGCGGCCTGGTTGATGATCCGCTCGTTCAGCGAGGGCGGTTCCAGGAACAGCGCGAACGGCTCATCGGCCAGGCGGCAGAGCTCGCCGAGCGAGGCCGCCACCTGTGACAGCATCTCGCCCGTGAACACGAACGAGCCCTCTCGCACGAGCAGCTCGCGCAGGGGGTCCGGCAGCCGCTCGGCGACGCGCTCGAAGTTGACCACCAGCACCTCGCCATCGACATCCATCTGCTCCAGGAAGGCCGTCGCGAAGTGCAGTGCCACGTGCGGCGAGTAGCTCCAGTCGAGCAGCCGCGTCGGCAGGCCGTGGTGCTGGGCGAGCGCGAGCCAGTTCCAGATCGAGTCGTCCCCCACGAAGCTCCGGCGCGCATACTTGCGGAAGTTGCGCAGCAGGTGGCGCTCCTTGCGCGGATAATCGCCGCCCAGGCGGGCCAGGCCGTGTCGGAGGTCGAGCGTCGTTCGCCCCACGCCACGGAACGCGTGCGTCGCCCGGAACCGCTGCAGCCGCTCGTTCCACGACCCCGCGAACAGCAGCTCGTCCAGGTCGCTCCAGGAGTCGGCCCTTACGGTCGTGTCCTCCAACGGCCCTCCTTCGGAATGTCCGATGGACGAGACGGGCACCCGCCGTGCCACTCCGAACCCGGGCGGCGGAAGCCGCCCGGCTGCGGGTGCCTCAGAGCTCAGTCTGGATCACCCGTGGTGCCGGCAGGCTCTCCTCGCCCTCCAGCGAGACCACCAGGTCGGGCGCCTGCAGCTCGCGTGGCTGCTGCTCGATGGCCTCGAGGCTCTCGATGTCCTCGCTCGAGACCGCACCGAGATCCTTGAAGCGCCGGGCCGCGGGCAGCACCCGCGACTCGAGCGAGCGCACCGCCTTGTTGTAGGTCGTCACCGTTCGGTCGAGCGAGCGGCGCATCTCCGCGAAGTGGTGCGCGAGCGTGCGCACCCGCAGGTATAGCTCGCGCCCCAACTGGCTGATCTGGTGCGCCTCCTTTGCGATCCGCTCCTGTCGCCAGCCGTACGAGATCGCCTTCAGCAGCGCGATCAGCGTGGTCGGGGTGGCGAGCAGGACCCGCTGCTCGACCCCGACCTCGATCAGCGACGGGTCGCGCTCCAGAGCGGCGCTGTAGAACGACTCACCGGGAAGGAACAACACGACGAGCTCGGGACTGGGGTCGAACTGCTCCCAGTACGCCTTCTCGCTCAGCTTCTTCACATGCATCCGGATCTGCTGCGCGTGCTGGGTGGCCGCGGCCATACGGCTCGCTTCGTCCTTCGCCTCGATGCCGTCGAGGTAGGCCTGGAGCGGCGCCTTCGCGTCCACCACGATGGTCCGGCCACCCGGAAGCCGGACCAGCAGGTCCGGGCGGAGCCGGCCATCGGACGTCGTCACGCTTTCCTGCTGCATGAAATCGCAGTACTCGATCATGCCGGCGATCTCGACCACCCGCTTCAGCTGGATCTCACCCCAGCGACCCCGCACGTGCGGCGTCCGCAGCGCCTTTACCAGGTTGCCCGTCTCCTGCTGCAGCAGGGCATGCCCGGCCGCCAGCTGACGCACCTGCTCCGTCAGTGTGGCGTACGCACTCGAGCGCTCCTTCTCCAGCTCCTGGATCCGGGTGTCCACCTTGTCGAGCGACTGACGCAGCGGGGCGACGATGCCGTCGATCTCCTTCGCCCGCATCGAAAGGTCACCCTGCGCCCGCTCCTGCTGTTGCGCCAGCGTCGCGCGCGCCAGCTCGAGGAAGATCTCATTGTTGCGCGAGAGCGCATCGCTCGACATCGCCTTGAACGCGTCCGCCAGCTTCCGTTCCGCCTGCTCCAGCAGCGCCAGCTTCTCGCCCGCCGACTCGCGCTCGCGCTCGATCCGCTCCTTCAACGCCGAGGCCGCGATCCGCTCCTCGGTCAGCTGGCGCGACAGCTCGGCCGCCCGCTCCTCCCGGATCAGCAGCGCGCTCTCCAGCTCCGGGATGCGCGCGCCCCGCGCCTCGCTGGTCGCGAGTCGCGCCCGGTACCAGAGCGCGGCCACCAGGGCGCCCACCAGCGCGCCGGCCGCCACCGCCAGGATCGAACCTGTGTCCATTGATGCCCCGTCCGGTGGGAGTGCTGCCCCTGCAATATAACCGGCGCTCCGACAGCGCATGTCCGCCCGCAACTCGCGAGCACCGCGCTGGCGCAGAGCCGCCCATCTTCGGGAAATTTACGGCGTGGGAGCCTCGCGGTCTACCGCACCGCTTGCCGCCGTGTCGCAGGCCGGCCATCGTCGCGCCATGACCGAGCTCCAGATCGCCGGCACCCGGGTGCACCTGACGCGCGGGGACATAACCGAGGCGAACACGGCCGCGATCGTCAACGCCGCGAACTCGTCGCTGCTGGGCGGCGGTGGTGTGGATGGCGCGATT
The DNA here is from genome assembly GCA_035461105.1 of Longimicrobiales bacterium. Lineage (GTDB taxonomy): Bacteria > Gemmatimonadota > Gemmatimonadetes > Longimicrobiales > RSA9 > VEPF01. The sequence continues at coordinate 15,944 of DATHVV010000040.1, read as the reverse complement.
CACAGCAAGGGCGGCCCGATGATCCTGGAGGAGTGCCAGCGCCTGCGCGCCAGTCGTTATCCGGATGGGCTTCCCACGGGCGGGGCGGTCGCGACGGGTGGCGGGGCGCTGGCGGCGCGCAGCGTGATCCACGCCGTGGGTCCGATCTGGCGGGGCGGGGATCACGGCGAGGACGTCGAGCTCGAGCGCGCCTATGTGAGCGCCCTGACGGTCGCGCTGGAGGAGGGGCTCGAGAGCGTCGCCTTTCCGTCCATCAGCACCGGTGCGTACCGGTTCCCTCTCGATCGTGCAGCCCGCATCGCGCTGCGCGCCGTAATCGGGTTCGTGCGCCTGCACCCGCAGGTGTTCACCGAGATCCGTTTCGTGCTCTTCAGTGCCACCGACGAGCGCGCGTATGCCGAGGCGCTCGCCGCACACGGGCCGGTCGCCTAGTCGGTGCGCCGCCGGCGACGCTCGACCCGCCCCGCGAATCCGGCGCAGCCGGGGCCCCCAGGGCGGCCGGGGCCAGGCTAGTTCGTCGGCTCGCCCCCGAAGATCGAGAGCACCTCGCCGGTGATGTAGCTCGAGTCGGACTCGGCGGCCAGGAAGACGTAGGCCGGCGCGATCTCCTCGGGTTGCGCCGCGCGCTTCACGTTCACGTCGGTGCCGAACTCCGCGACGTCGTCGGCGTCCTGGTCGGCCGGATTGAGCGGCGTCCAGACGGGTCCCGGCGCAACGCCGTTCACGCGGATTCCGTGCCTGACCAGGTTCTGCGCGAGCGATTTCGTGAAGGCATGGATGGCGCCCTTCGTGGACGCGTAGTCGAGCAGGCCGGGCGAGCCGTCCATGCCGGTCACGGACCCGGTGTTGAGGATGACGCCGCCTCGCTTCAGGTGGCGCAGCGCCGCACGCGCCATGTAGAAGTAACCGAAGATGTTGGTGTGGAAGGTGCGCGCGAGCTGCTCGTCGGTAATGTCCTCGAGGGACTGCTGGTGCTGCTGATAGGCCGCGTTGTTGACCAGGATGTCGAGCCCGCCGAGCGCGCGCACCGTCGCCGATACCGCCTCGTCGCAGAAAGCCGAGTCGGATACATCGCCGGGGATGAGCACGGCGCGGCGACCCTCCCGCTCGACCGCGCGGGCGGTCTCCTCGGCATCGCCATGTTCGCTGAGATAGACGATGGCGACGTCCGCACCCTCACGCGCGTACAGGACGGCCACGGCGCGGCCGATTCCCGAGTCGCCGCCGGTGATGAGCGCCACGCGGTCGGTCAGCTTGCCGGCGCCGCGGTACGTCGGCGCCTCGTAGCGAGGTCGTGGCTCGAGCTGGTGCTCGTGACCCGGCTTCGCGAGGTGCTGCTCCGGCTGCCCCGCGGGGTAGGCGGCGCGGTCGGTCGGCTGCAGCGGCTGCTCCTTCGGCTGCCGCTTCGCTCGCGCCGAGCGCTTGCGCTCCTGCTCGCGCTGCAGCGCACGGTCGCTCGCGGCGCGCCGCTCGCCGCGCGCCCGCGCGCCGTCGCCGGCCCGCGCGGTGCCCGACCGGGCGGACGGCTGCTTCGATGCCGGCTGCTCGGTCGCCCGCCGCTTCGATGCTGGCTGCTTCGATGCCGGCTGCCTGGTCGCTCGCCGCTTCGATGCCGCTTGCTTCGACGCCTGCTGCTTCGTCGCCCGCTTGCGGGCGGCTCCACGCGGGCGCTGCTTCTGTGCGGCGCGCTTTTTCGGTGATTTCTTCGTCGCCATTGCTTCCTCCTCGCGTGCCTCCGTGTGCAGGAAGAGGACCAGCGAGGCCGGCGGACCGGGCCGTGCCTCGGCGAGTCAGCGCCGGGCCAGCGAGGGAGCGGCGGGCCGCGCGCGCGCTCGCCGCCGGCGGGCGACCCAGGCGGGGACGCGCAGCGCGAGGAGCGCGGCGATGATCGCGGCGAAGAGGAGCGGGTCCGCGACATCCATTTTCGAGGCGCGCTTCCAGTAGAAGTGGAGTGCGGCGAGCGGTGCCGCGAGATAGACGAGTCGGTGCAGCGCGAGCCAGCGGCGGCCGAGCCGGCGCTGCCAGCCGGCCGTCGAGGTGAGCGCGAGCGGGACCAGCAGCAGGAAGGCGATGAAGCCCGCGGTGATGTACGGTCGGTCCAGCACATCCGCGAGCATGTCGCCCCAGGCGAAGAACTGGTCCAGCCCGATCCAGATCGTGAAGTGCAGCGCGACGTAGAAGAACGCGAACAGGCCGAGCGTGCGCCGGAGCGGCACGAGCCACTGCTGCCGCGTGAGTCGGCGCAGCGGCGTCACCGCCAGGGCCGCGCACAGCAGCACGAGCGCCCAGAAGCCGGTGCGATGGGTGATCAGCTCGATCGGGTTGGCGCCCAGGTCACCCGTGAGCGCGCGCTGCCCGAGCCGCGCGAGCGGCAGCAGGCAGAACACCCAGACGATCGGCTTCACCAGCCGCCGCCACCCCGCGCGAGCCACCTCGACCCTCCTCGCCCTGGTCCTAGAAGTACCGCTTCAGATCCATGCCGCGGTAGAGCGTTGCGACCTGCTCGCCGTAGCCGTTGAACATGAGCGTGTCGCGCCGGCGGATCTCGCCGATCCGGCGCTCCTTCTTCTGGCTCCAGCGCGGGTGATCGACCTCGGGGTTGACGTTCGAGTAGAAGCCGTACTCGCCGGGATTGGCCTGCTCCCAGGTAGTGGGCGGCTGCTTCTCGACGAAGCTGATGCGGACGATCGACTTGATGCTCTTGAAGCCGTACTTCCAGGGCACGACGAGCCGAAGCGGCGCGCCGTTCTGGTTGGGCAGGTCCTTCCCGTAGAGTCCGGTCGCCAGCAGCGTGAGCGGATGCATGGCCTCATCCAGGCGCAGACCCTCCACGTAGGGCCAGTCCAGGATGCGGGAGCGCTGGCCGGGCATCTGTGCTGGGTCGTGCAACGTCTGGAAAGCCACGTACCGCGCGCTCGCGAGCGGCGTCGCCCGGCGGATCACGTCGGCGAGCGGAAAGCCGCGCCACGGGATCACCATCGACCAGGCCTCGACGCAGCGCAGACGGTAGACGCGGTCCTCGAGCCGTTGCGGCTCGATCAGATCCTCGAGCGCGTAGGTCGCCGGCTTCTCGACGAGCCCGTCGATGACCACGCTCCACGGTCGCGTGCGCAGCTGCCCCGCGTGCCGGGAAGGATCGCTCTTGTCGGTGCCGAACTCGTAGAAGTTGTTGTATGTGGTGATGTGCTCGTACGAGGTCAGGCGGTCCTGGGCGTCTTCGAACGGCTCGATCGCGGGCGCCGCGCCCGCGGCCCGGTCGCGGTCGCAGGCGGCCAGCGCGGCCGGGAACACGGCCGCGGCCGCGCCCGCGGCACCCAGGCGCAGGAAGCGGCGACGATCGAGGTACACGGCCTCGGGCGTGATCTCCGACGACGCGATGTCGTCGCGATGGCGAATGAGCATGGCAGTCTCGGGAAGCCGGGGAGCCGTCTCCAGTGGAACGCCGCAGGCGGGCGCAGGTTCCATGCGAAGCGAACCAGGACGGCCGAGTCGACCGGACCCGGCTCCCGGGCTCCGGCAGGCAACGTGTGCGTCGGTAACCGACCCGGCCCATCGTGCGCGCACTTGCGGGAGGTGGCCCCGGCGAAGATACTCGCAGGTCGCTTTCCCCGGAGCCGAGGCAGGAAAGGCAGGGAGTCACATGGCGGAGGGATCCGGCGTGCCGGCGGCGCCCCAGGGCAGACTCGACCGGGCGCTCTCGTTCGTCGAACGGGTGGGCAACGCGTTGCCCCATCCGGGCACGCTGTTCGCCCTCATGGCGCTGGGCGTGGTCCTGCTCTCGGGGATCATGGCGCAGTTCGACCTGGTAGTGACGCACCCCGGCACCGGCGAGCTGGTCCGTCCCGTCAACCTGATGACCGTCGCCGGGCTGCACCGGATCCTCTCCGGCATGGTCACCAACTTCACGAGCTTCGCGCCGCTGGGCACGGTGCTTGTCGCGATGCTCGGGATCGGTATCGCGGAGAGCAGCGGCCTGATCGGCGCCGCCCTGCGGTTGCTGGTCCTGTCGGCGCCCCGCAGCCTGCTCACCATGGTGCTGGTCTTCGCCGGCATCATGTCGAACATGGCGAGCGAGATCGGCTACGTCCTGCTCGTCCCGCTTGCCGCCACCATCTTCCTCGCCGCCGGACGACACCCCCTCGCCGGCATGGCCGCGGCGTTCGCGGGCGTGAGCGGTGGCTACAGTGCCAACCTGCTGCTCGGCACCATCGATCCGCTGCTCGCCGGCCTGTCCGAGGAGGCCGCGCGCATCGTCGATCCCGAGTACGTGGTCAATCCCGCCGCGAACTGGTACTTCATGGTAGTCTCCACGTTCGTGCTCACCGCGACCGGCACGTTCGTGACCGAGAAGATCGTGGTCCCTCGGCTCGGGGAGTATACCGGGGACGAGAAGGCCGAGCTGCACGACATGACGCCGCAGGAGCGCCGCGGCCTGCGTTTCGCCCTGGTCGCGACCACGGTCTTCGCGCTGCTCCTGATCTGGAGCGCGCTGCCCCAGGACCTCGGCCTCCCCGGCAGCGGGTTCCTGCGCGACCCCGAGACCGGCGACCTGCTCCGCTCGCCGTTCATGTCCGGCATCGTGGCGATCATCTTCCTGCTCGGCCTGATCAGCGGGGTCGCCTACGGCCTCGGCGCCGGCACCTACCGCAGCGACGCCCAGGTGATGAACGGGATGGGCAAGGCGATGGAGACACTGGGTCTCTATCTGGTGCTCGTCTTCTTCGCGGCCCAGTTCGTCGCCTACTTCAACTGGACGAACATCGGGCTGATCGTGGCCGTGAAGGGCGCACAGGGGCTGCAGGCGTCCGGCCTGGGAGCGATCCCGCTGGTGCTCTCCTTCGTGCTGCTGTCCGCGGTCCTCAACCTGTTCATGGGCAGCGCATCGGCGAAGTGGGCGATCATGGCACCGGTGTTCGTGCCCATGCTGATGCTGCTCGGCTACAGCCCGGAGCTCACCCAGGTGGCCTATCGCATCGGCGACAGCACCAGCAACATCATATCGCCCATGATGACGTACTTCGCGCTCATCGTCGCGTTCGTGGCCCGCTACGATCCGAAGGCCGGCATCGGCACCGTCATCGCCACCATGCTGCCGTACACCGTGGTCTTCATGCTCGTGTGGATGGTGATGCTCGTGATCTGGATGCTGGTCGGCGCCCCCGTCGGACCGGGCGCGCCCCTGTTCCTGGAACGCTAGCGCGCAACGCACACGGCGAGCTGGCAACGCCCGGCGCCCGCGGCATGCCCGGGGCGCACGGCTCGCTCCCGGTTGCCGCCGGCTCCGCCGGGCCGCACACCGCTCGCCCCGGTTGCCGCCGGCGCCGCCGGGCCGCATCATAGCGACGCAGCCTCAGACCTCACCGCGGAGCGCGCGATGCTCGACTCGATACGCACCTTCTTCACGAAACGAATGCAGCTGCCGGAGCCCACCAACGGCCGCCCGGCCGCCGCCGCCTCCGATGTCGAGGAGGAGGCCCGCCTCCGCCTGCACATCGCCGCCTGCGCGCTGCTCCTCGAGCTCGCCCACGCCGACGACGCCTTCACCGCCGCGGAACGCGACCACATCGAGGCCGTGCTCCGGCGCCATTTCGACCTCGACGAGGAGACCGCCCACGAACTGGTCGAGCTCGCCGAGGCCGAGCGGAAGACGGCCATCGACCTCTACCAGTTCACCAGCCTCGTCCGCGACAGCTACGACCTCGGCCAGAAGACCCTCCTCGCCGAGGTCATGTGGGGGCTGATCGTCAGCGATGGCGAGATCGCCCGGCACGAGGCCTACATGCTCCGCAAGATCGCCAACCTGCTCGACCTGGAGCCCGGCTACCTGGCGGCCGCCCGCAGGCGCGTCGTGCCGGACTAGCACCGCCCGCCCGGCCACGGGTGTTCCGGCGCGGTGTTTGCGTCCAATCCGCGCGCGCCTCCCATGGAGGCGCCGCGGCCAGCAGCGGGCCGCGGGCAGCATCAAACACAGTACTCTCCAGCGGAATCTCCCAGGATGTTTTCGACGGCCCGGAGGCGCGTGCCGTAGGAGATTCGACAGGCAGACACCGTTGCCAGGCGTGAGCGGCCTCCCGTCAGTCCACCGTCGGGAGGCCGCTTCCCTTCCCGCCCAGTCCATTTCTCGTAATACTGAGGGGGCACCGCTGTGAGCTCACCGCAGGAGCAAGCCATGATCGAGCCAGTCACCGCCGCAAGGTACGCTTCCGCGCCGGCGCCGCACCCGGCCGAGGGAATCGACGACGTCGATCGCGCCATCCTCGATATCCTGCAGCGCAACGCGCGCACCTCGAACGCCGAGATCGCGCGCCAGGTGGGGCTCACTCCGCCCGCCATATTCCAGCGGATTCGCAAGCTGGAGGAGAGCGGAATCATCCTGGGCTACACGGTGCGCACCGAGCCCCGCCGCCTGGGCTTCGGCCTCGTCGCCTACATCATGGTTCGAACCGGAGAGGGCGCACGCACCGCGCAGACCATCGAGCCCCTGCTGCGGATTCCGGCGGTCCAGGAGATCCACCGCGTCGTCGGCGAGGACTGTTTCTTCGTCAAGGTGCGCGTCGCGGACACCGATGCACTCGCGCACCTGCTCGACCATCAGATTCAGCCGATCTCCTCGATCGCATCGACGCGTACCACCATCGTGCTGCACACGGCCAAGGAGTCGCTCGCACTGCCCCTCGGCTGATTGCGCCCGCGCGCGGCGGCGGCCTCCGCGGGGCGCGAGGCGCCCGTGTGTGGGCATACAGCCGTGATCCATTCATCCCATCTGTCCCCCGACATCCGCCTGTCAAAACTCTACCGGTCCGTGCGTTTCTCATTACGATTCGTTCGTGGGAAGCGAGCCGAAGTGTCGATTATCCGGAGGGGATATGACGCAGAAGCTGGTTCGACCGACAATTGCTCCGCGCGGGCCGGGCAGCCGACCCGGCGTCCGGAGGGGCAGGGCACTGTTAGCGGGGTGCGTGCTGACGCTGGGCCCGGCGCTGGCGGCCGGGCAGTCGACGCTGGAGCGGACCCCGAACCTCACGGGTGGCTGGACGGGTGATGCCGGCCAGGCCTACTTCCATTTCCTCCACCGGTTCCAGCGTACGGACGCTCCCGCCCGGAAGGTGACGAGCTCGCCGACGTTCCTGCTCGGGTATGCGCCGTTCTCGAGCCTGCTTGCCGGGGTTCACTATGCGACCTCCTCGACGGTGGCGCCGAGCTACCCGAACGAGTGGGAGGTCTTCGCCCGGTGGTCGCCGCTGCCCGCGGCCGTGCCGGTCGAGGTTTCGGTGCAGGGCGGTTACAACGATGCGGCCCGGAGCGCGGATGGGGCGCTCGACGTGGCCCGCACGTTCGGCCCGGTGCGGGCGCTGGGCACGGTTCGCGCCTTCTCGGACGCGTACGGTAGCGGCGAGGGGCTGGTGGCGGCGGGCGGGGGCGCGCTGGTGCGTCTCGGGCCTGTGGCGCTGGGAGCGGACGTCGCTCGCGTGCTGGACGGCTCACACGACACGGCGTGGGGAGCGGCTCTGCAGTGGCGGATCCCGCTGACGCCGCATTCGCTGTCGCTGCAGGTCTCGAATGCGATGACGGGCACGCTCCAGGGAGCGAGCCGGGGGAGCGGGCGCACGCTGTACGGGTTCGAGTTCACGATTCCGGTCACGCTCGCTCGCTACTTCGGGAGCCGCGGCGGAGGGGCGACGGAGGCAGCGGCGGCGGCGCCGGCAGCGCCGGGGGCAGCCCCGGCGGCGGTCGCGCCGGTGAGCGGCCGCGACACGGTGACGATCGTGATTCGCAACCTGTCGTACGGGCAGCGCTCGGTGGCAGTCGCCGCGGGCACGCTGGTGCGGTGGGTGAACGAGGATCAGGTGGAGCACACGGTGACGCACGACCGGGGGGCGTGGGACTCGGGGCTGATCCGGGCGGGCGGCGGAGTCTTCCAGCGGGTGTTCAGCGAGCCGGGCGAGTATCCCTACACGTGCACTCCGCATCCGTTCATGAAGGCCGTGATCGTGGTGAAGTCGCGCGGGGGTGACGCATGAAATCGCTGCTTCTTGCGGCCGCCATCGCAGCGGGAGCCCTGGTCTCCTGCTTTTCGGAGCGTGCCGGCCCGACCGCGCTCGGTCCGTTGGCGGATTGCAGTCTGCCGCTCGACTCGACGACGATCGGGCGGGTAGGCGTCGTCGTGATCCGCGACTTCGCGTTTCATCCGCGCGAGCTGCGGGTACCGGCGGGCACGCGCGTCACCTGGATCAACTGCGAGACCGAGGCGAATCAGCGGATGGCCCATACCTCGACCGCGGATGCGGGGGCGTGGGGCTCACCGCTGCTGGAGTTCGGGCGGACGTACTCGGCCGTATTCAACACCCCCGGCACGTACTCGTATCACTGCGAGCCGCACCCGTCGATGACCGCGAGCGTGATCGTCGAGTAGCGGGCGGCGGCTCAGGACGTGGCGGTGGTGGCCCCGGCGGCTGCACCCGGCTCTGCGGGCCGGCGCAGCCGCCGCAGCTTTTTCAGGAGTCCGCTCGCCACGAGGATGGCCCCGGCGACCCCGAAGGCAGCCAGGGGCAGGGGTGGCCAGCCGGCTTCGATCAGCGCGAGCAAGCCATAGCCCGCGAGGAGCAGGGTTCCGCCGAGGAGATCCCAGCGCCAGCCGAGCAGCGCGCCCGTCATCATGACGAGGACGGCTCCGAGGCCGCCGAGCTCGGCGTCGGTCAGGGCGCGCGGGTCGCCGACGCCTTCATCGATGAAGAACGCGATCAGCAGTCCGGCCACCGCCGAGGCCAGCAGCCGGGCTATCCAGCGGAGTACCGTGATGATCACCATCTCGAGCTCCCGATAGGTCGCAGCGCCCCCGCATGGTGGGGCCGGCGGGGTCGGCGCGGCAATGCCCCCGGGCGCTCGCGGCGGCGCCGCCCGGGGGTTATGCCGCGGTGCGTGTCGCTCACGGGGGCGCGGAACATCGATCGTGCGCCACCGTATCAGGCTCATCGGCTGCGTGTACCCCGACCGCCCGAGGCCCATGGTCCCGCACCTGTCCCGCGCCGCTCTCACCCTGACGCTTTCGCTCGTCCTCGCCGTCCCTGCCGGAGCCCAGGATGGCTTCCTGTTCCGGGCGCCCGCGTTGAGCGTCACCCTGCGAGCCACGCATGCCGCGCCGCGTGCCGAGGGCGACGTCTTCGACTTCATGACCGGTGAGCTCACCCTGGACCGGGGCGACTTCGCCGCGCAGGGCTTCGGGATCGATGCCGCCGTGTCGCTGCACGAGCGCTTCGCGCTGGTACTCGGCGTGACCCGGGTGCAGGCGACGCGCACGTCCGACTTCCGTGACTGGGTCGGCGATGACGATCTGCCCATCGAGCAGACCACGCAGCTGCTGCAGGTGCCGGTTACGGTGTCGTTGCGCTGGTACCCGCTGGCGCGAGGGCGATCGATCGCGACCCACGCGTGGATCCCGGCGCGCCTGGTGCCCTACCTCCAGGCCGGCGGCGGGTATCAGTGGTACCGGCTCACGCAGCGCGGAGATTTCGTCGATTACGAGACACTCGCCATATTCAGGGACGACCTGCGCTCGAGCGGGAGCGGCGCGCTCGCCCAGGTGGCCGGCGGACTCGAGTACTGGGTGACACCGCGCGTGGGCGTGAACGCCGAGGGCCGTTACGGCTGGGGCTCCGCCGATCTGCACCGCGCGTTCGCCGAATTCGACCGCATCGACCTGAGCGGCTACCAGGCGGCGCTGGGTCTTTCGTTTCGCTTCTGAGGAGGTCCACATGTCCGCGCTCCTAGCACTCCTCGCCGCCGCGGCGTTGCAGGCGTCCCCCGACCAGGATCCCCGCTGGCAGCCCTTCATCGGTTGCTGGCAGGCGACGCCCGCCGAGGCCGATGCCGACGCGTCGCCCACAGGAGCCTTCGCGTTCCCGGACGCGGAGGAATCCGAAGCGGAGAAGCCGGAGGGCGATCGGGTCATGTGCATCGTGCCTTCCGGCGACGGCGTCAGTATCACCACGTTCAGCGAGGGTGCGCCGACGGGAACGCGTGCGCTGCGCCCGGGCAGCGGGGCGGTGGAAGAGGGTGGCTGCCGTGGGGTGGAGACAACGCAGTGGTCGCAGGACGGACGTCGCCTGCTGCTCAGCTCCGAGATGGCGTGCACCGGCGGGCTCGAGCGCAGCTCGCGGGGAGTGCTGGCGCTGATCGGGCGCGCGTCGCTGGTGGACGTGCAGTCGGTCCACGTAGCGGGCGAGGAGGCCGTTCGCGTGGTCCGCTATCGCGCGCTCGAGATGGCCGAGCACCCGGAGGGCTTCGCGCCGGACCCGGCGCAGGCGCTCGCCCGTGAGACCGCGCGGATGCACGCGGCGCAGCCGCTCTCGCTCGAGGCGGTGGTCGAGACGTACCGCGCGGTGGCTGCGCCGGCACTCGAGGCGCTGCTCGCCGCCCGGCGTGCGGGCTACGCGCTGGACGCGGCGACGCTGCTTCGCCTGGCGGATGCCGGGCTGCCGGGCTCGACGCTCGACGTGATCGTCGCGCTCTCCTATCCCGAGCACTTCGAGGTGGTCGAGGAGCGGCCGCGCGAGCGCGTGGCACTCGCGGATTACGACCCGTATGGCCGCCGGATGCCGTGGAACAGCGGCTGGGGCTCCAGCCGCTACAGCTGCTACGGCTACTCGCCGTACTCGTATTCGCCCTACGGCTGTGACCGCTATGGCTGGGGGCGCGGCTCGGGCTGGATCTACGTGATTCCGGCCGGGGGCAGCGGCAGCGGGCAGACGAGCAGCGCGCGGGCGGTCAAGGGCCGCGGCTACACGCGCGGCGATGCGCCCGCCACCGGCACCGCGCGTCCTCGCATCGATCAGAGTCGCGCCGGCAGCGCCGGCAGCCGCGCCCGGGTCACGCCGGCGAGCCGCTCGGGCGACAGCGACCGGGCGGCGCCGTCGGGCGGCTCCGCCCGGCCGACCCGCCAGGCGAAGCCGCGCGACGGCGGCTGACTCAAAGGCCGGCCACCAGGCCCCAGACGAACTTCCAGTCGGCGTCGCGCTCCAGGGGGCGCGCGGCGCCGACACTCACGCTTCCTCCGAACAATCGCAGGCGCAGGTCGAGGGTGGCGCGCACGCCATCACTGGTGCGCCAGCCGTACGTGTCCATCATGGCCTGTGTCGCCGCCGAGGCTTCCGTCCAGCCGGCCTGGATACCCACGGCGGGCGTCGGGGCGGGCGCGGGCAGGTAGAGGGCGCCGAGCCGCACGGGGGCGTTGAGGAGCGGCAGCGTGAAGCCGACGCTGCCGCGCGCGAGCGCCGCCCGGTCGCCCGTGAACGCCTTGTAGCTGAACCCGGGCAGACCTACGCTCGAGCCCAGCTCGAAGAGCGCCTGCGGCGGCGGTGTGGGCCCGAGCAGCACGCCGCCGTCCAGACGGCTCGCGATCGTCCACCGTCCGCTCATGATGCGGCTGCTCACGCCTGCTTCCAGGCGCTGCCACTCCAGCCCGCCGTAGGCCCCTTCATAGGCCAGGCGCAGCCCGGCCCCGGGCATGAGCGAGAGCGCGCCCGCGGAGGGGTTCAGGTGAAGCTCGCCGCGGGTCAGCCAGTAGTCGCCCTCCGCGGCCGGACGGTTGGGCCGCGAGGTGTCATCGGGGTCCACGATCTCGCCGGGCTGCTGCAGGTTGCGCGTAACGTTGCGGTCCCCCGCGCGCGCCACCTCGAAGCGCAGCGCGAGCGAGTCGGCGGGATGGCGGCGCACCACGAGCCCGGCGATACGCCGGTCCACGTAATCGTACTCCGTCGCTCCGATCAGGGGCGGCACGCCCGGGTCCGGCTCGAGCGAAGTCAGGAAATCGTTCGTGTGCGCGAGCTGCCGCTCCGCGCGCGCGCCCCATTCCCACGGTCCGGTGCGCTGCATCAGCTCGACGCCGCCGCGCGCGGTCTGCTCGCTCCAGGCCCAGCCGCCGTGCGCGCGCGCGACCAGTCCCGGCGCCGCCCGGCCGAACTGGGCGTACAGTCCCAGTCCCGTGTAGACGCCCTCGACGCGGTTGAAGCGCAGGAGCTGCGAGAAGTAGCGCGTGCCGAAAGCGACGCGCGCCTCCCGGCGCGGCGTTACCAGCCGCGGTGGTGCGTACACGTCGAAGTCGGTAGCCGTCGCGGTCCCGACCAGCGAGCCGATCGAGAGGTGCCAGTCGTCGAAGCCCGAGATCCGCCCGAGGTCCGGCTCCAGGAACCGCCCGTAGGGGAACGTGTCCGGGTCGGCGGCCAGGCGTTCGGCGCGCTCGTCGTTGGTGTAGACGTCCACGAAGCGGGAGATGGCGCGGAACACCGTGCGACCTTCACCGAGACGCGAGATCGCCTGCACCTCGAAGCGCTGCTCGCGCGGCAGCCAGTAGGCCTCGTCGTACTCGCCGCTCTCGAAGCGCACGAAGAGCACGCCCGCGAACGCGGCACCAATCAGGCGGGACCCCCACGTCTCCCGCCGCCCGCTCGGCACCAGCCGGCCCTGCATGCGAACGATGTGCAGCCGGGTCGCATCCACGTCCACATCACCCGTGAACAGCAGCGTCGGCCGGCTCGGCTGCGTGCGCGGCTCCACCCGCACGCGCACGATCGGGATGGTCCGGTCCGGAAGGCGGATGACATCGACCGTGTCGCCGCCCGAGAAGCGATACACGTCATCGCGCCCGGTCGCGAACGGATGAACCGCGCGCCGGTTGCGCACCCGGCCGCTCTCGCCCCGCACCGGCTCACTGGTACGCAGCAGATCGAGCCGATCGCCGTAAAGCGTCGGGACCAGCCAGGGCACCTCGAAGAAGCTGAGCCCGGAGAACGTCGCACCCAGTGTCTGCGATCGGTAACCGACCAGCTCCTGGAGCATGCCGCCATCGCGACGCCAGTGCAGGTCGCTCGCGATCTGCTCCAGCTGCAGCACTACCTCGCGACCGTCCGCCTCGGCCCGCACGAACGCCAGCTCCGTCTCGATCCGGGCGTAGTAGTTCTCCAGCCCCGGCGGAGGCGCCGCATTCGCGGCGGCCGCACGGCCCACGAACTCGCGCAGCGCCGGCGTCGCGTAGACGGTGTCCGGCGGGAGCGCGGACGGCTGCTGCAGCGCGAGCACGAGCGCGCAGATCAGGTTCATCTCACCTCTCCTCTGTCCTCGTGTCCGGAGGCACGAACGGTGCCGCGCCGGAGTACGCACGGAAGTTGCAAAAGCTCCAGCGAACGGCGTGAGGCTCACCTAAACGAATGACTGCAATGCGTCTACTCCGGTGCGCCCTGCTTGCGGCCGCGCTCCTCTGCCCCGGGCGGGCGGCGGCGCAGGATGATGGCTTCCGCGTGCTGCCGGCCGCAGCCGGCGGAGTGCTCGGCATCATGGGTGGCGGCTACGTGGCGCTCAGCATCATCGTGGCCGAAGCCCGCGCGGGCAAATACATCCATGATTTCGACGACGTTTTCGGCTGGCGTTCGCTGCCCGCGATCGCCGGGGCGTCGCTGGGCACGGGGCTGGGCATCTACAGCCCGGAGCGCCTCAGGCGGGCCGTGATCATGGGCTTTGCGGGCTTTGGCGGAGGCGCGATGGCAGGCTACGTGATCGGTCGCCTGGTCTGGAGGGAACCGGAAGGCAGATGGGCGGGAGCGGCGATCGGGGCGGGAGCCGGGCTGGCGATCGGGTACGTGCTGGGGGCGCTCACGGCGAGCGGGGACGACGACATCACGGGATCGAGCGGTACATCGGCGCCGGTACTGATCCGCATCAGCGTACCATGAGGCGCGGGATCGTGGCCGCGGCGATGGTCGCCCTGCTGGTCGCGGCGTGCAAGCCGTATATCCCGGACCTGCCGCCCAGCATGATTCCGGAGCCGGCCGCGGCGGACGTCGAGACGGTGGTGTTCCTGGTGGGCGATGCCGGACACGCCATCGAGGAGCGCTACCCGGTGATGAGCGTGCTGCGCGGCGACGTGGAGGCATGGTCACGGCAGCTGCGCGGCGATACGTCGGTGGTCGTGCTCTACCTGGGCGACATCGTCTACCCGGACGGCATGAGCGCCGCCGACGAGGCCGGCTACGCGCGCGACTCGCTGGTCGTGCAGGCGCAGGCGAATGTGGTTGCCGGGCCGGCCGCGCGCGAGCGCGGCTGGGCCTTCTTCATGGCGGGCAATCACGACTGGGGTAACGCGCGGAACACGGAGGGCGTGGCGCGCCTCCAGGAGCTGGAGCGCTTCCTCGACCGGCGCCGCGCGAACGGGCTGCGCGTGCGGCTGCTGCCGGAAGCCGGGGAGCCCGGTCCGGCCGTCCTCGACATCGGCACCCGCCTCACGATTCTGCTCTACGACACCGCGTGGTGGCTGCTCGCCAGCGACGCGGCGCGCAAGGCGCGCATGTTCAGCCAGACGGAGGATGCGCTCCGACGAAGCCGGGGCCGCGTCGTGCTGTTCGCGGCGCACCACCCCTGGCGGTCGGCGAGCCCGCACGGCGGCAACGTGGGGTTGTGGAAAGCGTTCGGGCTGCGCTACCTGCTCAACCGCTCGGGCGCGATCCTGCAGGACCTGAATTCCATACCCTACCGTGAGCTGACCCGGTCGCTGGAGCGCTCGTTCCGGGTATATCCGCCCCTGGTCTTCGCCGGCGGCCACGACCATTCGCTGCAGGTCATCCAGACGGAGGGGGAGGCCGAGCCGCGGTTCGCGATCGTGAGCGGGTCGGCCAGCAAGGTCAGCGATGTCGGGCACATCGCGGGCATGCGATATCGGCTGGCCGCGCCCGGCTACGGCAAGCTCTACATCCGCCGTGACGGGCACGTGGACTTCATCATGGTGGCGGCGCCCGACAAGGATCAGCTCAGCTGCGACGGCACGGGCGACGCGCTCCGCGAGTGCATGACGAGAGCCATGGCGAGCTTCCGTCCCAGGTTCGGTATGCGCCTGCAATAGGCGCCGTCCGCCGGTCGCCACTGGCCGGGCGCGAGCGTGGCGGGAATATTCCCGCCGTGACCCGCAAGCAATACGACCGCTCCTACTTCGATCGCTGGTACCGCTCGCCCCGTGCCGTGGTGCAGCCGGAGGCGGTGCGCCGGAAGGTGCGGCTCGCGCTGGCGGCGGCCGAGTACGTGCTCGGCCGGCCGGCGCGCTCGGTGCTCGACGTGGGGTGCGGCGAAGCGCCCTGGCGCGCGGTGCTGCGGCGCATGCGGCCCCGCCTCCGTTACGTCGGTGTGGACAGCAGCGAGTACGTGCTGCGCCGGTACGGCACGCGCCGCAACATCCGCGCGGGGACGCTGGGCACGCTCGACCGCCTGCGTCTCGGCGGCCCGTTCGACCTGGTGGTGTGCGCGGACGTGCTGGAGTACGTATCGACGCCCGAGCTGGAGGCCGGCCTGGAGCACATGCGCCGACTCTGCGGCGGCCTCGCCTACATCGAGGCGTTTGCGAGCGGTGATGACATGGTAGGCGACCGCAGCGGCTGGCATCACCGCAGCGAGAGCCGGTACCGCGAGGCGTTCCGTGATGCCGGCTTCATCGCGTGCGGGCTGCACTGCTGGGTGCCGCGCGACGGCCGGCACCGCGTGAGCCAGCTGGAGCGCTGCCCCTCGTGATGCCCCTGCTGCTGCTCGGGGCCGGGCTGCTGGTGCTCGTGGCGGGTGCCGAGCTGCTCGTGCGCGGCGCCTCCCGCCTGGCGGGCGCGCTCGGCATCGCCCCGATCGTGATCGGGCTCACCGTGGTCGCCTACGGAACGAGCTCGCCGGAGCTGGCCGTGAGCCTGCTCGCGGCGCTCAACCATCAGCCTGACATCGCGCTGGGCAACGTCATCGGCAGCAACATCGTCAACATCCTCCTGATTCTGGGGGTGACCGCCGTGGCGGCGCCGATCGCCGTGACCGCGCGGCTGGTCCGGGTCGACGTACCACTCATGATCGCGGCGTCGCTGCTCCTGCTCGTACTGGCACTGGATGGCCGTATCGGATTTGTCGATGGGGTCGTCCTCCTGGCCGGC
>DATHVV010000039.1:0-4755 GCA_035461105.1 Longimicrobiales bacterium | reverse complement strand
GAGCTGCTCAACAAGCTGGCGCCGAACCGCTTCGGCGACTGGATCAGCTGGGGTGGCGTGCCCATCGATTTCCCGATGCACGAGACCGTCGGGGTCATGCACCGGTGGCTGCTCGAGGAGCTCCTGCACAACGGCCGCCTGGCGCGCATGATCGACAACACCGTGCGCATGCCGGACGGCGAGGAGAGCTACACGGTCGCCGAGCTGTTCCGCACCGTCACTGATGGCGTCTGGAGCGAGCTGGGGCAGGCGCCGCGGGCACCCCGCAACATCGGCTCGTTCCGGCGCAATCTGCAGCGCGCTCACATCGAGGTGATGTCCGCGAAGCTGCTCGATCTCAGGCCGACTCCGACCGCCCGGCCGGCGCCGGAGGATGCGCGCTCGCTCGCGCGGCTCGAGTTGACGCGGCTCTCGCGCCGCCTGGCGACCGCGGCGTCGGCCGGCTCGCTCGACGTCGAGACACGCGCCCACCTGGCCGAGTCGAGGGCACGCGTGGACCGCGCGCTCACCGCTTCGCTGGAGCTGCCCGCGAAGTAACCGGCGCGTCAGCGCACGGACCGATGCGCGGCCTCCGGGTCGCGCATCGGTCCGTGACGCGCCTGAAGCCCGCTCAGCGCACGCGAGCGGCGCGCTCGACCAGGCGCGGGTCGCCGAAGCGCTCCGCGTAATCCGCGAAACTGCTCTCGGCGCCCCGCCACTCCAGCGCCCGAACGTCGTCGAATACGGGCGCGTCGGTACGCAGCGTCGCCAGCGTCCTGAACAGCACGGCCAGCTCGCGCGCGTCGCCGAGCACCTCCGGCGGGAAGCTCTCGATCGGCCCGTGCCGGTTCAGCAGCCGGGCGGCGGTCGCGGCGCCGATGCCCGGGATCCCGGGATAGCCGTCGGCGGCATCGCCCACCAGCGCGAGGTCGTCCGGGATCAGCAGTGGCCCGACCCCGAACTTCGCGATGACGCCGGCCTCGTCACGGATGCGGTTGCCGCGCCGGTCCATCTGCACCACGCGCTCGCCACGCACGCACTGACCCAGGTCCTTGTCGGGCGTCCAGATGCAGACCTTCGCCACGCGCGAGTCCGCCGCCGCCCGGTGCGCCGCCGCGGCCAGGGCGTCATCGGCTTCCTGCTCGACCATTGGCCAGACCACGACGCCCATGGCGGACAGCGCCTCCTCGAGCGGGTGGAACTGCGCGAGGAGCGCCCGCTCGATCCCGGCGCCGGTCTTGTACCCCGGCCAGAGCTGGTTGCGGAAGGACTCGATGACGTGATCGGTCGCGACCCCGATATGGGTGGCGCCGGCCTCGAGCATCTGCAGGATGGTGCGGAGCACGCCGAGCGCCGCGCCGAACGGCGGGTCGACGTCCTTGTGGAAGCGGCGCAGGCCGTAGAAGTGGCGGAACAGCTCGTAGGTGCCGTCGACCAGGTGCACGATCATGACGGCGGAGCATACGACGCACGACGCCGAATGCCAAGCTAGCTGGAGCCCAGCCTGCGGATCGCCGCGATCGTGCCCTCGACCTCGCGGAGCGCTTCCTGGCGGTAGACGATCTCGCCCGCCGCGTTCAGCACCGTGATCACGTTCGAGTGCATGAAGTCGTTCTCCGACACGCGCCGATAGCGCACGCCGAGCACCGCGGCCAGCTCCATGAGCTGGTCCTCGTCCCCGTTCAGCAGCGTCCAGCGCTCGGAGAGCCGCGAGCCGGTGGCGAACTCGTGCAGCCGGCCGGGCGTGTCGCGCTCCGGGTCGATGGAGACGAGCACGAAGCCCAACTCCGGGAACGTCGCCTCGAGCCGCTTCATGTCACCGACGATGAGCGGGCAGGCCGACCCGCAGTTCGTGTAGACCATCGCGATCACCTGCGGCCGGCCGCCCAGCTCCGCCAGCCGCCGCGCCGCGCCGTGCTGGTCGCGCCATTCCGAGGCCAGGTGATGGATGGACATGCCGGTCATCGGCACATCCGCCCCCATCGGCTGCGCGCCGTGGTGCGCATGCGCGGCCGCCGTCGGCGCCGCCTCGGCCGCCGCCGGCGCCGCCTCGGTCGCGCCGTAAGGCGAGTGATCCGTTGCGGCGGCGCCGCGCTCCGCGATGCAGCCCGCTGCGGCCGGCGCGAGCAGGGCGAGGCCGAGGATCGCGAGCCGTTGCTTCATGATGCACTCCTGGCGCAGCGGAACCCCATCGTGCCGGTCGTGGTGCGACCCTCGACGGTCGCGCGGTAGGCGTAGCGCAGGAATGCAGCGTAGTCGCCCGAGTCGCCGCTCGTGGTCGCGCCGGCGGCGCACGTCATGTTGCGGTCGCGCCGGCTGGTCACGCGCGAATCGCTGCCCGCGAAGATCGACTGGAAGTCGCTCACCCACTCCATGACGCCGCCGTGCAGCGCGAAGACGCCGCGCACGTCCTGGAAGCCGCGGCCCGCCGGCTCGGGGCGACGTCCCAGCGCCAGCTCCAGCGCCCGCTGCCGGAAGCCGCTGCCGGACGCGGCATCCGGGCGCCGCTCGTCGGCTCGCGCGGCGAACTCCCACTCGTTCGTGGTGGGCAGGCGTGCGGCCCGGGCCGCGCAGTAGGCGCGCGCGGCGAACCAGGAGACGTCGGTCACGGGCAGCTCGCGGTCCACCGCGCTGCCCGCAGCGGTGGGGCTCGCCCAGTCGTGCAGGTAGCCGGCGCTCACGAAGAGCGCGGGGGCGCGGCCGCGCTGCCAGCGCGGGTGCTCGCGCACGAAGCTCTCGAATTCCGCGCGCGTCACCGGGCGCGCGTCCAGCAGGAACGGTGCGACGCTGACCACGGTCTCGCCCGGCTGCGCGTAGAGCGGCCGGAACGTGCCGCCCTCGATGCGGACCAGCTCCGGGGCCGGGCGCCCCGACCCGCTCGCCGGCATGGCGAGCGGGAAGGGGAGCAGGGCGAGCAGCAGCCAGCGGTGCTTCATGGTCGGTCAGTCCGCGGTCTGGTGGCGCTTGTGCTCCTGGAAGACGAGTGGCTGCTCGTCACCCACCACCCTGATCGCGGCCAGCGCGCCCTTGTTGAACACACGGCTGATCGCATGGTCCACCAGCAGCACGGTGCTCGGCACGTCGGCGCGGAACTCCACGATCGTGGAGCCGCCGGCCGGGATCATGGTCGTCTGCACGTTGCGGTTGATCAGCGAGCCGCCTTCCATGCGTACCACGTCGAAGATCTCGCCGATAGCGTGGAACGAGCTGGACAGGTTCGGGCCGCCGTTGCCGACGAACAGGCGCACCGTCTCGCCGGCCTTCACCTCGGGCGCGTTGTCGCCTGTCATCGCGCCCACCGCGCCGTTGAACAGCACGTAGTCCGGCTTCTCGTCGTACAGCTTCTGGTAGTCGAAAGCCTGCAGCCCCGGCTCGCCGTGGCGGCCCTTCGTGTAGAAGTCGCCCTGCATGACGTAGAACTCGTGGTCCACCGCGGGCAGCCCCTCGGCCGGCTCCACCAGGATCAGGCCGTACATGCCGTTCGCGATGTGCATCGGCACCGGCGCCATCGCGCAGTGGTACACGTAGAGGCCCGGCTGCAGCGCCCGGAACGTCATCCCGGCATCCTCGCCGGGCAGCACCATCGTCGCCTCGGCGCCGCCACCCTGGCCGGTCACCGCGTGCAGGTCGATGTTGTGCGGCACCTTCGAGCTGTGATGGTTCCTGAGCACGAACTCGACGACGTCGCCCTCGCGGATCCGGATGAAGCTGCCCGGCACCGTGCCGCCGAACGTCCAGAACTCGTACTCCACCCCGTTCGCCAGCTTCATCACCTTCTCGATCACCTCGAGCTCGACCTTCACCGTGGTCGCATGCTTGCGCGTGATCGGCGGCGGCACGTGCGGGGGCGCGGTCAGGGTCGCCACCTCGACGCCCTTCACCGCACCGAGCTTCGGCTGCGGGATCGTATCGTCGAGGCCGGTCGTGGTGCGCGCCGCCGTCATGGCCAGGACGCCCCCGGCCATCGCCAGTACCACGATCACCGTCGTCCAGATGGTGCGCTTCTGGTTCCTGCTCATCTGCCTGTCCCCCCTGCTGGTTGTACTGCTCGTTGATTCAGCTCGCGGCGCGCCGCGGCATGGCTTCCAGCCGCTCCGGCGACGCGCCGGAGAGCAGATCCTCGATCGTAATCGCGCCCACCGACTCTTTCGCCGAGCGCTGCGCCTGCTGCCACCGGCGGTGCGCCGTGCACGGCGTATCGCTCGCGCAGGGCCGGTCCCCCAGGAGGCAGCGCTCCGGCCGGTCCGCACCCTCGAACGCCGCCACCACGTCCGCCACGCGAATCGCAGTCGCCGGCACCTCGAGCGTGTAGCCGCCCTCCCGGCCGCGCGTGCCGCGCACCAGGCCCGCTGCCGCCAGCCCCTGCAGCGTCTTGCCCAGGTAGTTCGCCGGCGCGCCCGTCGCGCGTGCGATCCGGTTCGCCGGCGTCAGCATCCCTTCCGGCTGCTGCGCCAGGTAGAGCAGGGCGCGAAGTGCGTGGGCGGCGGTCTGGGTCAGCATCTCTCTTCTCCGTTGGCGACGTCCGCTCAATTCGGACACTCCTATCCTAATTCCCCAAAACGCACCTCTCAGTGAGGAAAACCGTGATTCTTCGTGGGGGATTTCCGGACACGGGGGTAGGAATCGTCCCGGTCAGGGGAGCGCCGGTGAGACGGACTGCCTCGATTGTTGCCACGAGGAGGATGTTTCGTCACACTCCGGCCATGCGACGTCATCCCTTCCGGGCCCTCGTGCTGCTGGCTCCGCTGCCCCTCGCGCTCGCCTGTGCCGGTGACG
>DATHVV010000038.1:0-7070 GCA_035461105.1 Longimicrobiales bacterium | reverse complement strand
TCGACGCCGATCGTGCTCGCGATCCTGGCGGAAGGGGACAGCTACGGGTACGCGATCCTCCAGCGCGTCCGGGAGCTCTCCGGCGGCCACATGGAGTGGACCGACGGCATGCTCTACCCGGTGCTGCACCGGCTCGAGCGGCTGGGGCACGTCGAGGCGCGGTGGGAGGTCGCGGAGAGCGGCCGCCGCCGCAAGTACTACCGGATCACGTCCCGGGGCCGGGAACAGCTCGCTGAGGAGCGCAGGCAGTGGCAGGCGGTGGACGCCACGCTGCGGGGCATCTGGCAGGCGGTCTCCGTTTCCCTCACGACCCACTCGCCGGCCTTCGCCGCACCCCTGGCATACGGAGCCTGAGATGTCGACGCCCGAAAACGTGGTATCCCTCGAGGAGCAGATCGATCGGTGGCGGAGCTACCTCCGCCGGCGGCAGGCGATCCACTCCGTCGATGTTGCGGAATTGGAAGACCACCTGCGCGAGCAGGTGGCGGGCCTGGAGGCGGCGGGGCTCGCCACCGACGAGGCGTTCCTGGTGGCGGTGAAGCGCATGGGGGACCTGGACGCCGTGTCGCGGGAGTTCGCGCGCGAGCACTCCGACCGCCTCTGGAAGCAGCTCGTGGTCGGCCAGGCGGACGTCGCCCAGCCGCGCGCGTGGGGCCGCACCGAGGGCATCATGGCCTTCGCGCTCGCGGTCGCGGCTGGCATGCTGGTCAAGCTGCCCGAGCTCTTCGGGCTGCAGCTCGACGAGGACGCGCTCTTCTACGTCCGCAACGTGAGCTTCTTCGTGCTGCCGCTCCTGGTGGGTTACTTCGCGTGGAAACGACGTCTCGCGCCCGGCCTGCTCCGCTGGCTGGCGGTGGTGTTCGCGGCGGGTGCGGTGTTCATCAACGCGTACCCGTTTGCGACGAGCGTGTCCGCCGGGGGCGACGTGGAGCCGGGCTACACCCTGCTGCTCGCGGCGCTGCACCTGCCGATCGTGCTCTGGCTGACGGTGGGCGTGGCGTACGCCGCATCCCGCTGGAAGCAGGTCGAGGGCCGGATGGACTTCATCCGCTTCACGGGCGAGTTGTTCATCTACTACGTGCTGATCGCGCTGGGCGGCGGCGTGCTCACGGCGTTCGTCTTCATGATCTTCCAGGCGATCGGCATGGACGCGGAGCCGTTCGTCCAGTCGTGGCTGCTGCCCTGCGGCGCGGCCGGGGCCGTGCTGGTAGCGTCCTGGCTGGTCGAGGCCAAGCAGAGCGTGATCGAGAACATGGCGCCGGTGCTGACGCGTCTCTTCACGCCGCTCTTCGCCGCCGTGCTGATCACGTTCCTGGTGACGCTGGTGGTGACCGGGCGCGGCATCACCGACCGGGACATTCTGATCGCGTTCGATCTGCTGCTGGTGGTGATCCTCGGGCTGCTGCTCTACTCGGTCTCGGCGCGCGACCCGCGCGCGCCCGCCGGCGCGTTCGACGTACTGCAGGTGGTGCTGGTGGTGAGCGCGCTGCTCGTGGACGCGGTCGCGCTCTGGGCTATTGCCGGGCGCATCACCGAGTACGGCTTCACGCCGAACCGGATGGCCGCGCTGGGGTTGAACGTGATCCTGCTCGTCAACCTCGCCTGGTCCGCCGTGCTTTACATCCGCTTCCTGCGTGGTGGCGGGACGTTCTCGGACCTGGAGCGCTGGCAGACGCGCTATCTGCCGGTCTACGCCGTGTGGGCGGCGATCGTCGTGATCGCGTTCCCGCCCCTGTTCCGTTTCATCTGAGAGTGCAGGCTTCCGACATGCAGCTCGCCATTCGCAACGTTTCCAAGACGTACCCGAACGGCGTGCGTGCGCTGCACGACGTCAGCCTGAGCATCCCCGTCGGCATGTTCGGCCTGCTCGGCCGGAACGGCGCCGGCAAGTCCACGCTGATGCGCATCGTCGCGACGCTGCAGGACGCGGACGAGGGGTCGATCCACCTGGACGACCTCGACGTCTCCCGGCGCAAGGACGAGGTGCGCCGGACGCTCGGGTACCTGCCGCAGTCGTTCGGCTTCCACCCGAAGGTGAGCGCGCAGCGGCTGCTCGAGCACTTCGCGGTGCTGAAAGGCATCACCGACGCCGGTGCGCGGCGCGACGTGGTCGAGTCGCTGCTCCGCCAGACGAACCTGTGGGAGGTGCGCGGGCAGAAGCTCGGCACGTTCTCCGGCGGCATGCGCCAGCGCTTCGGGGTCGCGGTGGCGCTGCTCGGCAACCCGAGGCTGATCATCGTGGACGAGCCGACTGCGGGCCTGGATCCGGAGGAGCGTGTCCGCTTCCTGAACCTGCTGGGGGAGATCGGCGAGGACAGCGTGGTGCTGCTGTGCACGCACATCGTTGAGGACGTCGAGGAGCTGTGCAGCCGCATGGCGATCATCGACCGGGGCGAGATCCTGCTCGAGGCGGAGCCGGCCCGCACGATCGAGCAGCTGCGGGGCCGGATCTGGCGGCGCACCGTGAGCCGGGAGGAGCTGGCGAGCGTGCAGCGGGAGCTGCCGGTGATCTCCACGAGGCTGCTCGCCGGGCGAACCCTCGTGCGCGTGCACGCGGAGACGTCGCCGGGAGCGGCTTTCGAGCCGGTCGAGCCGGACCTGAAGGACGTGTACTTCACCGTGATGGCGGGGCACCACGGCCAGCGGGCGTCGGTCCCGGAAGCGGCGGGAGCGGCGTCGTGAAGCTGCGCGAGGTCTTCCGCTACGAGCTCGCGTACCGGCTGCGCAGCGGGTCCACCTGGATCTACGCCGGCGCCCTCCTGCTGGTGGCGTTCCTGGTCTTCCATGCCACGGCGGACAGCGACGTCATCCACCTGAACGCCCCGATCCGGCTGGCCGGGCTCACCCTGATCGCCGGCATGCTCGGCATGCTGGTCACGGCGGCGCTCTTCGGCGATGCGGCCGTCCGCGACGTCGCGGTGGAGATGGACCCGCTGCTCTTCACATCGCCGCTCCGGAAGGCCGAACATCTCGGTGGCCGCTTTCTCGCGGCGCTGGCGGTGAACGCCATCGTCGCGCTCGCCGTCCCGCTCGGCCTGTTCATCGCCACGCTCGCGTCGTTTCTCAACCCCGAGGGGATCGTCGGCCCGTTCCGGCTCTCCGCATACCTGCAGCCGTACCTGCTCCTGCTGCTGCCGAACCTGGTCCTGGTCGGCGCGCTCCTGTTCACGACCGCAGCCCTCACGCGGCAGGTCGTCCCGGTGTACCTGGCCGCGATCGGCCTCCTGATCGGCAACGTGGTCGCGGCCAATTACGCGGGCCACATCCAGAGTGCCGCGCTGGTCCTGCTGGTCGACCCGCTCGGACTCTGCACGCTGCAGCAGCTGGCGGAGTACCTGACGGCGGCCGAGCAGAACGCGCGGCTGCTCGGCCTGCCCGAAATGCTGGGGTGGAACCGCCTGGCCTGGCTCGCGGTCGCGATGGCCGTGCTCGCGCTGCTCCATCGCACGTTCCGCTTCGAGCACGCGGGTATCGGCGGTCGGCGCCGAACGCGGCGCGCCATCGTCGGCCCGGAGTCCATGCGGCCCGTACCACTGGCGATTCCGCGCGTCGTCGGGTCGTTCGGCTTTCGCACCACGCTGCGACAGGTGCTCGCGATCGCGGGCCATTCACTGGCCGAGGCGGCGGCGAGCCGCTGGTTCGCCGTGGTGCTGCTGGCCTGCACCGGCCTCCCGCTCCTCTGGGGCTGGAACGTGGGCAGCACCGTCTTCGACACCTCCACGTGGCCGGTCACGCTGCTCGTGACCGAAACGGTCCTGGGCACCCGCTTCGCGCTCGTGCCCCACCTCCTGCTCATCCTCTACGCGGGCGAGCTGGTCTGGAAGGATCGCGACACCGGCGTGGCCGAGATCGCCGACGCCGCGCCCCTGCCGGATGGGGCTGCGCTCCTGGGCCGACTCCTCGCCCTCGCCGCGATGCTCGTGCTGTTCCTCGCCGCAGCCATGATCGGCGGCCTCCTGATCCAGGCGCTCCAAGGCTACTACCGGTTCGAGCCCGGGCTCTACCTGCGCGTGGTCTTCGGGCTGCAGCTCTCCGAGTACCTGCTCCTCGCCGTGCTCGCCATGACGATCCACGTGCTCGTGAACCACAAGTACGTCGGCCACGTCATCGTGGCGCTGGCAGTCCTGTTCACGAAGATCGCCCCGGCGTTCGGCATCCGTCACAACCTGCTGGTCTACAACGGCGATCCGGGGTGGACGTACTCGGACATGAACGGCTTCGGCCCGTTCATCGGACCGTTCGCCTGGTTCAAGGCGTACTGGGCGGCGTGGGCGCTGCTGCTGGCGGTGGTCGCGAGCGTGTCGTGGGTGCGCGGCCGGGAGCCGGGGGGTGTGCGACGCCGGCTCCGCCAGGCCGGAGTGCGATTCACGAAGCCGGTGCTCCGCACGGCCGGCGTGGCGATCGCGCTCATCCTGGGGCTCGGCGGGTTCATCTTCTACAACACGAACGTGCTGAACGAGTACCGATCACCGATGGAGCGCGCCGCCCGGTGGGCTGAGTACGAGCAGCGGTACGTTCGCCACGCGGACACCCCTCAGCCGACGATCGCCGCCGCGGGGCTGCGCGTCGAGATCCATCCCGCCGAGCCGGCCGTGGATTTGCGCGGCAGCTACCGACTGATGAACCGCACCGAGACGCCGATCGACTCGGTGCACGTGTACCTGCGCCCCGAGGTCCGGGCGCGCTCGATCTCGCTCGAGCGCGCGGCCGCGCCCGTGCTGATCGACGAGGAGCTCGGGTACCGGATCTACGCGCTCGAGCAGCCGCTCGAGCCGGGGGAGTCGCTGCAGCTCGGGTTCGACGTGTCGTTCCGTCCGCGCGGCTTCCCCAACAGCGGGCTCCAGACGGATGTGGTCGGCAACGGCGCTTCCTTCAATCGCAGCTGGCTCCCGTTCATCGGCTACCAGCCGATGTTCGAGCTGGCGGACGACGAGGCACGGGAGCACCTCGGTCTTGCGCCCCGGCCGGCTGCGCCCGGGCCCGGCGACGCCGCGAGCCTGCAGGACCGCTGGCCCTGGCGCGACGCCGATCTCGTGGACGTGGACATGATCGTGGGCACGGCCGCCGACCAGGTGGCGGTCACCATCGGTGCGCTGCAGCGGAGCTGGATGGAGAACGGGCGACGGTACTTCCACTACGCGACCGAGCAGCCGACGGCCTTCGGCGCTACCGTCTTCTCCGCCCGCTACGCGCTGCGCGAAGACCGGTGGCAGGACATCCCCCTGAGCATCTTCCACCACCGCGCGCATACCGACAACCTGGACCGCATGATGCGGGGCATGAAGGCGTCGCTCGAGTACTACACGGCGCAGTTCGGCCCCTACCCGGACCGCCAGCTGCGCATCGTCGAGATCCCGCGCTACGGCGGCTTCGGCAGCGCGCACCCGCACACGGTCGCCTTCACCGAGGATGTCTTCTTCAGCCGCGTCCGGGAGGGCGAGGTGGACCAGCCGTTCTACGGGACGGCGCACGAGGTCGCGCACACGTGGTGGGGCGGATGGGTGCGGGGCGCCGCGGGCGTGCGGGGCGCAGGCTTCCTGTCCGAGTCGCTCGCGAACTACAGCGCCATGATGGTGACCGAAAAGACGTACGGCCTCGAGATGGCGCGCCGCGTCTACGGCTTCCAGCTGGAGCGCTACCTGCGCGGGCGTGCGACGCAGGCGCGCGAGGTGCCGCTGGTCGAGGTGGAGGACCAGCCTTACATCGCGTACCGCAAGGGCGCCATCGCCATGTACACCCTGCGCGAGCACATCGGGGAGGAGCGCGTCAACACCGCGCTGCGGCGCTACTTCGAGAAGCACCGCGACGGCAGGCCGCCGTACCCGACGTCGCTCGACCTGCTAGCCGAGCTGCGGGCCGTCACTCCCGAGGCGCTCCGGTACCTGCTCACGGACTGGTTCGAGACCGTCACGCTGTGGGATGTCGAAACGAAGCGTGCCGTCGTCGAGCGCACTACAGCCGGCGGGTACCAGGTGACGCTCGACGTCGTGGCGAAGAAGCTGCACGCCGACAGCACCGGCAACGAGACCGAGGTGCCGATGGACGACCTGGTCGAGATCGGCGTCTTCGCAGCCGGCGAAGGCGATGGTCCCGGCGAGCCGCTCTACCTCCGGCGGCACCGCATCCGCAGCGGCGAGCAGACGATCCGCGTCACCGTCCCGCGCGCGCCGGCCCGCGCCGGGATCGATCCGTACCGCATGCTCATCGACCGCACGGACTACGGGAACGTCCTGGAGGTGCAGGCGGCGGCAGGTTCCCGGCGGAGCCGACCGGTGAACGCGGCGCGATGAAGTACTTCATTCCCACCACCGAAACCGCGGCGCAGCGTGCCGCCGTGCGGGCCGCAATCGTGCAGCGGCTGGGCGGCAGCTTCGGGGACGAGCGCAGCTACCGCCTGCAGTACGTGTCAGGCGGCGAGGCATGCGACGTGCGCGTCGGCGAGCCGCATCCCGTCACCCGCGACCCGGTCCTCCTCATCCTCTACGAGAACGACCGGGGCGTGTACTTCATCTGCACCCGCCGCAGCCTGGCGTCCGGCGTGCCGATCCTCGTGCCGCTCGCGGTGGTGCGCAGCGTCGAGTATTTTGAGCTCGACGAGCCTGCGTAGAGCCTTCCTCCAGGACTGATCCCGTGCCCGCGGACGCCGCCGTTCCCGATCTCGCGAGCGATCCGCTCGATGCCGTCGCCGTACGCGTGCTCGGCGCGCTGGTCGAGAAGGCGTTCACCACGCCGGACAACTACCCGCTCTCGCTCAACGCGCTCACCGCGGCGTGCAACCAGGCGTCGAACCGGGCGCCGGTGATGACGCTGGCGGAAGCCGACGTCGCCACTGGCGTGCGCGAGCTGATCCGCCGCTCGCTCGTCCGCGAGGTGCACCGGAGCGACTCGCGCGTGAAGCGCTACCGCCATCTGCTCGGCGACACGCTGCCCCTGCACGCCCCGGAGCAGGCCGCGCTCTGCGTGCTGCTGCTGCGCGGCCCGCAGACCCCGGGCGAGATCAAGGGGCGCACGGCGCGCATGGCCGAGTTCGTGGATCTCTCCCACGTGGAGATCACGCTGCAGTCCCTGGC
>DATHVV010000037.1:0-5786 GCA_035461105.1 Longimicrobiales bacterium | reverse complement strand
TTGAAGCCAGACGAGATAGCTGCTGCCCGGCAGCTGCTCAGTGAGGCCCACGCGCGCTTGACCGCGGCCCCGGCCCCATGAAGCG
The DNA here is from genome assembly GCA_035461105.1 of Longimicrobiales bacterium. Classification (GTDB taxonomy): domain Bacteria; phylum Gemmatimonadota; class Gemmatimonadetes; order Longimicrobiales; family RSA9; genus VEPF01. The sequence goes on along the minus strand of DATHVV010000037.1, from coordinate 5,701 downwards.
CGTCAACGTGTGAAGCGCGGGCTGCCGGCCTCGGTTTGTGGTTGGGACTGCTGACGGCATTTGTCCAGGCAAGCAGCGGCATTGGAGTTACATGAGCTGCGCGGAACAGGGATCTCGGCACCCCGGTCGTCAGGCGCAACTCCTTTCTCGATACCATTTCACGGGCGGCGCCCCCCACGTCGCCCACCCGGGGTCGAAGGCACTCAACCTGTCGGCGCGGCCGGCGGCGCCAGTGGCCAAGCCCGGTGCGCCGGTAATGGAGTCTCATCTGTATGCTAGGTTCTCACCCCGTGCGGGAGTATATAGGGGCCCCCGAATTGCCCGACTCTCAGACCCGGAGCCACGAATGACGTCACGAAAACGCAGCTTCAGCATCGCAGCGCTCACGCTCCTGCTCGTACCGTCCGCAGTCATCGCGCAGAACCCCCAGCCGGCTCCGGTAGTCCATTACCTGACGGTAACCCGGTTCCAGGCACCTCAGGCCTCCGAGGACCGGCAGAAGGTCATGATGTGGATCGACACGGTCATGGTGCCGCTGGCCCGTGTGAATCCCAATGTCCTCTCGTTTCGGGTTGCCACCCACAACTGGGGCGCCAACTCGAACGAGATCGTCATGATCTCCGAGTATCCCAGCTGGGCCGCGATCGATGCGGACTGCGAGGCCTGCGATCGCTGGAACGCGGCGAACGAGCCGAAGGAAGGCACGCCCGAGCGCAAGAAATGGGATGAGATCGGCGAAGTGTTCGGCAAGTACTACGGCGGCCACTCGGACGAGATCTACGTCATTCCGGCGAGCCGATCCAAGTAGCTGTGGGGAGGCGATGCCCGGAGACGCCATGCCGTCCGTTCGGACGGCGGCAATCCGGGTGCTGTGAACGAAGGCCGGAACGGAGAATGTCCCCCGTTCCGGCCTTCGTCCATCCGGAATCCGCCCTGGCCGGGAACTCAGCCGGGGCCGCCCGTGTTGTCACGGCTGCGCTCCGGTTCCAGTTTGGGGCTCTCCGCATCCATTCCGGATGCGACTGCGGAGGATGCAAGCAGGAGCGGCAGGATCGTGATGCGTTCTCGAGGGGATGGTATGGTCCGGGGTCAATGCACCGCACGCATTCCCGGCGAAGCTGCTGGCGGGAACGACCGGCGGTGCCCCGGCGCCATGACTCGCGCCGTTGCCGGCCGCCAGCCCGCCCGGTATACTCTGCGCCTTCGCACCACGCTGGCCGCGCTGCTGCTGGCGACGTCGGCTGCCTGCGCGCCGCCCGCTTTCGATGCCGGCCTGCCCGTCGATTCCGCGCTGGTCGCCGAAGCCCGCGGCGCGACCGAGCCGCGCCAGCCGCTGCACGTGACCTTCGAGTGGTCGCTCCAGGACCCGGACGGCCGTTTCTCCGGCCAGGGCGTGGTCCGGATCGAGCCGCCGTGGCGAGCCCGGCTCGACCTCTTCGGCCCGCGCGGCGAGGGCTACCTCATCGCAATACTGCAGGATGAGCAGTTGCGCCTGCCGCCGGGCGCGCCGGCCGCCGTGCTGCCGCCGCCTGCGTTCCTGTGGGCCGTGCTCGGCGCGTTTCGCGAGCCGGACGGCGCCCGGCTCGAGGCCGCGCACCGCTCCGGCACCGACGTCCTGCTCGGCTACTCGAACGAGCGCGAGCAGTGGCGCTTCCGCCTGAGCGACGAGCGGCTGCGTCATGTCGAGTGGCTGGGACCCGATCGCGGCCGGCGCACCGTGGAGCTCGGCGGCGAAGCCGCGCACGGATTGCCGGGGCGCGGGGTATATCGTGACTGGCTCGCGTTCCGCGAGCTCACGCTCTCTGTCCGGACGGTGGAACAGGTCGATGGCTTTCCTGCGGACATCTGGTATCTCGACGGGCGCTAGGCTCGCGATGTTCGCGCTGCTCGTCGCCGGCTGCAACTACGGCTTCCGGGGCGGCGGCGGATTCCCGCCGCACATCCGCTCCATGTACATCGCACCGTTCGAGAACCGCACGGACAAGCCGGAGCTGGACGCGGAGATTTTCCGGGAGCTCAATGACCGGCTGCCCCGGGCGCTCGGTGTCCGCCAGGCAGGCGAGCGCGGCGCGGATGCGATCGTGCGCGGCGAGATCACCCGCTACGATGACCAGGTCCAGAACTACCGGCCGGGCAGCCAGGGCTCCGTCGAGGTGGAGCTGAACCAGGTGCAGGTGGTGGTCTCGATCCAGATCATCGACGTCAGGAACAACACCATCCTGTGGGAGTCGGCGGGCGTGAATGGCCGCGGCGAGTACCGTCCTGGCACCCAGTCGGACGAGGCCGCCCGCGGTAATGCCATCGCCAGCCTGATCCAGCAGATCATCGATGGTGCCCAGTCGCAGTGGTAGCCGTCCGGGCGCGCCGCGCCGGTCGGCCGCGCCCGATGCGGAGACAACCGCGCCGCTCCTCGGTGATCACGTCGAGGCACGGGCCCGGTCCTCATCCCCCCGTTACGGTCCTCGCGCTGCATGCGCCTCGCACCGGCACGCGCCAGGACCATGGCCGTCGCCTCTCCGGCAGCGGCTGCGGAGTCACTGATTTCATGAAGCTCACCATCGGCACGCGCGGCAGCCAGCTCGCGCTCTGGCAGACGCACCACGTGCGCGGCCGGCTGCAGCAGCAGAACGCCTCACTCGACATCGACATCGAGATCCTGCGCACGACGGGCGACCGCATAACCGACGTTCCGCTGGCCAGCATCGGTGATCGCGGCCTGTTCACCCGCGAGCTCGACCGCGCCGTGCTGGACGGTACCGCGGACTTCGCGGTGCATTCCCTGAAGGACATCCCGACCGTGCTGCCCGAGGGGCTCGCGCTTGCGGCCGTGCTCGAGCGCGAGGATCCGCGCGATGCGTTCCTGGCCGCACCCGGCCGGCCGCAGTCACTCGCCGACCTCGCCCCCGGCGCGACCGTCGGCACCAGCTCGCTGCGCCGTCGCGCGTTGCTGCTGCACCTGCGCCCCGACCTGCGCGTGGAGGACATGCGCGGCAACCTCGACACCCGCATCGATCGGCTGCACGCGGGCGCCTGCGACGCCGCCATCCTGGCGCTCGCCGGGATCCGACGCCTGGGGCGTACCGACGTCGTCGGCGAGATCCTGTCGCCGCCGGTCTGGTTGCCCGCCGTGGGACAGGGCGCGATCGCCATCATATGCCGCAGTGAAGATGTGCCCACGCGGCAGGCGCTCCAGGCACTCGATCACTCCGACACCCGCACCGCGGTGCTCGCCGAGCGCGCCTTTCTGCGCGCGCTCGAAGGCGGTTGCCAGATTCCCATCGGTGGGCTCGCACGCTGCACTGGTGATCGCGTCGAGCTCGCCGGCTTCGTCGCCGGCTACGAGAGTGGACGCATGCTGCAGCACCGCATCGAGGGCAAAGCGGCGGATCCGGTCGCGGTCGGCGTCGCCCTCGCCGACCACCTGCGCGGCCTCGGTGCGGACGAGCTGCTGCGCGAGGTGCGCGGAGCCTCCGGTTCCGACCTGCCGGCCGCAAGCGCGCCATGAGCGGCGCGCGGGCACCGGTCGGGGCGGACCTCCGCTCGCGTACTCTGCCATGAGCACGTCGCAGCCACCCGCGGCCCGGATCCTCGAACGCGGCGAAGTGCTCGCGCGCTACTCACGGCCGCGCCCGGGCCGGCTGGTTTTCACCAACGGTGTCTTCGACGTGCTGCACCGCGGTCACGTCGAGTACCTGTACGCCGCGCGCGCCCTCGGAGACGCGCTCGTCGTGGGCGTGAACACCGACGCATCGGTGCGCCGTCTGAAGGGACCGGACCGCCCGCTCAACCGCGAGCTGGACCGCGCTGTCGTGCTCGCCGGACTGGGCTGTGTCGACGCGGTCACGCTCTTCGACGAGGACACGCCCGCCGCGCTCATCGGCGCACTCATCCCCGACGTCCTCGTCAAGGGCGGCGATTACATGCCCGCCGACGTCGTCGGCCGCGAGGTCGTCGAAGCCAGCGGCGGACGGCTCGTGCTCATTCCGTTCGTGCACGGCCATTCGACGAGCGCACTCATCGAACGCATGAAGAAGCCATGAGCGAAACCACTGCCGGCCCCGCCGCACCCGCCCGCACCGGACGCGGCGTCGACCAGCTGCGGCGCGTCACGCTGCAGCGCGGAGCCGCGCCCTACGCCGAGGGATCGTGCCTGATCAGCGCGGGACGTACCGCCGTGCTCTGCACCGCGACCATCGAGGAGAAGCTGCCCGACTGGCGGCGCGGTGGTATCGCCGGATGGGTCACCGCGGAATACGCCATGCTGCCACGCGCCACGCAGACCCGTACCGGCCGCGAGCGTGGCCGGGTCGGCGGCCGCACTCAGGAGATCCAGCGCCTGATCGGCCGCGCCCTGCGCGCCTCCGTGGACCTCGCCGCGCTCGGTGAGCGCACCATCCTCATCGACTGCGATGTGCTCGTGGCCGATGGCGGCACCCGCACCGCCGCCATCACCGGCGCCGCGGTCGCGCTGCACGACGCCTGCAGCTGGCTGGTCATGAGCGGGCGCTGCAGCACGCACCCGGTGCGCGAGCTGGTCGCGGCGACCAGCGTCGGGGTCATCGGCGGGGAACCGAGGCTCGACCTGGAGTACATCGAAGATGTCATCGCGGACGTAGATCTGAACCTCGTCGCGCTCGAGTCCGGGCGCCTCGTGGAGGTGCAGGGCACCGCCGAGCACCAGGCCTTCAGCCGCGCCGAGCTCGATCGCCTCATCGATCTCGGTACAGCCGGCACCGGGCGGCTCTTCCAGCTGCAGCGCGAAGCCCTCGCCGCGCCGCTTCCGGCCGCCACCCGCGAATGACCCGGCCAGGTCCTCTGCTCATCGCCTCGCGGAGCCCCGACAAGGTGCGCGAGATACGCGCCATTCTCTGCCACCTGCCGCGGCTGGCGCTGCTCTCGCTCGAGGAGGCCGACGTGGGCCCCGAGGCCGCCGAGGAAAGCATCGAGACCTTCGAGACGTTTCGTGAGAACGCCCTCGCCAAGGCCCGCTACTTCGTTGAGCGCACCGGACTGGCCGTGCTCGCCGACGATTCCGGCATCGAGATAGACGAGCTCGATGGCGCGCCGGGCGTTCGCTCCCGGCGCTTCTGCGGACGCGACGACCTCACCGGTCAGGACCTCGATCGCGCCAACAACGACCTGCTGCTCGAGCGGCTTCGCGGACTGCCCGCGAATCGCCGCGGCGCCCGTTACGTTTGCGCCGCCGTACTGCTCGCCCCGGGCACTGCCGCGCGCACTGCCGTGGGTACCTGCCGCGGCCGCATCCTCGAGGAGCCACGCGGCAGCGGCGGCTTCGGCTACGACCCACTCTTCTGGGTGGAAGCCGCGACCGCAACGTTCGGAGCGCTCCCGCCCGACCAGAAGCACCGCTTCAGTCACCGCGCTCGCGCGTTCCGTGCCCTCGCCAACGTGTTCTGAGCCATGTTCCTGGCGGTCGCCGAGCGCGGCTCCATGCGCTGTCGCTGAGCGCGGCTCCACCGCGGTCACTGAGCGCGTGCTCCCTCCACGGTCCGCGCGCGGTCGCTGTGCGCGCCGCGCCTGCAGCGCCGACGCGCAACCCGCCGTCGCCGAGCTTGACCCGATCACCTACTCCCGCTACTATTTCCTGCTCCCCGACGGGGCGTGGCGCAGCCTGGTAGCGCGCCTGCTTTGGGAGCAGGAGGTCCTCGGTTCAAATCCGAGCGCCCCGACTGCGCGCGCC
>DATHVV010000036.1:0-17090 GCA_035461105.1 Longimicrobiales bacterium | reverse complement strand
CGACCCGCGCCGGTCACCAGGATGTTGAGCGGCTTCAGATCGAGGTGAACGACCAGCGTCCGGTGCGCGTACTGAACGGCGGCGCACACGTCGCAGTACAGCCGCAGGCGGTCCTCGACGGCGAGCTGCCGCTCGTCGCAGTAACGATCGATGGGCACGCCATCGATGTACTCCATCGCGAACCACGGGAGCCCGTCGGCGGTGATCCCGCCATCGACCAGTCGCGCGATCCCCGGGTGGTCGAGCGCCGCGAGGATCTGCCGCTCCTCGAGGAAGCGACGGCGGCGCCGGGCATCACCGCCGCTCCACGGCGGGAAGAGCTTGAGCGCCACCTGCTTCCGGTACTGATCGTCGGCGCGCTCGGCCAGGTAGACGGTCGCCATGCCGCCGCGCCCGAGCTCGCGCACCAGCCGGTAGGATCCGAAACTCCTTGCACCGTTCGTCCGGCTCGGCTCATCGCCGGCACCCGCTGCCAGGAACGGTGCGGCGAACAGCACTGCCGGCGTGTCGAGCGGCGATTCGGCGGCAGCAGTGCCGATCACGGTCGCCACTTCCGCGGCCACCACGGGATCGCGGGACCGAAGTGCCTCCAGGAATGCCAGCCGGTCAGCGCCCGTCAGGTCGAGAGCCTCGTCCACGGCAACGAAGACCTGCCGCCAGAACTCGCGTCGCGTGGGATCGGTGGGATCGGCCATGCCGTCACCATCTCGTAGCGGGATACCGCAGAAAGGGTTACTGCTCCAGCCTGCTTCGAAGCCAGCCCTTCGCCTTGGTCCAGTCGCGCCGCACCGTGCGTGCGGTGATGCCGAGCGCCGCAGCGGTCTCCTCCTCCGAGAGGCCGCCGAAGAAACGACACTCCACGACGCGGCTCACCCGCTCGTCCAGCGCGGCCAGCTCCGACACCGCTTCGTCGACGGCGAGGAGGGTATCGGCACGGGCATCCGCCACGAGCATGGCGTCGGTGAGGGTGACGCGACGCGGAGCGGCGCCCCGCTTCGCCGCCTGATACCGGCGGGCATGATCAACCAGGATTCGACGCATCGCGGCGGCCGCAACGGCGAAGAAATGCGAGCGGTCGGTGGAGACGGCGCGGGTCTGATCGACCAGCTTGAGGTAGGTCTCGTGGACCAGGGCGCTGGTGTCGAGAGTGTGGCCCTCGCGCTCCCGCACCAGCTGCCGGTGAGCAATCCGACACAGCTCTTCGTACACCAGATGGAAGAGCTGCTCGTGCGCGGACGCCTCGCCTGCACGCCACGCCACGAGGAGACCGGTAATGTCGCCTTCGCGATCCATCCGCGCCTGCCCCCCCGTGAACGGCTGTTCTCAAGATACACGGGGGGGAAATCCGCAGCAATGATGACACCGTTACGCCGCCGATTCGCGTCACTGCGATGTGGCGCTCCAGAGCACCGCGCGGCGCGAGAGCTGAACGATCGCTTCTCCGCCAATGAAATCGCCGCTGGCACTCATCGCCCATGCCTTGCCGTCCCTGGCTTTTTTGGGGACTTTCAGCGAAAGCAGACTGTTCCCGGTCACGATGAAGGCGGTCGACTTCAGGCTGTTCGGCCGTCCTTCCACGAAGCCCGCAAAATCGCCCTCATCGCTGACCGCCAGCGCGTGCGACCGCTCCGGCCGGATATCGGTGGCCAGGATCTCCCCGGTGGTGGCGTTCACGGTCCAGCGCACGGCTCTCGAGGTCTCCGGGTCCGCGTAGGTGCTTCCGGCGATCTGCACCGTGTTGGCCGCAACCGCATTCAGGCCGTTCACGTAGCTGACCACGTCGTTGCCGACCGGCGGCAGCGGAACCAGCGCGCCCGATGCCAGCCGGAGATATCCCACCGCCATGCCGCCCTCCCAGCCGGCCGCATTGTGGCGGAACACGAACACCGCGAGCCCATCGTTGTTGATGCCGCGACCCTCACCGCGGGTGAAGCCCTGGGGTGTCTCGACCAGGGCCAGATTCCCGGCGGCATCCCACAGCGCGGCACCGTTCCCGACGTTCCCGACCGCCGCACCGGCGTCGTTGACACCGCGCGCTGCGCCGAACGTCCCGGTCCCGGTATTCAGGTATTCCGGATTCCCCGCCGCGCCGGCAGTGAGGAGCCACCGCACCGGCCGCCCATCCAGGGAGCCGACGACATGCGGCGCACCCCCGTCGCTGATCGCGAACGCCTGGCCCTCCCCGCCGGGAAGGGCCGTCATCACGCCACCCAGCATTGCGAACGGGCGGAAGCTCGTGAAGTTCGCACTGTATCCTACCGCGATGCCGGCATCGTTCACGCCGTTCACCCGGCTCGTGTTATCGCCGGCCAGGACGCCCAGGTCGAGGACCGTATAGGGGGCGGTGCCGACCCGCGCGGCCGCGAAGGTTGCGCCGTCCGGTACCCCGGTCGGCACATCGGAGCATGCCGTGGCGATCACCGCCGCGAGTCCCGCGGTAGACACGGTGAGCAGGAACGATCTCGTCAAGTCTCGCATGGGGGCCCTCCACAGGACGCAGGTGCTGCGCGAAGCCACTGAATCGTCAGTGGTCCTGCCAGGGACGCGGGAAAACCTCCGGAATGCGGACATACGCCGCCCTGCGGCCTGACCAGAAGGTCGAGCGGGAAGGCGCGCGTGGAAGAGAACGGGCGGAATCGACTACGACGCTCTGCGGGGAACAGCGCCCGAATGGATTCCAGGCTCAGGCGTCAGTCGTCGACCCCGTCCAGTTGGATGGGAATACGCCGGACGTCCTTGCCCAGCTCACCGAGTTGCAACGCGAGGCTGCGCGTGGCCGCCGGAAAGGTGAACACGACGTCGCCTTGCTGAGCGCTCTGGTACGATACGACGCCGATGTACGTTTCACGAGGCTCCAGCGGAACGTCATCCGCGAACAGGCGGAAGTACGTAGGACCGATGGCGACACCCCACTCTATCTCGACGTTGGTGAAACGCATGGACAGGCGCAGCATGAGCATGCTTTCGGAATAGCGCTCGAGCTGCGTGTCGAGGATCGAGTATCGGATCGGCCCGACGCGCAGCTCGGTTTCCGCCAACCGGACGGCGGACGCGCTCCCTGTGGACTGAGCGCCCGTCGGGGCGCCGGAAGGCGTCGAGCTCACTGCCTGCGCTGGAGCCGGATCGTTGCTGTCGAAAACACCGATCTGGTGAAGTGCCACGATGAGGCCGGTGGTAGCCGTGACCACGGCCGCCGTAGCGGTCAGCACGCCGGGCAGCGTCTTCCACCAGCTCCCGCTCCTGTCGTCAGCCTGCATGCGATCGCCTCCGTCGTCGCGCCGCCGCACGCAACGCAACCAGCCCGCCACTGCGCCTGCCCTTGCAGGCACACTCGGCGGCCCATCCTCCTTCAAAAACATGGGCTGCAGCAATAGTACCGGAGTGCAACGTCACGGCACCAGCATCTCTATTGAGTGCCAGACGCCTGCCGGGCTTGATGAGGCGCGCCACGGCGCCGACGATCAGGCCGAACCCCAGAAACCCGATCAGGTGGCGTAGGCCCGCGTGTTCCTCGCCGGATCGCGCCGGGTCGCCCTGGGCGGCGCGGGGGCAGGCCGTACTGGATGTGCGCCTGCCCCCCGCGCCCCCGATTTACGCGTAAGTCAAGGAAGGCCGTAGCGCCCCAGCGTCGTACCATCGCTCATCGGATTCTACCCGACGTCACTACTCTCTACGGAGGTGGTCAATGGCCCGTCGTCCGAGACACTTGATGGCGGTAGCCGCCATGGCGGCTCTGCTCCTTGTTGCCGGGTGTCGCGATCGTGAGCAGCCGACCGAACCAGCGCAGACCCCGGCGGGCGCGGCTTCCATCAGTGCCGCACCGGGTCGAGGAGGCCGGGTGATGGAGTTCACGATGCAGGCGACGGCGATCAATCACTTCGTCGATGCAGGCGCGCCGGGTCCCAGCACTGGCGACATTTACGTGTGGCGGGATGATCTCTTTCACGCGAGCAACGGCTCGAGTGCTGGATTTGCCGAAGGACGCTGCAACCTCATCGATCCGAGTCTGACGGCTCCGCCCGGCACCGTAGCACCCGGGATACGCTTCGGCTGTACGGTCGTCGCTACCCTGCAGGACGGAACGGTGGCTATGGAAGGCATCCTCGTGAATGCGCTGGGGGGCGTGAACCGGTTCGCAATCACTGGAGGTACGGAAAAGTACCGGGGCGTGGCAGGCGAGACGACCGTGGAGCTGGGACCGCCAGGTGGGCCGCACAGGGTGCGGGCGGTCTTGATCAGGTAGGTCGTGATCGCGGTCGCGGAGGCGGAGGCGCACGGGCGATGTGGCCTGATCGCCCGGCGGAGGACGGTGAGCCCCGGGGCACTGCCGCCCCGGGGCTCCTGGTCAGTCTCGCAAGCTCAGACCGTCGTCCGCTTGCCCGACATGCCTTCCGCCACGCCGATCAGCAGCACCGCGGCGATGATGGCCACGATCGAGCCGAGGATGTTCAGCTCCATGATGCTGCCAGTACCGAGAAAGCTGGCCACGACGCCGCCGATCAGCGAGCCCACCACGCCGAGCGCCAGCGTCATCGCGAGGCTGAGATCCTGCTTGCCGGGCTTGATGAGGCGCGCCACCGCGCCGACGATCAGGCCGAACACCAGAAACCCGATGATTCCCATGAGCCATCCCCTTGATACCGGTGTGAGTCGATACGGCGGGACGGCCGAATATAGGGTGGCGCAGGGTGCCGCGCCTGACCGCAGCCTTCTTCACGTCTATTGGGGGCGGTTTAGCGGCCCGTCCCGAGCTGAACGTCTTCCCGATGTGACCACCGGTGACTACTTTGAAAGCCATGAGGATCGTGGGTGTGAAGCAGCTCAAGGCGCGGCTCTCGGAGTACCTCCGCGAGGTGCGCCGGGGGGAGGTCTTCCTGGTGACCGACCGGGACCAGGTGGTGGCGGAGTTGCGCCCGGCCCGCAGCGAGGCCCTGCCCCCGGCCGAAGCCGCCACGGCTGCGCTCGAGGCGCTGGCTGCGACCGGTGAGGTCCAGAACGCCCGGCTCCCGGCCCTGGACTGGGCGTGGCACCCCGCGGGTGCGGGCCTGTCCTCCGGAACCGCGGTTGAGCTGCTGGACGCGCAGCGAGAGGAGTGGTGAGCGACGTCGTCTACCTCGACACGTCCGCCGTGCTGCGGGCGGTGCTCGAGAGCGGCCTCTCGCCGGAGGTCGAGCGACAGCTGTCGGCGGCGCGGTACCTGGTGACCTCGAGGCTGGCACTGGTCGAGGCCGCGCGCGCCATGCTGGGCCTGCGGGCCCGGGGCACACCGGAGTCGGTCATTGCGGATGTCGCCCGCGAGCTGGATTCCGTGTGGGCGCGCTGCACCATCTGGGAGCTCACACCGCGCGTCTGCGACCTGGCAGCGCAGGTCGCCCCGCTGAGCGCGCTCCGGACGCTCGATGCGCTCCACCTGGCCACCTGGCTGCTCGCGCGGCGGCACCTCGGCGAGGTGGCGCTGCTGAGCACCGATGAGCGACTGCTGGAGGCGGCGCGGGGGCTCTGATCGCAGAAGGTCCTCAAGGAGGAGACATGCCGGTCAAAGCAGCAGACGCCGTAGACGCCCAACCGGTCGCGGCCGGTCGCGACACCCGTATCCAGGTGCTGATCGGTCCGGACCAGGCACCCAACTTCGCGCTCCGCCGATTCACCATGCATCCGGGCGGCGGCATGCCGCGTCACACGAACGCGGTCGAGCACGAGCAGTACGTGCTGCGCGGCCGCGCCCGCATCGGCATCGGTGAGGAAGTGTTCGAGGTGGGCGCGGATGACGTCGTCTACATCCCGGCGGGAGTGCCGCACTGGTACGAGGCGCAGGGCGACGAGCCGTTCGAGTTTCTCTGCGTGGTACCGAACCGGCCCGACCGGCTGACGGTGCTCGAGGAGGGGCCCGGCCGCTGAGGCGTTCGGGGAGGCGTCCGGCCGGGGCATGCGCGGTGGGGCGTGGATCAGGGATCAGTCTCGGACGCCGCATCGAACTCTGCAGCGCCTGAGCGGCCGCGCGCGCCCTACCGAACAGACGCCGAAGCCGCTATCCTCCCGGACATGGCCGACCCGCTCCGCATCCTCTTCCTCGCCGACTCCCACCTCGGCTTCGACCTGCCCGAGCGGCCGCGCGTGGCGCGCCGGCGCCGCGGTGAGGATTTCCTGGCGAATCATGCTGCGGCGCTCGCCCCGGCGCGGCGCGGCGAGGTGGACCTGGTGGTGCACGGCGGCGACGTTTTCGACCGCCCGCAGGTGCCGGCTTCGCTCGCGTACCAGGCGTACGCGCCGCTGCTCGAGGTCGCGGAGCGCGGCATTCCGGTCTTCATCGTCCCGGGCAATCACGAGCGCTCGCGACTGCCGCACGTGCGCTTCGCGGCGCATCCGCGCGTGCACGTGTTCGACCGGCCGCGCACGTTCCGGCTGCAGGTGCGCGGCGCGGCGCTCGGTTTGAGCGGCTTTCCGTACGAGCGGCGCTCGGTGCGCACGCGCTTTCGGGAGCTGCTCGAGCAAACCGGTTGGCGCGAGGACGCGAGCGCGGCGCGCCTGCTCTGCGTACATCACTGCGCGGAAGGAGCTACGGTCGGGCCCGGCGATTTCACGTTCACCACTGCGGCGGACGTGATCCGTCCGTGCGACGTGCCGGAGGAGTTCGCGGCGGTCCTGTCCGGGCACATCCACCGGTACCAGGTGCTGATGCGCGACCTGCGCGGCCGGCCGCTGCGGGTGCCGGTGTTCTATCCGGGCTCGATCGAGCGGACCTCGCTGGCGGAAGCCGGCGAGCGGAAAGGATACCTGCGCCTCGCCCTGCACGCGGCGGAGCCGGCCGCGCGGGTCACCTGGTCCTTCCACGAGCTGCCCGCGCGGCCGATGATCGTGCGCGAGCTCAAGATCGGGGGCCTGAGCGCACAGGCACTCGATACCGCGCTGCAGGAGCTCGTGCGGAGTGCGCCCGTCGACGCGGTGCTGCGCGTCCGGGTGAAGGGCGATGTCCCGGCGTCGCACGCGCCCGTGCTCGCGGCAGCGCGCCTGCGCCGGCTCGCGCCGCCTGCCATGAACCTGGAAGTGACGACGGACACCTTCCTCCGGCGAACCGGCGAAGTGCGCGACCGGCGCACCCGGACCGCATCCTCGGCGGCTGGCCGGAGCGCGCCTCCCGATCCCCAGCTCGGCCTCCTGGCGTAAGGGCTGCTCCGCTGCTGCCCTCCCGGTCCGACCTGCGCCGCCGCTCGGGACTTGCTGAACATCGGCCGACTCGTCCGCTATCGTGACTCCGGTGCAGGATCCTTTCCGTTCTGGTCCCTGCCCTGGTCGGGGAGCTTCCATGCGTCGCACGGAACCGGGGGCTCCCGCTCCGGGAACTGCGCGAGGTCGTCGAAGTCGTAGGGCTTCTCGTATCCCTCGGCCAGGTTTACGAAGCAGGACAGCAGGCTGCTGGGCATCAGCCTCAGCTCGTAGCCCTGCTTCCGCTGCTGCAGGGCCGTTACCCAGAACATGAGTCCCATGGCGTCCAGCGAGCGTGCCATGCGGAGCGGCCCCGCATCGTACGGGTCGAGACCGATGTCGAAGATGATGCGAGCCACCGCTTCTTTCGCACGCGGGTCGTTGGCCGCGATGGGTACGGTGGGCGGGGTGCCCAGCAGGAGCGGGTCCTGGAAGAAGACCATCGTGGGGATGTACATGCGCACCACCCGCGCCGCGGGATGCCAGAACTGGAGCCGCTCGCTGTTCGAGGTGTCGGACACGAGCTCCAGGTACCCATCCGCCGCCTGCCGCTTCAGCGATGACGTCATGTCGACGACGATCTTCCCGCTGAGGTCTCCCACACTGCGCGACACTTCCTCCAGCGCCTCGGCGGGCACAGCGAGGAAGATGATGTCGGAGCGGGCGGCTGCCTCGCGCTGGTCCGCGGCCGACGCGTTCGGGCCGCTGCGTGCGACCAGCTCGCGGACCGATTCGCGACCGGGCTCGCGGCTGCCGTAGACCAGCGGGTAGCCGAGCGCGGCGATCGCCGGGCCCAGCGAGCCGCCGACCCGACCGGTTCCGATCATGGCGACCGTCGGCCGGTCCTGCGCCGCCACGGGGCCGCACAGGCCGGCGAACACCACCAGTGCCAAAACCGTGTTCTTCTTCATGTGCACCTCCACTCCAGGCCCGGCCGTAGAACGCGCGGGACACTGAAAATCCGCCCCGACGCTCAACCACTCGCAACGATTGAACACGAGAGGTTTGCGCCGCAACCCTGCCGCGTACGGAGCGTCGCCGGCGGCGCGCGGGCCATCCGCATGGACCTGCGGACGCATCTGGATCGAGCGCCCGCCGCGCCCTACCTTGGCGCCCCATGACTCCCCCCTCACCTTCCAGTCCCGAGGACCGCGCGCGCGCCTACTGGCGCGCCAACCTGCGCATCCTGGCGGTGCTGCTCGCGATCTGGTTCGCGGTCTCGTACGGCGCCGGCATCCTGTTCGCCGACGCGCTGAACCGCATCCGCATCCCCGGCACCGGCTTCCCGCTCGGCTTCTGGTTCGCGCAGCAGGGATCGATCTTCGTGTTCGTCGTCCTGATCTTCGTCTACGTCGTGCTCATGAACCGGCTCGACCGCAGGTACGACGTGGACGAGGAGCAGCGGCCGTGAACGTCCAGGCCTGGACGTTCGTCCTGGTCGCGCTCTCGTTCGCGCTCTACATCGCAGTCGCGATCTGGTCGCGCGCGCGCACCACGCGCGAGTTCTACGTGGCGGGCGCGGGCGTCTCGCCGCTCGCGAACGGGATGGCGACCGCCGCGGACTGGATGTCGGCGGCGTCGTTCATCTCGATGGCCGGGCTGATCGCGTTCCGCGGCTACGACGGCTCGGTCTACCTGATGGGCTGGACGGGCGGCTACGTGCTGCTGGCGCTGCTGCTCGCACCCTACCTGCGCAAGTTCGGGGCGTTCACGGTGCCGGACTTCGTGGGCGACCGCTACGAGTCGCAGACCGCGCGCCTGGTGGCAGTGGTGTGCGCGATCTTCGTGTCGTTCACCTACGTGGCCGGCCAGATGCGCGGCGTGGGCATCGTCTTCAGCCGCTTCCTCGAGGTGCCGATCGAGCTCGGGGTGGCGATCGGCATGGGCATCGTCTTCTTCTACGCGGTGCTGGGCGGCATGAAGGGGATCACTTACACCCAGGTGGCGCAGTACTGCGTGCTGATCTTCGCTTACCTGGTCCCGGCCATCTTCCTGTCGCTCATGATGACCGGCACGGTGATCCCGCAAATCGGCTTCGGCGGCGTCGAGAGCGGCAGCGGCCAGTACCTGCTCGACCGGCTGAACGGCCTGCACGCCGAGCTCGGCTTCGCGCCCTACACGGACGGGACGAAGGCGGTGATCGACGTGTTCTGCATCACCGCCGCACTGATGGTGGGCACGGCCGGGCTGCCGCACGTGATCATCCGCTTCTACACGGTACCGCGCGTGCGCGATGCGCGCCTCTCGGCCGGATACGCGCTGCTCTTCATCGCACTGCTCTACACCACCGCTCCGGCGGTGGCGGCGTTCGCGCGCACGAACCTGCTCGCGACCGTGAGCGGGCGACCGTACGCGGAGCTGCCGGAGTGGTTCCGCACCTGGGAGGGCACCGGGCTGGTGCGCTTCGAGGACCACGATGGTGACGGCATCGTGCGCATGGCCGGGCCCGCCGCCGCGCTGGACGCCGCGGGCGCGCCCGCGCGCAACGAGCTCACCGTGGACCCGGACATCATGGTGCTCGCGAACCCGGAGATCGCGGCGCTGCCGAACTGGGTGGTGGGGCTGGTGGCGGCAGGCGGGCTGGCCGCCGCGCTCTCTACCGCGGCCGGCCTCCTGCTGGTGATCTCCACGGCGGTGAGCCACGACCTGCTCAAGCGCAACCTGAAGCGCGACATCACCGAGCGCGGCGAGTTGATCGCGGCGCGCGCGGCGGCGGGCGCGGCGGTGATCGTGGCCGGCTACCTGGGGGTGCGGCCGCCCGGGTTCGTGGCCGAGGTCGTCGCGTTCGCGTTCGGTCTGGCCGCGTCCTCGTTCTTCCCGGTCATCATCCTGGGGATCTTCTCGCGGCGCGCGAACCGGCAGGGCGCAATCCTGGGGATGATCAGCGGCATCACGTTCACGGCCGCCTACATCGTCTACTTCAAGTTCGTGAACCCGGCCGCGAACACGGCCGAGCACTGGTGGCTCGGGATCTCGCCCGAGGGGATCGGCGCCATCGGCATGCTGCTCAACTTCGCGGTGGCGATCACCGTCGCGCGCTTCACGCCGCCGCCGTCACCGGAGACGCAGCGGCTGATCGACTCGATCCGCGTGCCGCGCGGCGCGGGTCCGGCGCACGAGATCGAGGCCTGAGCGGCCCCCCTGAAGTGCACGCAGGAGGCGCTCGCGTCCTCGCGCCGGGATGCGCCGCTCCGGTCAGTCCGGCAGGTGGACGCGGTACAGGTTGGCGAATCGTCGTCGTCCGGTAGAAGAAGAGCTGATCGGGGTTGGCGCCGGGCAGCACGTTCGACTCGGCGACGCGCCGCGCCCCGGGGAGCGCCAGGTAATCCGACACCGCGGCCACGCCGTCCGCCGGCAGCTCGGGCAGCACCGGCGACGACGCGCCCGACCGGGCGGCATCGGCGCCGGCCGCGGTCGTGACGCGGTACCAGAAGCGGCCTCCGGCAGGAACAGAAGAAGCAGGGCGTGACGCATGTCGCCTTCCGGGTTCGGACCACGATCGCGCGCGCCGGCCTACCGGCAGCACAGGATCCGGTCGATGGCCCGTTCGGCGCGCCGGTTCAAGGGGCGTCGGCGGAGCCGACGCCACGTGCGTCCGGGCGGGGGAACGCCGCGGGCGGCCCAGCGCGGGGCGGGGCCGACGTCGCGTGCGCTGGCAACGTGGGTTCCGCGACGTCGTCGCTCGATCCGTCGGCGAGCGACGTGGTTCCGCCACGTTGTCACCGGATCCGTCCTGGCGCGCCGTTCACGGGCCCGACGCCGCCGGATTCACTCGGCCGACGGCGTCCGACGTTCCCGTGACAGTCACGCGTTCGGCCAATGGCGACCCGCTGCCGCGGTGGCGTTACAGACCTGCCGCGTCGAGGATCGCTACGCCGAGTCCGCTGCCAGCACATCCCGCGTCCACCTTTACGACGAACGAAGCGACTACGTCGAGAGCCGCGCCGCCCACGGGTACGAAACGCGCCGGCACACTCAGGCTCATGGCATCGCCAACGATCCGGATACCGGCCTGCGAGCCGCCGATGCTTACTATGCAGAAGTCTGAAGCGCCCGTTCCGGCCCCCAGCTGTACCGGGTGGGTGTGCCAGCCGTCGGGATTCTGGTGGGAGTCGCGGCCGATCACCGGGTGGATGACGGAAACGATCGCTGCACCGGTGTCGAGATCGGCCCATGCATAGCCAAACACGGCGATCGACCTGATGAACGAATCAGGGATGCGCGGAATGGGCCCGCCGGCGCCCACGGTCAGGTGGACCGAGCCGCCCCGCACGGTCACGCTGCCTCCGTCTACATCGGCGTACGCGTGCTGCGACTGAATGGCGATGGACCCGGTCACGCCGTGCGTCGTGGGATTGTGCGCGGCCAGCGACAGGAGCGCCCCACCGTCGATCACTGTGGGGGCGGAGTCACTTCCGCATGCAGTGAGTAACAGCAGAGCAGCGAGCTTCAGCTTGTGGACCGTGGACATGCTCATTACGACCTCCGGTATAAGCAGTTCCGGACGCTCGCGGCCGGACGCGCGGCAGCAAGTCGGCTCAGTACTCGTAGATGACGAGAGTTGAAGCCGCTCACGGCAGAAGTGTCGAGCGCATGGTCATGTGCGCTTGCAGTCCTTGACGAGTCTGTTGCTGCCATCAGCCAGTTCCGGACGAGAAGCGCGCGCCGCCGCCTTCCTCCGTCACCCTCAGACTGAAGTGGATGAGGATCATGCCGAGCAGCGCGACGCCACGCAGGATATCAAGCGTGTCGATCCGCTCGCTGCCGCGTGCTGCGTGAGTACCGCTCTGCCTGGTGTCGACGGCTGAAATCAGATCGGTTGTCATGCACTGCTCCGGGGAACGATGGGTTCTGAACGGGATGGTCTCCGTTAAGCCGCGGCGGCACGAATTCGTGCAGCACCACCATCGACCCGTTCGTGGTAGAGCGGAGGCGGATCGGCCTGATCTGCTGATATTCAGCGTCGTCGTACCATGCCCGAGCACCCGCTGCGGAGGGGAACCGCAGAACCACGTGCATGCCCCGCGCTCTCCCCTCCAGCGGGATCCCGCCGGTATCGGCGGCGAGGATCTGGGCGCCATGCTTCTGGGGAGAGGCACCACGCCCGATATGTAGCCCTGATAGGCGTCCGAACGGTCACGTCGTAGCTGATTGAGGACATGGACGGCCATGCGATGACTCCGGTATCGGGATTTCGTCGTGGCGGCGGGAGCAGCCGAGCGCAGGTTAACACGACGGTCTGGCCTGGGTCCCAACTGTTCAACATCTTGTGTGGACGAGGGTTGGCCTTCGGCGTCGGGCGCCCGCCCGGCGCGGCAATCGGTAACGAACAGAGGTAGCACCGTGGCGGACGCACTGCGGCCCCCGTACCGGCTGATCACCCTCGGCCGGCTGGCGCTCGTCGACGTCCACGGTCACGAGGAGCCGACGCTGGCGACGCTCAATCGCGCTGCTCTACACCACCGCGCCGGCGGTGGCGGGCTCGCGACCGTGAGCGGGCGACCGTACGCGGAGCTGCCGGAGTGGTTCCGCACCTGGGAGGGCACCGGGCTGGTGCGCTTCGAGGACCACGATGGCGACGGCATCGTGCGCATGGCCGGGCCCGCCGCCGCGCTGGACGCCGCGGGCGAGCCGGCGCGCAACGAGCTCACCGTCGATCCCGACATCATTGGTGCTCGCGAACCCGGAGATCGCGGCGCTGCCAAGCGCAACCTGAAGCGCGACATCACCGAGCGGGGCGAGCTGATCGCGGCGCGCATCGCCGCGGGCGCGGCGGTGATCGTGGCGGGCTACCTGGGGGTACGGCCGCCCGGGTTCGTGGCCGAGGTCGTCGCCTTCGCGTTCGGCCTGGCTGCGTCCTCCTTCTTCCCGGTGATCGTGCTCGGCATCTTCTCGCGGCGCATGAACCGTCACGGTGCCATCCTGGGCATGATCAGCGGGATCACGTTCACGGCCGGCTACATCGTCTACTTCAAGTTCGTGAACCCGGCGGCGAACACGGCCGCGCACTGGTGGCTCGGGATCTCGCCCGAGGGGATCGGTGCCATCGGCATGCTGCTCAACCTTGCCGTGGCGATCACCGTCTCCCGCCTCACGCCGCCGCCGTCACCGGAGACGCAGCGGCTGATCGACTCGATCCGCGTGCCGCGCGGCGCGGGTCCGGCGCACGAGATCGAGGCCTGAGCAGCCGGGCCATTGAAGTGCGCTGGGGAGACGCTCGCGTCCGCGCGCCCCGGGATGCTGCGGTCAGTCCGGCAGCTGGACGCGGTACAGGTTGCGAATCGTCGTCGTCCGGTAGAAGAAGAGCTGATCGGGGTTTGCGCCGGGCAGCACGTTCGATTCGGCGACCCGCCGCGCCCCGGGGAGCGCCAGGTAATCCGACACCGCGGCCACGCCCTCCGCCGGCAGCTCGGGCAGCACGGCGTCCGGCATCACCGGCACCAGGATCGTGTGCTGCGGCCCGCCTACGGTCATGCGCGCGCCGAACTGCGCGGAGACGAGCATGGCCCGGCCGTCCCGCGTCCAGGACACCGCGGGCGCGAGCACCCGTGCGGGGCCGGCTCCGCCGCCGCAGAACCCGCACAGCACCCGCGCCGCGCCGCCCCGCGTCGGGATCGCGACCTGCTGCAGGCCCCGGCCGCTCGGCACGTTCATGACCGCGACCACCCACTGCCCGTCGGGCGAGATGGAGAACATGTACCAGATGGGCTGGTCGTGGATGCGCTCGTCGATCCGGTAGTCGGGCGCGCGCAGCCGGTGCAGGTACCGGCTGTCGGGTCGCTTGCTGAGGAAGTAGATGTTCAGCTCCCGATCGAAGAACACGCGCTCCACCTCCTCCGCATAGACGCGGCGGGGCGCGGCGCTGCGGTCGAGCGGTCCCACCCAGATGCCGCGCCGGTCGGGCGCGTCGTCGCCGGAGGCGAAGACGATGGTGCGATCGTCCGCCGAGAGGTCGAAGTGCACCATGCGGTACCCGGGCAGCAGCTCGTGCCGGGCGCCGTCGGCCAGAGTTACGACGACCAGCCGGCCCACGTTGTAGGCCAGGCGCGCGATCCCGTCGCGGCTGAGGAAGTAGACGTGGCGGCCGTCGCGGCCGGCGACGGGCGAGAAGGCAAAGCCCTCCACGCTCACCTGCCGGTCCCCGGCGCTGTCCAGCAGCGAGATCGAGTTGTGGCGCACGCCGGCCGACGTGATCAGCGAGCGGCCGTCCGGCGCGACTGCGATGCCCTCCTCCTCGGTGGCCCCACTGGTGAGCTGCTCCGGCTCCCCGCGCGGGAAGCGCTGACGCCAGAGATGGAACGTACCGCTGGCGTTGCTGCTGAAGTACATCCAGCGCCCGTCGGGCGACCACGCGGCATACGTGCACTGGCTGGCGGGTGGCCCTACCGTGCGCCCCGGCGAGGAGCCGTCGAGCGGCACCAGGCGGCACGGCTGCCACACGCCGCCGTCCATCTCCACGAGCAGCACCCACTCCCGGTCCGGAGACACCGCGGCGCGGTGCGCCATGCCGTTCTCCGCAGGCCAGTAGACGTCCGCCACGTTCTCGCGCGCGAGCGTGGCACGCCGAAAGCCCATCTGCGTTCCGGCCCGGATCTCGGCGAACAGCACCGACTGCTCGTCGAGGAAGGAGAGGCCGGAGCCGTTGGGCAGAAACGGCGATTCGGGTCCGCCGTTCACCGACACGACGTGTGTGCCCCAGTCGAAGTTGCCGGTCACGGCCGTGAAGTAGATGCGCGCGCCATCCGGCGAGAACACCGGTGTGGCCTTGCCGGCGTCGCTGCTCGTGAGCTGCACCTCGGCGCCGTCCGGCAGCTGCTTCACGTACAGCTGGGACGGCGCCGCCGAGTTGCCGAACAGCCCCTGCCCCTTGAGGAACGCCAGCATCCGCCCATCCGGCGAGAGCGCCGGCGCGGTCGCCGCGTCGGCGAAATTCGTGAGCTGCATGAATTCAACCTCTCCTCTGTCGGAGGGACGCAGCCACACCGCGAAGCCAACCACCGAAGCGGCGATGAGCAGCACGCCGGCAATGGCGAGCGCGTGCGAGGCACTGAACCGCTCGCCGAGCGCGCGCGCCCGCTGGTCGGCGTCGAGCGCCGCGGTGCGGACGATCCCCGCGGAGGAGAGATCGAAGAACCAGGCCACGACGAGGGCGATCGGGAACCCGACCGCGACGACGGCGAGCACCACCTTCCCGAGCCACGGCGCGCCGCTCGCCATCTGCAGCACCGTGCTCGTGACCTGGATGATGCCCCAGGAGACGAACAGGTACGCGGCCGCGACGTGCAGCACCTTGCGGCGTCGCAGCTCGGCGAGGAGGAGGCGCAGGCGGCTCACGCGCACACCACCGCGCACGTTGTTATGCACGTCGCGCTGAACACGCACGCGGGTGCGCTCACGAAGCGCTCCGGCGCACGCGTCGCCAGCGTCCCGGGGTCTCCCCCGTCCAGCGGCGGAACGCGCGGTTGAAGCTGCTCTGGTCGCTGAAGCCGAGCAGGAAGGCGACCTCGGCGATCGACACGTGCGGATCGGCCAGGTATCCCTGCGCCAGCTCGCCGCGCACGGTGTCGGAAACCTCCCGGAAGGTGGTGCCGGTGGCGACCAGCCGGCGTTGCAGCGTGCGCACGCTCACGTGCAGCGCGCGCGCGACCTGCGTCGCGGAGCCGCTCTCCGACGGGGCGGCCGCGAGCGTCTGGTGCACTTCCGCGCGAAAGCCGCCGGGTGCGCGCGGCAGCCGCTCGGCGAGAACGCGCGCGTGCTCCTCCACGAGGCACGCGAGCGCGGCGTCCGCGCTGTCCGTGCGCGCCCGCCACTCCTGGTGGCTGAAGCACAGCCGGTCCGCGCGCGCACCGAAGCGCACGGGCGCGCCGAACAGCTCGCGGTACGCGGCGCTCGCCGCCGGCTCGGGCTGACGCAGGTCCACGCACTGGACGCGCAGCGCGGGCCGGATGCGCATGCGAATGCGGCTCACCAGCGCCGCGAACACGTAGTCGACGTACACCGGCGGCACGGCCCCGCCGTCCGCACGCGCCAGGCAGAGCGCGTACCCTTCCGCATGCTCCTCGATGGTCATCGCGATCGCGTCCGCGATCAGCGCGAAGAAGCGCGCGAAGCGCTCGACGCCCTCGCCGACGGTGCCGGAGGCGGCCACCAGGTAGTCGATCACGCGGTAGGCGCCGAACGGGAGCGTGGTGGGCGCGGCCAGCTGGAGCGCGGGATCGGCGGTGCGCTCGCGGAGCGCGTTCCAGATGGCGAGCACGGTCGGACCGGGCAGACGCGCGTCGGGGTCCGCGAGCCGCTCCGGCGTGAGCCGCGCGGCACGCAGCAGGTCGGCCGTCTCGATCCCGCGTGCCGCGGCCGTGCGGACCATGGCCAGCGTGCTCGTGGCGGCAATGGTGGGAGGGGCCTTCGTCATTGACGTGAAGTGTCAAAAAGTCGGCAGCGAGAGTCAAGAAGAATTTCGCCCGCGGCGGTACCGTTTCCCTTCGCGCCCGCCGAGGGCGCGAAGCAGTGGACCGACGTCTCGCGAGAGACCCCGACAGCAGGGGTGAACCATGCTTCCGATTCCGCGCCGCAGGCGCCCCCGGATGGGACCGACTGGATCCGCGGGGCTCCGGTGGAGCCTGCCGCTGGCCTGCGCGGCGCTGGCCGGCGGCGGCTGCGATACGCTTGCGCCAGGCGACCCGGGCAACCTGGTGCCGCGCACCGTGGCCGAGGACCCGATGCTGCCCGCCATCGCGATGAACGGCTCCCGCTTCCACCTGGAGACGTTCGGCGACCCGGACGACCCGGTGATCGTGTTCCTGCACGGCGGCCCGGGCGGCGACTACCGCTCGATGCTGAGCCTGGCCGGGCGCCACGCCGGCTACAGCCTGGCCGACGATCACTAC
>DATHVV010000035.1:0-5041 GCA_035461105.1 Longimicrobiales bacterium | reverse complement strand
CCCGTCCGGCTCGACCGAGCGGAACGACTCAGCACCAGGGCGTCTCGCAGGTTGCGATCGGAAGATCCGTCCTCGGGCTCCACTCGAACATCGAGCCATCGTACAGCTTCGCGTCGTAGCCGAGGTACCGGGCGACGAAGTAGGCGACGCTCGACAGCATTCCCGAGAAGCAGTAGGTCACCACGGTCGAGTTCAGCGTCGAGCCGGTTTCCGCTACGAGCTGGCGGAGGATCTCCGGATCCTTCAGCACCGGGTTCGCGGTCGAGATGATGAACTGCTGCCAGAAGACGCTGTGCGCCCCCGGAATGTGGCCTTTCCTCGGCGGGTTCGCCGTGGGGTTCGCCGTCCCCGCGTACTCGGCAAACGGCCGCGCGTCCAGCAGGGTGACATCTTCGTTGCCCAGGGCCGCAAGCACCCAGTCCCACGTGGCCAGCCGCTCCGGGCGTGTTGGTGTCACCATCGAGCCGGGGGTCGGCGTCTCCACCTGTGTCGAAACCGGCAGGCCAGCGGCCCGCCAGGCCACGGTCCCGCCGTCCAGAAGAGATACGCGGGGGTGCCCCAGGTAATCGAGAATGAAGAAGCCGCGCGTGGCCGCAGTGATGTTGTCGCCGGAAACGATCACGTGCCTGGAGGTGGAGACACCGGCAGCCTGGATCGCGGTGCGCAGCTGCTCATCGTCCAGGAGTATCGTGCTGACGCCGTTTTGCGCCGGTTGCAGGGCCGGGAGGTTGACGAAGCTCGCACCGGGGATGTGCCCGGCGGTGTAGTTCGCCAGCGTGCCGAAGTGCAGCACCACGACGTTCTGCCGGTCGAGGTTGTCCGCGAGCCAGTCGGTTGAGACGAGCAGCTGGGGCCGGAGGGCCACCGGCGGGACCGCCTCAGGTCGGGAGAACGCCAGTGACTCTGCAGGCCCTGTGATCGGCGGAGCACCGTCGGCACAGGCCGTGAGAAGGAGTGTGGCAGCCAGCAGCGATGAGGCTGCTCGGCAGGAAGGGTGGAATCGACGGGGCATCGAGCACCTCCGGTCAATCAGTCGGCCGAGCGTGGCTCGTCCACGCAGGGCGCCCACGATAACAGGAGGGTCTGGCTTCCGGCCCAACAGTTCAACATCTTGCCGGATCGCTGGTTACCGCCGCGCCAGGCGCACGCACCGGCGGTGATGCCCGCCCATCGAGGTCGTGCAACCGTGGCGAACTCGCTCCAGCCGCCGTTCCGCCTGATCACGCTCGGTCGCCTCGCGCTCGTGGACGCGCACGGACGGGAGGAGCCGACGCTCGCCTCGCGGCGTCGCAAGCTCGCGGTCCTGGCCGTCATCGCCGAAGCCCGGCGCCCGCTCAGCCGCGACATCCTCATCGACATGTTCTGGGGGGATCGGGACGAGGCTCGCGCACGCAACTCGCTGTCGGATGCGCTGTCGCACCTGCGCAGCGTGCTCGGCCGGGCCGCCCTGCCGGCCTACCGTGACGAGATCGGACTGGCAGAGGACAGTCCCGTGACGATGGACGTCGTGGACCTGCTGAGCGCGGCCGCGGCGGGCGACCACGCGCGCGTGGCCGCGCTCTACGGCGGCTCGTTCCTGGAGGGCGTGCACGTCGATGAAGCGTCACGTTTCGAGGACTGGCGGGACCGGATCCGTGCGCAGACCGACGCGGCTTTCGTGAAGGCCGCGGCTGCGGTATGCGTTCAGCTCGCAAGCGCGCAAGACCACGAAGAGCGCGCTCTGCTCGCACGGCGGTGGCTCGCCCTGGAACCGGGGTCCACGGTGGCGGCCCTGCATCTGCTGGACGCGATCTCTGCGCCCGGTACGCGGGCGGCGCGCGTCGCCGCCGTCCGTGAGTACTACGCGCTCGCCGATCGGATGCGCAGGGACCTGGACATCGCCCCGGAAGCCGCGGTCGTCGAGCGCGCGGCCGAGCTCGCGACCGGACTCGGCGGGGCCGGGGACGTGCCCGGCGACCCGACCGATGAAGCCGCTTCTGCTCCGCCGGCGACACCGGAGCTCCCCCCACCCCGCTCGCCCGGATCGGAAAGCCGGCGTACCGGATTGCTCGCCGTTGCCGCTGCGGTCGTGCTCATGGTTGCGGCCGCGCTGCTGTTCCTGCGCTCCGGGGCCGATCCAGTGACAACCCAGGTCGCCACGACGGACGACGCCGGCCCCGCCGCGCCCCGGTCGGTAGCCGTGCTCCGGTTCCGCAACATCGGCGGCGATCCGGCCGACCAGTACTTCAGTGATGGCATGGCGGAGGAGGTCATGCACGCGCTCGCGCGCGTGGAGGGGCTGCAGGTGGCGGCGCGGAGCGCGAGCTTCCTGCTGCCGGCCGACAGCCTCGACCCGCGGGAAATCGGACGCCGTCTGCGGGTGGCGACCGTGCTCGAGGGAAGTGTACGTAGAGCCGGCGATCTGCTGCGCGTCTCCGTCCGCCTGGTGAACGCGACGAACGGCTACACGCTCTGGCAGGAGTCGTACGATCGCAGTGTCACCGACGCCTTCCGAGTACAGGAAGAGGTGGCACACTCGGTCGCGGCCGCACTGCGGATCGAGCTCCAGCGCGCGGACGCACTGCGCACGCGGCGCGCCATTACCGATTTCGAGACCTACGATCTCTATCTGCGCGGCCGCTACATCTGGTGGACGACCAGCAACGAGGACGGCGTGCAGCGCAGCATTGCCCACTTCAGGCGGGCCCTGGCCCGCGACAGCACGTTTGCCCAGGCGTGGGTCGGGCTCGCCGACGCGCTGCTCGAGCTCACCAGCTCATACCACGTCACGCCGGCTACCGTCGTCGCGCCGGCACGCGACGCGCTCCTCCGCGCAATCGCGCTCGACCCGTACCTCGCCGATGCCCATGCGTCGCTCGGATACCTCGCCACCTTCCACGATCACCGGTGGCAGGATGCCGAATCATCCTTCCTGCGCGCGCTCGCGCTCGACGCCCGGCATGCCAATGCCCGGCTCTGGTTGGCGTGGCTGCTGACTGCACGGGGACGTCACGACGAGGCGGTGGCGCAGATCCGACAGGCGCAGGCCTACGAGCCGCTGTCACGGCTTCTCGGAGCGCGCCTGGCCACGATGCTCTACTTCGCCCGCAATTACGAGGGTTGCATCCGCCAGGCGAACAGCAGCATCGAGGCGGACTCGACATTCTGGCTGCCGTACCGCCAGCTGGGAGAGGCCCTCGTGCAGGTGGGTCGTCCAGCCGACGCGCTCGCACCGATGCGGAAGGCGGTGGCGTTGTCACCGACCGCCGAGAATCGTGCCCGGCATGCATACGCGCTTGCACGCGCGGGGGACACCGCGGCGGCGCGCGTGATCCTGGCCGACCTCGCCTCGGAGGGCGGCGACGTGAGCCCGGTCGAAGTGGCGCGCGTCTACACAGCGCTCGGCGAAAACGACCGTGCGCTCCACTTCCTGGAACGTGGCGCCGAACTGGGGTCATCGGCGCTCGTGCTGGTCAATGTCGAGCCGGCATTCGATCCACTGCGCGGATCTCCGCGCTTCCTGCGTATCATGCGCCGGCTCGATCTCTGATACAGGCGACCGCTGGCAGACGCTGCCGCTGCGGCCGCGCCGGTGTGTGGACTGCGGTGGCGACGCGACGATCATGCGTGCATTGCCGCCAGATCCTCCAGGACCGTCACGTCGGTTTCCATCGACATCAGCGACGACAACGCTGCCCTGGCCTCGGCCGAGCCCACTCGGCGGAGCGCCCAGACGGCGTGCGCGCGCACCAGCGGCTCCGCGTTGCACAACGCCCTTGTGAGCACGGGCACTGCATCCGGCGAAGCCGCATTGCCCAGCGCCACACACAGGTTGCGAGCGAATCCCGCACGGCCCGCCCGCCGCAGCGCCGCCCCCTGGAGAACGACTCCCACGCCGCTTCGTCCAACGCCGTTTCGAGCAACGCGATGAGCGAGGGCGAGAGCGTTCCGGGATGCGACTGCGCCGCGTCCGGTTCGAGCTGCACGAACTTCGGCCCGTTCCACGGACACACCTCCTGGGAGGAATAGCCGAGCTCCACGATTTCTGATACGAATGCCTGCCGGCGAGCGTAACCAGAAACGGGCTATGGTACAGACGCAGAATCCGGGGGGAGATCAACGACGGGCTGGGACCTGAAGCCCTCCGGAGTTACTCCGGCATCGGGCCGCCAACTCCCGGCGGTTCGCGATGAACGAGGACGAGCGGCACCGGTGCCAGCCTACCGGGCTCGAATGCCAGGTTCATTTGCGGACCGCCTGGAAACGGGAGTCGTCCCTGAGGGGATCGGTGGCCGGATACGCCGGGGCCCAGGATGGCGACCGGGCGGATGCGCGGCGCGGTTTCACCCTGATCGGTTCACGGTTCGATCTTGGTTGTGGCGCCGAAATGACGTTCGGACTGTCGCGGTGCCTCCAGCACGGAGGCCCTAGCGCGAACAGAACCACGCCGCCACCGCGTCGGGGCCGCCAATGCGGGGGAACACCTGCGCGTTGGCCAGTATGATGCCCGCCGTGAAGACCGCGAGCGCCACGATGTGTGCGGCGCCGTTCCGCGTCTGCCACGCGGCGTGGGCCGCCCAGGCACCGCACACGAGCAGCATCGCCACCGCGCCAAGGTAAGCGAAAAGGGGGAAGCCGCACGACTGCGGATAGGGCCATTGCCCAATGCCTACGACCAGGATCACGCCGACCAGGGACCGCACCCACGCCCCGAGCGGTGTAGGTCCGGCCCTGGTCCGGGCCGGGGGTAAAGGCTGCTGGCTTGCGCGCGACTCCGGCCGTCGGGTGGCGACTACGTGCGGTCGCACGGCACCGTACGAGCCGCCACGTTCCGTTTGCTGCTGCAACTGCCACAGAAGGTGATCCACTTCCTTCGCCATGCTGTCGTCGTGCGGATGAGAACTCTCCGGTGAGCGCGCCATGATACCCTCGTCAGCCGGGGAGGTCGGGCAGTGGTAGTTGCGGGGTGCTGCATGGTAACATTCCCCGTCGCGTTGCGCCACCTTCATCATCCTCCCTTAGGAAGAGTGACGGCGTGGCGCACGTACCTCGTGATGCGCGA
>DATHVV010000034.1:0-40269 GCA_035461105.1 Longimicrobiales bacterium | reverse complement strand
CAGGTCGTTTCCGATGCGCTCGCGCAACCGCGCTTCACCATGCTGCTGCTCGCCATCTTCGCCGGCGTCGCACTCGCGCTCGCGGCCATCGGGATCTACGGCCTCCTGTCGTACACCGTGAGCCAGCAGCGGCGGGAGATCGGGATTCGCGTCGCCCTGGGAGCGCCGATCGCCTCGGTGCTCTCGCTCGTCGTCGGACAGGGGATGCGCCTCACCGGGGTCGGTCTTGCCACCGGCCTCGTCGCGGCACTGTTCCTGACGCGGCTGCTCGAGAGCCTGCTGTACGGCGTGCGCCCGCTCGACCCGGCTACGTACGTGGTCGTGCCGGCGCTGTTCGCGCTCGTCGCGCTCGCGGCGACGTTCCTGCCGGCGCGCCGCGCGCTCGCTGTCGATCCGATGCTGGCGCTGAAACACGACTAGCAGCTGATCACCTGGCCATGCCCGGTCCGACCACGATGTGGCAGAGCCGGGCACGGCTTGCGCCAGGGGCCGATCGCCACTTCGTCCGGCTCGCGGCCACGGATCACGGCGGCAGGGATCGTGGAACCCTGGCCGCTCGGCGGCGCTGCAGCCGCGGCCCGACGCGGCGCGCTCGGGCGGGGAAGCCACTTTCACGTCCGACCAGGCGCCCGCCTGCGGACCCCTGGACGTACCCGCCCGGATCCGCGGGCCAATGTTATTATACTCCTCCGGCGCCAGGGAACCGGGGACGCCTGATTCACGCGCCCCGTCAGCAGCGCACCTGACCAGAACGGCGAGCGGCCTCTCGCCGCGTTATTGGAGACGGCACATGATCATTTCCCACCGGCACAAGTTCATCTTCATCAAGACGAAGAAGACTGCCGGCACCAGTCTGGAAATTGCTCTTTCGGAGTTCTGCGGACCCGAGGATGTGATGACGCCGCTCGATCCCGAGGATCATCTCATCCTGCGTGAGCGGGGTTTCCCCGGTCCCCAGAACTACCGGGTTCCGCTGCGTCGCTACCATGCCCGCGACTGGGCGCGGCTGCTGATCCGGCGAATTCCGGCTCTGCCCTTCATCAACCATCAGCCGGCCACGCACATCCGGAAGTACGTCCGGAGATCGGTATGGCAGACCTACTTCAAGTTCTGCGTCGAGCGCAATCCGTGGGATAAGGCCCTGTCCGCCTGGCACTTCACCCATCACACGAAATATCCGACGGTCCGCGACTACATCATGTCCGAGAAGCTGAGGACGCTGTCCGACTGGCATCGCTACGCCGAGGACGACCGTGTCCTGGTGGATCACGTCATCCGCTACGAGACCCTGGCTCTCGAGGTGGCGCAGATCGCGGAGCGCCTCGGTCTGCCCGGCGTCCCGCAGCTGCCGCGCGCCAAGGGCGGCTTCCGCAAGGATCGCCGGCCGCACTGGGAGGTCCTCGGGCCGGAAGAGCGCGACCGGGTCGCGGAGGTGTTCGCCCGCGAGATCGCTCACTTCGGATTTCGATTCCAGCCCGAGGAGCCCGTCCCGGCGTCCTGACCGGAGCGGACGGGGGGCGGTGAAGGACGAACTACAGCGGCATCAGGTCGACCAACTCTGCGCCGCGCGCAGCATGCGGCCGAGCGCGACCTCGTCGCCGCTTTCGAGTGCCTGCCGGAGCACCTTCAACTGCACCTCCAGCGCAGCGAGCGCGGGCGCGAGGTGATCCGCGTTGTCCTGCGCGATGGCCAGCCACATGTCTGGCGCACTGCCGGCGATGCGGGTGCCGTCGCGACCCCCGGGGCCCAGCTGTGAGCGCACGATCCCCGCGTGCTGCAGCGCGAGCGCAAGCGACGTCGCGGCGAGCTGCGGCAGGTGACTGCTCCACGCGAGCTGCGCATCGTGCGCGGCGGCGTCGATGCACTCGGGTTGCGCTCCCAGCCTACGCCAGAACGCTTCGGCGCAGGCGATGGCCGCCGGTTGCGTCGACGGCGCGGGGCAGAGGAAGACGCGGACGCCGGCGAACAACCCCGTGCGTGCCGCGCTCCAGCCGGAGCGGTGGTCTCCTGTCAGCGGATGCGCGCCCACGAAGCACCTGCCGATGCCGGCGGCCTGGCAGGCCGCCACGATGGAGCGCTTGGTGCTGCCCAGGTCGGTGACGAGCCGCGCCCCGCCCAGCCGCGGCGCCGCCCGCGCGGCCAGCTCCACCGCGGCTCCGACCGGCAGCGCGAAAACGACGATGTCCGCCTCTTCAATGCCGTCGAGCGTTTCGTCCATGGCGTGCACGATCGCGCCGTCAGTGACGGCACCACCGAGCGCACCGCGATCGCGATCGTAACCGAGCACGCGCCAGCCGCGTCCGGCCAGTTCCCGCGCCAGCGACCCGCCCATCAACCCCAGACCCAGGACCGCCGCGCACCGAAAGGTGGAATCGTGGTCGACGTGGCGCATGGCGCCTCCCGCGTGGGCATCACCGGGGCGGGTCACGGCCGCTCCTGCTGCGCCCGCCGCGACAGGCCGATCAGGTGCCAGAAGATCCCGCGCATGGTCTCCACATCCAGGCCCGCCTCGCGCGCCAGGGCCGCCGCCCGCCGCACGACCGCGGCTTCGCGTTCCGGATCGAGCGTTGCCAGTCCCGCGGTGCGCTTGGCATCGCCGATGCGGCGTGCCATGCGCACGCGCTCGGCGATCAGCTGCGTGAGCTGCCGGTCGATGCGCTCGATCTCCTGCCGCAGCTCTTCGAGCGGCGCCTCGGTCGCGCTCATGCGACGGCGCGCCCGGTCACAGCCGGGCCCATACTCCGCCCGGCCGCAGTAGCGAACGCGCGCAGCCTCGGCATCAGCTCCGCAAAGGCGGCGAGGGTGATCGACTGGTCCCCATCGGAGAGCGCAGCCTCCGGTGCGGGATGCGTCTCGATGATCAGGCCATCCGCGCCCGCGGCGATGGCGGCGAAGGAGAGCGGCGCCACCAGGTCGGCCCGACCGCCGGCGTGGCTGGGATCGACGATCACCGGCAGGTGCGTCTCCGCCTTCAGCACCGGGATGGCCGCGACGTCGAACGTGTTGCGGGTCATGGTCTCGAAGGTGCGGATGCCGCGTTCGCAGAGGATCACGTCACGGTTGCCCTGCGCCATGATGTACTCGGCGGCCATGAGCAGCTCACGCAGCGTCGCCGAGAGACCGCGCTTGAGCAGCACGGGCCGCTGCACGCGCCCGACCTCCGACAACAGCGCGAAGTTCTGCATGTTGCGCGCGCCGACCTGCAGCACGTCGGCGTGCTCGGCGACCACTTCGACCTGGCGGGTGTCCATCACCTCCGTCGCGACCGGCAGGCCGGTCTCCGCGCGTACTTCGACCAGCATGCGCAGGGCATGCTCGCCCAGCCCCTGAAACGCGTACGGTGAAGTGCGCGGCTTGTACGCGCCGCCCCGGAGCATGACCGCGCCCGCGTCGCGTACCGCATGCGCGATGGTGCGCAGCATCTCGCGTCCCTCGACCGAGCACGGCCCCGCGATGATCGCCACCTCGCAGCTGCCGATCGCTGCGCCATCCACGTCGCCGATCCGGATGACGCTGCGGTCGGCGGTGAACTCGCGCGCGGCCAGCTTGTAGGGCTTGAGCACCGGCAGCACCGACTCCACCCCGGCCAGACTGAGCAGCGACACCTCCTCGAGCAGCGACTCGTCACCAATGCAGCCGATGATGGTTCGTTCCTCACCGCGCGACAGGTGCGTGCGCATCCCCAGCTTTTCTACGCGCTCGCGGATGCCGTCCAGCTCCGCGTCCGTTACCCCTCGGCGCGTCACGATGATCATGTTCTGCCTCACGAGTGGGGCAGCACAAAAAACGGCCCGTGGATCCCCACGGGCCGCTCGTGCTGCCGGAAGACTGGTGCGCTACGCGCGCATGCGCCTCCGCCCACGGCCCGTGTCACGGGTCGGATAGTCGTAGCGATAGGCGTAGTCGCGTGCGTTCCGGTTCATCTAGGCAATGCTAAGCTGCGAGAGCCGCGGCAGTCAAGGCGCGTGCCTGGGGACGGTGCCGGCGCCAATCTCCACGCGGCGCGCCCTGAAGCCGGCGGCGCGCAGGACATCCACCGCGCGCACCGCAAGGACGCAGTACGGGCCCGGCAGCTAGGCAGCGGTGACGACGGCGAGGCCGCCCATCCCGGCGCTGCCGTCGGGGCAGAGCAGGGGGATGACCCCGTAGATGCGTCGCAGCGTCAGGTGTGGGCCACGGAGGGGAGCCCCACGCGGGTCATGACCTGCCGGTACCACGACTCGCCGTGGAGCGGCGCGGACAGGGGCAGCGCGTTGAACTGCGCCAGGTTGGAACGGCTGTCGAGCGCCCGCTCGAGCCACTGCGCCGCCTCATCCATGGTGCCGAGTGCGCCATGCACCGCCGCCACGTACTCGGGTGGCACGTATTGCCGGCCCGCTCGCTCCGTGAGTGCAGCCAGCAGCTGCTCCGCCTCCGCACGACGCCCTGCACGCGCGTACATGGAGGCCAGCTCCGCCACCATCACCGGCGACGCCTTCGCCGCGAACCCACCGCGCGACTCCAGGTCGGTGCGCACCTGCTCGAGCTCGGCGATCGCGGATTCGCGCCGGCCCGCGTCCCAGTGCAGCCACGCGCGGATCCGCCGCGCCGACGCGTCCGTGGCGCTCATCTCGAAAATCGCCTGCACCTCCGCCTCGGCCTCGGTGGTGCGGCCCGACAGGTAGTACATCCACGCCGCGATGACCCGGGGCAGGCGCGCCAGCGGGTCCATGGTCCGGGCCCGCTCCGCTTCCAGCACCGCGGCGTCCAGGTCGCCGGTGACTGCGAGGTACCACGCATAGCAGATGCAGCGGGTATGCAGCAGCGGGTTGACGGAGAAGGAGCGCCGGTAGTTGCGGTCCGCGGCCGCCCAGTCCCAGTCGTACAGCCAGTTGATGCTGGCCAGGGCGACGTACCCCTCCGCCAGCCGCCCATCCAGCTCGAGCGCCTTCAGCGCGGCTTCCTTCGACTGCGGGAACACGTCGTTCGGCGGCGCGAACCCGGAGCCGCCCAGCAGCATGTACGCGTCGGACAGTCCCGCGTACGCGATCGCGTACTCCGGGTCCTGCTCGATCGCGCCATCGAAGAAGGCGGCCGCCCGCCGCAGGCCTTCCTCGCCGCCCTGCTGCCAGAACTGGTGACGACCCTGCAGGTACGACTCGTACGCGTCCAGGTTGGACGTGGTCGCGCGCACCAGGCCGGATGCTTCGGAGGTCGCCGCCACGCGCGGCAGCAGCTGCTCCACGATCGCTGCCGCGATCTCCTCCTGGATCGCGAAGACGTCCGAGAGCTGCCGGTCATAGGTGTTCGACCAGACATGCGAGCCGTCCGCCACGCGGATGAGCTGCGCCGTGATCCGCAGGCGTTCGCCGGCCTTGCGCACACTCCCCTCCAGCACCATCTCCACGCCCAGCTTCTGCCCGATCTCCGTGATGTCGTGGTTCACGTTCTTGAACGCGAAGCTCGACGTGCGGGCGGGCACCCGGAGCCCCTTCACCTGCGCGAGCACGTTCAGCAGCTCCTCGGTGAGACCGTCGCTGAATGCCTCGTTCTCCGCGTCCGTGCTGAGGTTCGCAAACGGCAGCACCGCCACCGACTGCACCGGGTCTGCGCCGGGAGCGCCGTCACGACCCGTAATGCTGGAGGTCAGCCCAAAGGCGACCAGCGCGACCAGGATCCCCACCCCGAGGTAGCCGACCGCACTCGACGCGCGAGGGCCAGGAGCCGCCGCAGTGGCCATCGGCTCCGCCCGCCGCACGCCTCCGGGCGTGATCTCGAAGGCCCACGCCAGGACCAGCGCGAGCGGAAACCCCAGCACCACGATCGCCACGACAAACGACACCGTCCATTCGGGAAGTCTGAGCGCCGGGAAGAAGCTGGTCGCGACCTGGACCACGCCGAATCCGATTACGGCGTACGCAACCGCGACTCGGCCGACGTGGCGCCGCTTCAGTTCGGCCCAGAAATCGAGGACGCGTCGTCCGGATGAGCTGCCCATGGGATGGCGCCGGCAGGGAAGGGACCCGTGCTGACAGGAGACTGGTCAAACCCAAGATGTTTCGGCAGGCCCGCTCGCAGCAAGGGCTTCGTCACGGACCCCGGCTGCGGGCAGTAGCGGGCAGGGAACGAAGCGAGGGAACTCAGGAGGAACTCACGACGGGGGGGCGAAACGAGGGGCCCCGCAACTACCAGCCGTTGCAGAGCCCTCGAATTGCCAAATCGGGACGGCGGGATTTGAACCCGCGACCCCCTGAACCCCATTCACAAATCCCAACCTGAACTGCGCGGCATCACGCCGTTCCCCGAGAAATCCCGGGAACGCTACGTCACCCCCGCCGAGCTGCCGGCACTGCTCACGGCCACCGACGGCGAGGACAACGCGTACGTGCGGGCCGGGTTCCGGCTCTATCTGCTGACCGGCCTGCGACGCTCCGAGCTGCTGTCGCTGCGTTGGCGGGACGTCGATCTGGCCGGGCGGTCGCTGCGGCTGCCGGACACGAAGGCGGGGCGACCGCACCGGTTGCCGCTGTCCGAACCGGCATGCTCCTGCGCGAGCTGCCGCGCATGCTGGCCAACCCCTACGTGTTCGCCGGTCAGGGCAGAGGAAAGCCGCTGGTCAACGTGAACGAAGCCGTGGCGGCGCATCCGGTCCCGGGCGTGGCTGGCGCTGAACCCGGACGCAGCAGCGGCGCTGCACAGGAAGGGGGCGGGCGACGTTCGGCGCACCAAGCGGGCGGCCAAGCGCGCGTCCGACCGGGCCGAAGTGGTCGAGGCGCGGGTGCTGGCGCTTGCGTGGGGGCGTGCGCATGGCGCGGACGTGCTGCGGCTGCATGACTTGCGGCGTACGGTGGGGTCGTGGCTGGCAATGGGCGGGGCGTCACTCCCGCTGATCGGCAACGTGCTGAACCAGTCGCAGCCGTCCACGACCGCGATATACGCACGGCGCGCCGAGGACGCGCCACGCGCGGCGTTAGAGGGCTGCCCCGGAGTTTCCTGGCGTTTTTGGCCACCTACACGACCGTCCCACGCGAGCTGCGAGAAACCGTGTTCGCGCTGCTGAAAGACCCGCCGAAGCGGAAGGGCGGACGCCCTGGCCCAACGGTTGAGCAGCTCGCGCGGCAGGAGAAAATCGCCCGCAACGTCCTCCGGTTACCCCGGTCGGACCAGCGCGCCGCGATCGAGCATTGGGCGCGCAGGGATGGCGTGAAGCCGCGCACGGTCCGGGCGTGCACCCGCGAGCGCTCGAAGCTCGCTCTCAGTGCCCGGCTACGCGCGATGTCCCGCGTAGTTCAGAGCGATGACGGCGTCCGCGCGCTGGTCGCGGCGGCGCGGCGTCAGCGCATGGGGAGCTCAGCTTCCCGGCCAAGGCGTGCAAGCCCGGCGTGCGCCCGTTCGGTGAGCGGGCGGAGCGCGGGTACGGGAAGGTCGTGACGTTCCAGGAAGCGCGAGTAAAAGGTGAGCGCACTCCCGCGGTCGCCTGTCGATTCTGCGATCTCAGCGCGATCGACAAGTCCCAGCCCGCCGAACGTCTGCCGCTGGGCCTGTAACTGGGCCGTTGAGGTAGCATCGAACCAGGTGAGCAGCCGGGCTGCCTCCGCCTCCTGGCCGGTCTGGCGCAGCCAGCGGCTCGCCACCAGCCGGTTCACGGGGACGAGATAGGGATACAGCAGGCTCGTGGGCGGCGGGCTGTAGCTGTCGGCCGCCGCCCACTCCACCTGCGCGAGCTCGCGCCCCGCGCGGGCGCGCTGTCCGACAGCGTCCAGGGCGAACGCCGCGAGCGACCCGCGGAGCGAGTTCACGTACGGTGCCGAGCTGCGCTCCAGCTCGCTGCGTGCACGCGCAAGGGCGGCCGCATCGTTTCGCACGTATGCCAGGATCCCGTCCAGCCAGGCCAGCTCGGCGAGCTCTGCCGCGGAAACCTGGCCCCCGTCTTCCCGCGGCCTGCGCGGCGTGGCCGCCCGGGCGGGAGTGATGGCGAAGACGGCTCCCGCTACGGCGAGACCATACGCATCGCGCGCGGTGCGCGGATGGGGCCATGCCGCCGCGGCGCGGTCCATGGCCACGAGTGCCGAATCCCATGCGCCTCTCGAGAACCACGAGAGCGAGATGGTCTTCCACAGCTCGGACGTCACTCGCGGCCGACGTTCCCTGCCGAGCACGAACCGGTTGAACTCAAGCTGGTCGCGCGGACGACCCGCACCGACCAGGGCGTGCGCAAAGAAGATTATGAGGCGCTCCGGCTCCGACAGCATCCACTCGACGATCCCCGCCAGGCTGTCCGCCTCCGGCAGCCCGTTGCGCAGCCAGTCATCACCGATCTCGTTGATCCTGTGCACCACGCTGCGAAAATCGACGCCGGTCATCGTCCGCTGCAGCTCCCGGGACGCGCGCGCCAGCGCGACCGTGTCCTGCTGCGCGGTGGCTACCCAACCCAGACGGTCCCAACCGATAGCGAACTCGCGATTTAGCGCCACAAGACGCTCGGTCGCGGCTCTGGTATCGGCGAGAGTAGTCCCCAGGTAGGGTGCGTTGTGGAGCAGCTGGTCGGAGTAGGCGTCCCAGGCCGGCCAGTAGCTGTCGAACCTGCCTGTCGCCTCGCGCAGCAGGCGGAGCCGCTCCGTGAGCGTCTCCGCGCGCCAGCTCTCGACCAGCAGGCGATCCTGGGGTGGGAAAGTATGCAGGTGCTCGAACATGCGTCGGATCCGGCTGCTGTCGGCAGGGTTGCCCGCGTACCAGCCGCGCGGCCGCAGCGAGCGCCAGTAGGCGAACCAGAAGCTGGAATCCGCCGCGAACGCCCGCTCGAAGGCATTCACGGCGCGCGGCATATCACCGCGGAGATAGGCCTGCTCGCCCTCGAGATAAGCGCGCAGCGCAGCCACCGAGCGCGTGCCGACCGCGCCGAGGACGGGCGTACCCGTCGTGCGCTCGCTCCACAGCTGCCGAACCAGCGCCAGCGCCACGGAATCCGTGAGCGCCATGAGCTGCTCCGGATCGCCGCTCACGACAGCGCGCGCACGCGGACGCGGCTGACCCACGTCGTACAGACTGGCATGCACGAGAACGGCGTTCGCCGATCGCGTTAGCGTCCCGCGCAGCATGCGCCCGGCGCCCAGCTGCTGCGCAAGCGCCAGGCGGGCATCAGGTGAATCGAGGCGAGCGTCGGGTCCCGCACGCGCCAGGACCGCCAGGGAACTGAC
Source organism: Longimicrobiales bacterium (assembly GCA_035461105.1). Lineage (GTDB taxonomy): Bacteria > Gemmatimonadota > Gemmatimonadetes > Longimicrobiales > RSA9 > VEPF01. The sequence continues at coordinate 31,093 of DATHVV010000034.1, read as the reverse complement.
GGCGCGCAGATCCTCGATCCCGTCCAGTGCAGCAGCGAGCGTGATGGCCAGGTCCCGCCCGAGCTGCTCGAGCGCCGAATCCCGGGCCGCGGCAGCGAAGGGGAGGACCGCGATAGCGGTGCTGTCGAGGGACCCGGCGCCAGAGCCCTGCCGCACTGCCGCTCCGCCGACTGGGAGCAGCCGAGAAAGAACGCCTGCGCCGACTAGCAGCACCGCGAAGGCGAGCAGCGCCGGCAGTCGCGCCATGCGCCTTCCTCCCTCACGTGTCGCCAACGCACCTCCCTCCGCGAGGACCGCCTGAAGGTCCTGGCGCAACGCGGCGGCGCTCCGGTAGCGGCCATTCGGGTCCTTCTGCAGGCAGCGGTCGACGATCCCTGCGAGCGGCTCCGGCACTTCGGGGCGCAGCGCGGTGACAGGTGCCGGTATCTCACTTCGGATCTGGTGTAGCAGGACCTCCGCGTCGCGTCCCGGGAACGGGCGTACACCGGTGAGCATCTCGTATAACACCGCACCGAGGGCCCACACGTCGGCGCGCCCATCGATGGGTTCGCCCCGGGTCTGCTCGGGACTCATGTACGCCAGCGTGCCGCGTATGGTGCTCTCCGCGGTGCAATCCGCACTGGCGTACGTCGCGACTCCGAAATCGAGGATCTTGATTCGTCCGGCTGGCGTCACGATCAGGTTGGCGGGTTTCAGGTCGCTGTGCACGAGGCCCGCCTCGCTCGCCGCCTCCAGGCCGTCCGCCACCTGCGTGGCGTAATCCAGCGCCTCCTCCACGCGCAATGGTCCGTGCGCCAGCTTCGCAGCGATCGTCTCGCCCTCGTAGCGGACCATCGTGATGAACAGCGAGCCGTCGCGGGGATCGCCGGGCAGGTCGGCGGGCGCGATCTCGTGCACCGTGCAGATGTTCGGGTGGTCGAGCCCGCTGGCAGCCTTCGCCTCGGCCATGAGCCGACTGCGGGCGGTCGGATCGGCGCCGAGGTGCAGCGGCAGGAATTTCAGTGCAACGATGCGGCCGAGCGTAGGATCACGTGCGCTGTACACCCGGCCCATCCCCCCGGCGCCCAGTCGCTCGAGAACGTCGTACCGTCCGACTCGCCTCCCGATCAAGGGGTCAACGACTCCTACGGCCGGGTCACCCATCAGCGCGCTGGCGCACGACTCGACGGCGCGCTCAAGCGCTGGAGTCAGACGGTCGTCCGCACTGTCCGCGTGCTGGAGGAGCCTCAGGGCATCAGCCGCGAGTGCCGGGTCATCGCGGCAGGCGTGCTGGACGAACCGGGCGCGCTGCTCCGGCGGCAGCGCCGCGGCGGCCTCGAAAAGCGCCTCGAGCCGGTGCTCACGCGTGTCGTCCATTGATGCTCTCGTCTGCCCTACGCCTCGCCGGCAATCGCCGCGTACAGCCGCGCCCGGGCCACCGCCCAAGCCCGGCTGACGCTCGCAGTCGATATGCCCAGCGCGGCGGCGGTCTCCGCTACGGTCATGCCGCCGAAGATGCGGCATTCGACGATCCGGCTCTGGCGCGGATTCACCCGCTCGATCTCACGCAACGCCTCATCGAATGCCAGCAGGAGAGCCGGATTCTGCGCCGCTGCCAGGTCGCCAGCCACCGAACCGTCGAGGTCGTGGAGAGAGACCGGCGTAGTTCGACCGCCGCGCTTCTGCCGCTGCTGTCGTCGCGCATAGTCGATGAGGATCTGGCGCATGGCCTTGGCGGCAGTCGCCATAAAGTGAACCCGGCCGTCCCACGACGCCCAGGGTCGATCCACCAGCTTCAGATACGCTTCGTGCACGAGCGCCGTGGTATTCAGCGTCGCGTTGCCGGGAAGCCGCCGCCGCTCACGACGAGCGAGCCCACGCAACTCCTCGTAGAGCAGGGGAAACAGGGCGTGGAGCGCCGCCCCGTCGCCGCGCTCGATCGCCCCCAGGAGATGGGTGAGTTCTGCTTCTGCCGAATACGCCATCGTGGTTGTCCCGGGTTCGCCTGACGGGCGGCCGCAGGCAGGATGATAAGGCCGGGGAGGGTTCGACGTAATTCCTGTCAGGGGGCGACTCCGGCCATGGCCAGCGCGGCGTCGACAGCACCCCTGTCTCGCCAAGATAGGACAGCGAGCCCTCACAGCAAGCATTTCACGGCGCACGGCAATCCGGCTGGCCAGCGAAGCGAGAACCTATGCGGATCACATCCAGCCCCCCGCCGGCGCGGAACGGCATCGTGCCCCTCGTGGCGGCCCTGCTGGTGCTCGGCTGCGCCGATGGGCCTGCGGGCCCCGAGGGCGGCCCCCGCGCCCTGCTTCCTCAGCCTCTGATCAACGGCGTCGATGACTTCGATCGCTCCGCTGTCGGCGCCATCATGATCTACCAGCCCTCGCATCCCAGCTCGCCGGGCTGGAGATCGACGTGCACGGCGACGCTGATCCACAAGCGCGTGCTGGTTACCGCGGGACACTGCATCCAGGGAATCCAGGCCGGGCTGCAGAGCGGCGTGTACCACGCGGCGTGGATCAGCTTTCAGCAGGATCCGCAGGAACACTTCAATGCTGACCCTGCCGTGGCGGATCCGTCGAGCGCCGGCTGGTATGCCATCGAGTCGCTGCACGACAACCCCGCCAATCCGGATTTCGGTGACATCGGGCATTACCTCGAGATTCACCCCGACTTCCACGATTCCGGCGCGATCACCCTGGCGGAGCAGGTGAAAGGCATCAAGCCGATGAAGCTGCCCACCCGGCCGGGCGAGGTGGAGGCGCTGCTCGGGCGGGCCGACTGCATCGACGGTGTCGATTGCGGCCTGGTCGCGCTCGGATACGGGCTCAGGGAGTTTCCACCCCAGTCGCCAGTCCTCCAGGCGCGTCAATCAGCACCTCTGCGTTACATGGACGTGGATGCGCGGTGGGTCTGGACGTATCAGCTAGTCACGCCGGACTCGGAGTACGGCGCGATCTGCTTCGGCGATTCGGGCGGGCCTGTCGTGCTCCAGAAAGAAAACGGACGCGACCGGACGATCGTTGCGATCGCCGCCGAGGTCGAGGACCCGCTACGGTTCGTGACCTGCGCGAGCGACCTCGCCGCCCTCAACTACCGCATGGATACCGAGGAGCATCTGGATTTCATGAAGCAGGTCATCCGCGCATCATTGTCGCAGAAGCAGTGACGCTCAGCGCAGGCCCACGTGCCCGCCGAGCCGAAGCTCCCCGCCGGACGGGCGCAGCTCGCGCGACCTTCGGCGGCAACGGGCTGCCGTCCCAGTCGGTCCCGGGGAACTGGCGCAGCATCCAGCCGAGCTCGAGGAACGGGTAGTAGAGCGCAATGACGCTGGCGGCATAGCCGAGCGCGGCGCCGAGCTGGAAGGATTTGTTGCTTCCCGGTGATGCAGTGTGTTCCAGCACGGCCGCCGAATCCCGGTAGGTAAGTTCCAAGGCATCCCTCCCCGTACACTGGGTGGCGACCACGGTAACCAGGCCATCGGGAACAATGTCGCGAACGCTGAATTGCCAGAAACCTAAACCCGGCAACGAAGCAAGTCGTTGCCGGGTTTCTTTGTTCGGTGCAATCGGGACGGCGGGATTTGAACCCGCGACCCCCTGAACCCCATTCAGGTGCGCTACCGGGCTGCGCTACGTCCCGTTCCGGACCTGCAATCTAGCGGGGCGTTCCGGCCGCGACAATCGGGGCCGGCGCCGCCGCTCGCAGGGCCCCAGGACCATGGCTTGTCTATCCAAAACTGGAGCTAGATAATGATACAGTACATAATTGGACTATCGCGCCGCGAGGCCCTCGAGCTGCGAGACCGGCGGCATCCCCTGAGTCCGGCGTCAGCGGGACGGGAGGAAACCACCATGGGTGTCCGCGCGCCAGCCCATGAGCCGCGTCCGGAGGCCACCGCGGCCGCGGCGCTTCGGGCGTTCGTTCGGATCGCGGGGCAGTGGGGCCTGACGGTCGACGAGCAGCTCACGCTGCTCGGGTCGCCGGCGCGGTCCACGTACTATCACTGGAAGGGCAGGACCCGCTGGTGCTGCCGCAGGACACGCTCGAGCGCATCTCGTACGTGCTCGGGATCTACCGTGCGCTGCAGATCCTGCTGCCCGACCCGGAGCGTGCGGATGGCTGGGTGCGTCGCCCGAACGACGCGCCGCTGTTCGGGGGTGCGAGTGCGCTCGACCGGATGCTCGGCGGCCAGGTCGCGGATCTGTTCGTGGTGCGCCAGTACCTGGACGCGGAGCTGGGTGGCTGGCCGTGATCGATCCGCTGCACACGACCCGGTGATGGGGATAAATGATGATGGTGCGGGGTCACGCAGTCTGCACGCTCGCCAAGTGGGTACAGCACTGCGGCATCGGAGAGGAAGCTTTCCGGGAGGTGACCAGCGCCGGCAAGTGAATGACCAACCGGTCGCAGCACTTCGCCTCGATGATGCACCCATACACACGCTGGATCTGCTACTCCGGAAGAAAAATCTCTTCAATCCGCTGCTGAAAGACCCGGGCGATTGCGAAAGCCAGAGGCAATGACGGATCATATTTCCCGGTCTCAATTGCATTCACGGTTTGGCGCGACACCTCGAGCTTCCCTGCCAACTCCGCCTGGGACCAGTTCCGCTCCGCACGCAGCACTTTGAGGCGATTCCTCATCGGTATCGACTCCTCGCCACCGCGAGACCAACCACATAGAAGAGCGTGAAGTACGGCCATATGTGATTGTAGCTCCAGTCCTGGAAGTTCAATTCCACGGCACGTTGCGCCAGACCGAGAGTCGTGAGTAGGAGCAGGCCCAATGGAAAGGCCACTGCCAACGCCTCGAGCTGTATTCGTCGCTCCAGCTCGTCCGCGCTGCGCAGGGCGCGTATGTACTGCAGCAGGAAGAGCGCGAAGACAGGAGTAGGTAAGAACGCAATGCCCAGGCGTAGTCCTGACGAGATCGGTGCCGCAAGGTCCATGTACAGTCGCACTGCCGCATACGAAGCCAGCCATAGAAAAAGAAGTCCGACCACCACAGTGCGACGTGGCCGCTTACTGCCTGGTATCTTCGTCATGAAATGATCGGTCACCCGTTCAGTGTGGAGCCCGGCGTACCGGCATGGTTCGCCCGAGCCATTCCTCCATCAGCTGCAACACCACGGGAGCGATGGTCACGTCAATGGCCATGTACTCATCCATACGGCCAGTACGGGCTGGCTGCAGCATGTGATTGATCCCGCTCGGTGTGTGGAGCGAAAGCAACCGTTGCCTGGGGCCACGATACAGCGCACGGAACCGTGCCACGCTTTGCGCGGCCGGAACCTGCAGATCGAGCTCGCCAATCAACGCGAACACCGGCACCGTCATCTTCTGGAGATCGTTCCCCGGGTCGTAATGGAAGAGGCCTTTGAACCATTTGCTCTTCCAGAGGTCGACACTCTGTGAATCTGCGGCGGCCGTGCGCGCGCTCAGCTGGCTGGAGACATGACTCCGCTCCTCCCCACGCAGCCGGAGCAGCCAGGCACTCAGCGCCGAATCTACAGCGGCAGCAATACGATCGTCGGACGGACGCTCGGCCAGTACCGCAAATATCTCTGCCAGCATCATGGAATCGAGGCGCACGTGCTCTGGGGGAGCGCCGGAACCGCGTGTCAAAGCCGCTCGTTGCGCAAGCAGTCCCTCCCGGCCGCCTACCGCTGGTGCTCCCAGCAGCAGCACGAACGCAACTCGCTCATCCGAGGCGGCAACGAGGGCAGCCACAAGGCCGCCTTCGCTGTGACCCAGAAGGCCGATCCTCGCGCCATCGATCTCGGGTACGCTGCGCAGATAATCAATGCCCGCGCGCACGTCATCGGCGATGTCCCGGAGGTCGGCATCGAGAACGCTGCCCGTGGACGCACCTGCTCCCCGATCATCAGTCCGAAGCACGGCGTAGCCAAGACGCGTCAGATGATCGCCCAGCACCAGGAATGGCCTGTGACCGGCGATGGTTTCGTCTCGGTCCTGCGCTCCCGAGCCGCTGATGAACACGACGGCGGGATGGGGCCCCGGTCCGGGCGGCAGGGTCAGCGAACCACCCAGGCGGATTCCCTGCGCGCGACTCTGGAAAACGACTTCTCGTTGCGAGTAGGGATAGGGACCCCGCGGTTCCTGCGGTCGCCGCAAGGTCGTCTCACTCGTGCCACGCCTCATGATGAGCTCACTGCGCACGCCGTTCTGGTCCATGACCGCACGGCGTTCGTCGCTGCCTGAAAGGGGCAACGCGATCCGAAGGCCCATGTACGCGGCCTCGAGAACCAGTGTGTCTTCCGCGACCCGGACCGACGTCAGCGGCAGGTCTGCCTGACCCTGGTCGGGACTGTCTATCGACCCGACGTACAGGCCACACGGACCCGACTGGACCCGGGTGATGAGGCGGATGACTCCACCGGGACCAATCGCCGCGTGCCATTCTCCGGTCACGTCAGCGCTCACCACGGTTCGGGTTCGGCGAAGGGTTGCTGCGGTGACACGACCGGCCATCGGTGTTTCTATCTGCGCCGAATCGTTGAGGATCATCAAATTCGTCGATCCGTCTTCCGACTGGTATTGCCGCGCGGAGCTGCCTGCCGCGGCGTGGTTACGCTCCGCTAGGAGCACCGATCGTACGGGCCGGGCATAGATATATGCTGTCGCCATTCCACCTTCGGCTCGTTCCACGACCACTCGCCGGGCGCGTGCCGCCTCTCCGAGAACACCTTCATAGCAGTCTTGGGGCGCCCCCCCGACGAGGATCGCTGAAATGGTGATCAGCGCGAGCATTGCTTCCTCCCTTGGGAACTTGAGCACTGACGTAATAGTAAAGGTACCTGGTCATTATGTCAAGGAACCTTCACCGACCAGCGCGAGCGTCAGATCGCGGTGCGCGCCGCGCTCGGCGCCGATCGCGGTACCATAATGCGCCAGCTGCTCGTGGAGAGCAGTCTTATCGCCAGTGTGTCCAGTCGGGACGCCCGCAGCTGCCAGGGCCTGACAGTCTCGTGTCTTGTCGATCCATAACTGGAGAGATATGGTTATACCGTCTAGAAATGGACTGTGCTGCGGGCCCTCGAGCTGCGAGACCGGCGGCATCCCCTGAGTCCGGCGTCAGCAAGACGGGAGGAAACCACCATGGGTGTCCGCGCGCCATCCTACGAGCCGCGTCCGGAGGCCACCGCGGCCGCGGCGCTTCGGGCGTTCGTTCGGATCGCGGGGCAGTGGGGGCTGTCGGTCGAGCAGCAGCTCACGCTGCTCGGCGCGCCGGCGCGGTCCACGTACTATCACTGGAAGGGGCAGGACCCGCTGGTGCTGCCGCAGGACACGCTCGAGCGCATCTCGTACGTGCTCGGGATCTTCCGTGCGCTGCAGATCCTGCTGCCCGACCCGGAGCGTGCGGATGGCTGGGTGCGTCGTCCGAACGACGCGCCGCTGTTCGGGGGTGCGAGTGCGCTCGACCGGATGCTGGGCGGCCAGGTCGCGGATCTGTTCGTGGTGCGCCAGTACCTGGACGCGGAGCTGGGTGGCTGGCCGTGATCGACGAGGCGGCGCTGCTCGAGGGGAGTGTCGACCCCCCGGTCGCGCGCGTGCGCTGGCAGCGCGCGATCCGCATCATCCCGAGCCGTTTTCCACCAGTGGACCTCTATGCGCGGGTTGCGCCGCCGGAGGACTTCGACGCGCTGCATGCGGTCGAGTCGCTGACGAATGCGCGGCTGCGCGACGCGTCGGGGGCGGCGCGCGTGATACCGGCGGGCGAGGCAGCAGCGGGGGCGGGGTCGAGCTACATCATGGCGCCGTTCACGCATCTTGGCCCCTCGGGCGGTCGCTTCAACGACGCTACGTTCGGCGCGCTCTACGCCGCGCGCGAGCGGGCTACCGCTGTGGCCGAGACGTGCTACCACCGGGCGCGCTTCCTGGCGGCGACGCGTGAGCCGGCCATGGCGCTCGACATGCGCGTGCTGGAGCTGCGCCTCGACGCCCGCCTGCACGATCTCCGCGGCCGGCGCGCCGAGCTGCCGCGCATCCACGCGCCCGATACGTACGTCGCCTCGCAGCAGCTCGGGCGTCGGCTGCGCGCGGCGCGCTCGTGGGGCATCGCGTTCGACAGCGTGCGCCACGTGCGCGGCAGCTGTGTCGCGATCTTCCGGCCGCGCGCCGTCTCCGCCTGCCGGCAGGCGGAGCACCTGGGGTACCTGTGGGACGGCGAGCGCATCGGGGAGGTGATCGAGAAGCGTCCCTATCCGCATCCGGGCCGCGGCCCCTCGTGAAGCGGCCAGGCGAGCGGGCGATCCGACGGGCAGCCTTGCCGTGCCGTGCCGCGCGGCCGATAGTGGGGACGCCCGCGCCGGCCTGCCGTGCCCGCGCCGCCCCGGCTCCCCGCATTTCCCTGAATCGGCCTCCGCCGCCGACGCGCTCATGACGCCACTGCCCCGCCTGTTCTCGGAGCTGCGCCAGCGCCACGTCTTTCGCGTGGCGGGCGCGTATGCGGCGGCGGCGTTCGTGCTCGTGCAGGTGGCGGACCTGGTGGTGGAGCCGCTGCTCCTGCCAGCCTGGACGATGACGCTCGTCATTGTGCTCGTCGTGCTTGGCTTCCCGATCGCGCTGATCCTCTCCTGGGCGCTCGAGCTCACGCCTTCGGGGATCCGCCGTGCTCCTCCCAGTGAGCTGTGGTTGGAGCGGCCGGCACGGCGGCGGGCGATCGCGGGCGCGCTCGCGCTGCTCGCGGTCATCGCCGCCGGCGGCGTCATCGTGAGAGCAGTGCTCCGGGGCGCGCGGCCCGATACGCCCCGCTCGATCGCCGTGCTGCCGTTCGTGGACCTGAGTGCGGGCGGGGACCAGCGTTATTTCAGCGAAGGTCTCACCGAGGAGCTGACCGCGGCCCTCTCCCGGGTGGACGGCCTGCAGGTTGCGGCGCGCACGGCGGCGTCCCAATTCGGTTCCGCGGCCGACCTGGAAGAGATCGGCAGCCGCCTCAGGGTCACGACCGTGCTCGAGGGCAGCGTGCGCCGGGCCGGGGACCAGCTCAGGGTGACCGCGCGCCTGGTCGATGTGAGCAGCGGCTACGAACTCTGGACGCAGATCTACAACCGCGAGCTGCGCGACGTCTTTGCGGTGCAGGAGGACATTGCCCGCGAGATCCTGGTCGCGCTGCGCTTCCCGGAGACGGAGCGCCGGCTGGTCAGTCCCGGTACCACGGACCTGGCGGCGTACGATCACCTGCTGCGCGGCAACTACCATCTGGCTCGGCGCACGCCCGATGAGGTGCGGCGGGCGATCACCGAATACCGCGCGGCTGCCAGCGCGGACCCGCGCTTCTCGATCCCGCTGTTCCGCCAGGCGTATGCTCAGCTCGTGTACAGCGACTGGGGTTGGGATCATCCCCGGCTGGACGCCGGCGCGCTCCTCGATAGCGCCGCTGCGCTCATCGAGCAGGGGCTCGCGCTGGAACCGGCTTCCGCGGAGGGGTGGCTGGCGCGCGCCTATCTGCACGTGCTCCGCGATCCGTTCCGCATGGCGGGCGCGATCGAGGCGTTCGAGCGATCGCTCACCCTCGACGCCGCCAACCCGGAGGCGTGGCATCAGTACGGGCAGACGCTGATGGTGCTCGGCCGCTACGACGACGCGACCAGCGCCTACCGCCGGGCGCTGCAGGCGGACCCGGAGCGCGCCATGACGATGGTGCCGCTCGCCGCGGTCGCCCTGTACCGGGGTCGGCACGAGGAGGCGCAGCGCTGGGCCGACAGTGCGGTGGCGGTCGATCCGGCCAACTCGTATGCCCGCGCGAGCCGCGCCCGCCTGTACCTGGTCACCGGAGACCTGGAGCGCGGTCGCGCCGAGGCCGAGCTGGCGGCGAGCATCGATCAGGGCCACGCGATCCCGGTGGCCGGTACGCTCGCCCTCGCGCTCGCCCGCGTCGGGGCGCGCGACTCGGCCCGCGCCCGCTTCACACGCGCGCTCGAGCTCGCCGGCGCGGACGAGCTCTCTGCCGTCGATGCCTCCAACCTGGCCATGGCCGCGCTCGGACTGGGCGACACGGACGCCGCGATCGCGCTGCTCCGCCGGGCCCGGCCGCGCGGTGCCTGGTTCTGGTTCTACCTGCAGAGCCCGGTGTGGCGCGAGCTCGACGGCGATGCGCGGTTCCGGCAGCTGGTCGCCGCGGCCGATCCCCGGCGCCCCGGCGCCTGAGCGAGGCTGGAGCAGGGAATCGAGCGCGACGGGCGCCGCCCGGTCCGGGCTCCCGGCGCGGCCCGGCTCCTGCACCGGATGATGGCATGAACCGGGTCCGTCTCCGCCGTCTCGCGATGCCGCTCGCCCTGGCCGTGCCCGCCGCGTGCGGCGATGCCACCGGCGTCGTCGTGCGCCGTCCCATCGAAGACACGAATCCCGTCCAGTATCCGCTCCGCGCCGTCGATGGCTACTCCGTGCCGTTCATGGTCGCGCTCACGGAAACCGGACAGATCGAGATCGTGGCGGGATTCATCGCGCTCACCGAGGCCGGGCGCTTCTTCGAGATGCGTACGCTCTGGCGAGAGATCTACCTGGGGGAGATCCGCGAGCAGCTGGTGGTCGTGACCGGACGGTTCACGCGCTACCAGGATGGCATCGAGGTGGTCACCTCGGACGGCGCGGTGCTCTGGCTGCAGAGCTTCGGCGACGCGCTCCAGTACCGCGACCGGCTGTTCCGCTACACCTACTGGCGCTGATTCGGCTCGCACCGGCTACAGCCGGAACAGGTAGCTCACCTTCACGAACAGTCCGTCCTGCCGGCGCGTCAGGTCGCGCAGCTCGAACAGCCGCGCGCCGGTGAGATCCTCGAGCGTGCTGCCATACCCGGCGAAGATCACCGTGCCCGGGTTCGGCTGGTAGGAGAACAGCGCATCGAAGCGCAGCTGGTTGTCGCGCTGCAGCTGCGTCGCCTCGTAGACACCGGTGTCAGGGTTGCGGATCAGGATCGGTCGGTCGGTCCGCCCGTCGTCCTGCAGGGCGTCCTGTTTCCGGGCGACGTACTGGCTCACCACGCGCACGAACACCGGGCGTGCGACCTGGTACTCCAGCTTGACGCGCGGGATCTGGGTCACGGTCACCGTGCTCCAGTCGTCCGGGCGCATGACCCGCGTCTCGTTGTAGAGCGCGCTCACCCGGACGCGCTCGGTGGGACGCCAGGCCGTGTTCAGGTTCGCCCAGACCAGGTAGCCGGGGGCCCACTCCGGGAAGTTCTCATCCCGGCCGAACAGCACGAAGCCATCGGCCGCGAACCGCTGCCAGCCGGGCGTCGTCCAGGAGAGCACCAGGTCGTAGTTGTTGATGCTGGGCCGGCCCTCGAAAGGCACCGTGTCGCCGCCCATGTCGATCGCATGATCCGTGTAGAGCGCCTCCGGGTACAGGAAATTCTCGACCAGCAGCGAGGCGCCCAGCTGCCAGCCGCCCCGCAGCGTGAACGTGTTGTTGAACGCCAGCTTCATCTCGTCGCCGCGCAGCGCACCGCTCGTGAAGCGGTCGTAGTGCCACATGCCGTTGAATGCGATCGCGCCGCTCCAGCTCTGCAGCAGCGCATCCGGCCTGCCGAAGCGCGTCACGCGCGGCGTGATGTTGGCATAGACCACCCCCGGGCGGCTCATGAAACCGCTGCCCGCGCGGAACTCGGGGTCCCGGCCGTTCACACTGACGGACCAGCCGAACTCGCGCCCCGACCGGCGCAGGGAGACGTCCCAGTAGGGTGCGGTGAAGACGTCGTCTCCGGCCCGGGTGCGGCTGCCGGCGACCTGGAGGCCGAGCGTGTAGCGCTCGCTCAGCACCAGCCGGGTGTCCACCGACGCGACCCGGTTGTAGTCGGCCGCCTCGATCCGGTCGGTGTAGGTGAACCCGACCATCGACTGGGCGCCCAGGCTGCGCCGCACGCGCGCGATGTTGTAGACCGGATGATCCGCTCCGGTCCGCGACTGCCCGTCGTCGTCCACCGCGCTCAACACTCCGACATCGAGCCCGGACACCTTGCCGCCCAGCTTCACCGCCGCGACCGGCGCGGCGATTCGCCGCGTGTAGATCAACCCGCCGGGCGCGGCGAACTGCTCGTTGCCCTCGAGGAAGAACGGTCGCTTCTCCGCGAACGAGAGCGCGTTGCGGGGATCGAACTGGATCTGGGCGACATCCGCCTCGATTTGCGAGAAGTCCGGGTTGACCGTGCCGTTCAGCGTCAGGTCGGTAGTGATCCCCCAGCGCGCGTTCAGACCCGGCTCCGGGGCGTCGCCCCGGTAACGCCACCCCTCCGCTGCGGGCGCGCCGTTGACCTGGCTCGTCACCACCGGGTTCAGGTCCATCACCAGCCCGCGCCGCATGCCATCCAGTCCGACCAGTGTGCCGCTCTGCGCCAGGAATGAGGTCGCGCCCCGCCGCGCGGCCGTCCACGTCTGCACCTCGCCGGCATGCTGGACGCGGCGCACCACGTTGATCCCCCACGTCTGAGGCTGCCGCGCCGGATAACGGATGCTCTTGAACGGAATGCGAATCTCGATCTCGTAGCCGTAATCGGTGAGCCGGCCGCGCGACTCGAAGATGAAGTCGGGGCTCAGGTCCGTGCGTGCACTCGATTCCTCCGCGCTGAAGAAGCCGCCGCTCGTGCGCTGCTCCTCAGTCTGGAAGCCATCGCCCTGGACCCCCAGCGGATTTACCGCGAAGAGCAGCGCGCGCCGGCGATCGTGGAACGTATCCAGCAGCAGCTGCACGTAATCGTCGCCGAAGATCCGGTCGCGGTCGGCGAGCGTGGCGTTCACCACGCCGTGCAGCTCCCACGCGCGGATCCCGACGTGCAGCGCGTGCGCCGAGTACCACAGCAGCACTTCCGTGCTGTCGGATGCGGGCTCGCCGTCGACGGGCTGATACTGCGAGAATCCGGTGAGCAGGGCGGCCTCCGCCCAGACCGCCTCGCTCAGCACACCATCGACCGTTACGGCCGCATCGAATCGCGGAATCGGCACGTCGGTCGCGTTCTCACGGCCGTGATAGATGTTGCCGGGGGGACCGCCCAGAAGATGCAGCATGGCCAGCAGGGCCAGCATCGTTGCCTCGTTGCACGCGGGATCGACGGCGCACTGCCGCCTACGTGCAAGCTACCGGTCCGGTGCATCGTGCGGCGGGAGCGAAGGGGCGAAAAGCGCGCACCGGCGGATGAAGCGGCCTGCCCACGGGAGCGCCGGGCCCCGGCAGCCGGTTCAACCGCGGGTAGTGCCCTTCAGGACACTACCGGAACCACGCGTTTCGGGGCGGGTCGCTCCGTTGAGAGCGCTCGGTCTCATGCGCCGCGCAGTGCTTCCAGGAATGCGCTCGCGTCGGCCAGCTCCACGGGATCGATCCAGTGGCCGATGGCATAGTCGAATGCGGCCACTGCGGCGCCCGCACCCCGCAGCCGGTCGCGCCCCTCGGCCGCCAACACGAACGGGATGTTCGGGTCCTGCGTGCCGTGCCCCCAGAACACCGGCAGCCCGCGTGCGGTCTCCGCGATTGGCACCTCCGGATGCGCTGGCAGGAAGCCGCTCAGGTTCAGCACTCCCGCGACCCGGCCCGGTCGCGCCAGGGCATACCCGAGGCTCAGCGTGCCCCCCTGCGAGAATCCGCCCAAGACCACCTTCCGTGGCACGACGCCCAGCCGATCCGGCAGCTCGCGGATCAGCTCATCCACCGCCTCGAGGGACGTGCTGAAGCTCGCTTCCTCGGGACGGTCGCCACCCATGAACCGATACCAGGCGTGGCCCGGACCGTATCCCCAGGGCGCTGCCGGAAACGGCGCATCCGGCAGCACGTACGTCCACGTCCGCGGCAGCTCGCGCGCCAGCCCCCGCATGTCCGACCGGTCCGCGCCCCGCCCGTGCAGCAGTACGACCACCGCGTCCGCATCGCCTCCGTCGAGCTGCTCCGCGTCGAGCGTCATGGCGCCACACTCGTCCCGAGCTTTCGCAGCAGCGTGATTGCCGTCTCCTGCTCGGCCGCATCCAGGCCCGCCACCGCACGATCGATCACCACCGCATGCTCCGGGAAGATCGCCTCCATCAACTTCTCGCCCTTCGGCGTGAGCGCCGCGTAGCGCGCGCGCCGGTCGGTTGCGCGGTCCCGGCGCTCCGCCAGCCCCTGCCGCTCCAGCCGGTCCACCAGGTACGTCACGCCCCCGCTCGATACCAGCACCTTGCGCTGCACCTCGCCCAGCAGCAGCGGGCCCCGGTGGTAGAGCACGTCCAGCACCGCGAACTCGCCCGGCGTGAAGCCCCGGCCGGCAATGTCGGCCTCGCTTGGCTGGCGCACCGCGTTCCACACCCGCGCCAGCACCACGTAGAGGTGCAGCGCCGGGGCCCGCGCCGGATCCTTACTCCCGTGCCAGCCCCGCCTGGCCTTCGCTCCCGCTTCCATCTCGTTACCGCCGGTTCGGGTTCAGCACCAGGGTAATGTCGCGATTCGCTCTCCTCAAGCCATTGCGTCCGCTGCGGCCTCATCAGTTCGTTGGTGGAGGGGCGCGATTCCTCACCTGCGGCGAGGCGACGATGGTGACCGGGCTGACTCTGGCGGCGGAGCAACTCTACCGGCGTACCGACCCGGAGGCGCTCGGTTTCCGGACCACCGACGAGCTGGATCCGCTCGATGCTGCCCTGGGCCAGGAATCAGGCATCGGCGCGCTCGCGTTCGGCACCACCATGCGGCAGCCCGGCTACAACGTGTTCGTGCTGGGCGAGTCGGGCTCGGGCCGGCGCACGTTCGTGCGCGAGGCGCTGGCGGCGCGCGCGGCCGCCGAGCCGGTGCCGCCGGACTGGTGTTACGTGCAGAACTTCCAGGATCCGCGCCGTCCGCGCGCGGTATCGCTCGGTGCCGGTCGGGCCGCGGAGTTCCGCCACGACATCGGCGTGCTCATCGCGGACCTGCGGCGGGCGATCCCGCAGATGCTCGATTCCCAGGAGGCCACGGCGCGCCGCGCGGCGCTGAGCGACCGGCACGAGCGCGAGGCGGAGACGCTGCTCGAGGAGCTGCGCGCGGAGCTGGCCGGCGATCCCTACGTCGCACTGCGCGAGAGCGACCAGGACCTGGTGCTCTCCCCGGCGCGCGGCGGGGAGCCGCTCACGCACGACGCGTTCGCACAGCTTCCCGACGCCCTGCGCGCAACCATCGAGGAACACACCAAGGCCGCGCGCGCCCGGTTGCTGCTGGTGCGGCGCGGGCTGCAGGAAGTTCAGCGATCGTTGCGCGGTACGCTCGCCGAGCTGAACGGGGAGATCGGCGGGGCCACCGTGGAAGCGCTGCTCGATCCGTTGCGCCAGCGCTACCGGGATGAGCCGGCGGTGCTCCGTCACCTGGCGGCGCTGCGCGCGGACGTCGTGAGCCATGCCGAGCAGTTCGCGGCCGCCGAGCCGGCACCGGTGATGCCGCCGGGCGTGCCCCTGGAGGACTTCTTCCGGCGCTACGCCGTGAACGTGTTCGTGCAGCATGCGCCCGAGCGCGGCGCGCCCGTCGTGGAGGAGATGAATCCGACGTACAGCGCCCTGGTCGGCTACGTCGCGCGCGCGTTGCAGTTCGGCGCCATGGTCACCGATTTCACCGGCATCACCGCCGGCTCGCTCCAGTACGCGAACGGCGGCTACCTTGTGCTCGATGCCGAGGACGTGCTCAGCCGCCCGCTCGCGTGGCGTGCGCTCAAGCGGGCGCTCCGCACGCGCGAGCTGCGCCCGGCGGAGCCGTCCGGGGAAATGGGGCTGTACGTCACCGATACGCTCGAGCCCGAGCCGATCCCGGCGGCGCTCAAGGTCGTGCTGGTCGGCGAGCCGGACACCTTCTACATGCTGCGTGCGGCCGACACCGAGTTTCGGGAGCTGTTCAAGGTGAAGGCCGACTTCCGGCCGGACATGGAGCGCACGCTCGAGGCCGAGCGCGCGTATGCCCGCTTCGTGGCGGCGGGCGCTCCGCGGGATGGCGCCCGCGCGTTCGACGCCGCCGCGGTCGCGCGCGTCATCGAGGAGAGCTCACGCATCGCGGCCGATCAGAACAAGCTCACCACGCGCTTCGGGCTGATCGCCGACCTGGTCCGGGAAGCGACGCACTGGGCCGGAGCTTCCGACCATGCCGTCGTCACCGCCGCCGACGTGGACCGTGCCCTCGCCGAGCGCGATCACCGCGAGCGACGTCCGCACCGCTCGCTGCTCGAGCTCATCGAGCGCGGCATCCTGGCATTCGATCCGGATGGAGACCAGGTCGGCCAGCTCTACGGGCTCGCCGTGCTCACCATCGGCGACGAGGCGTTCGGGCGCCCCATGCGCATCATGGCGACCGCCTACCCGGGGTTGGCCGGACTGAGCAACATCGAGCGCGAGGTCGCCATGAGCGGCCCCATCCACAGCAAGGCGTTCCTGCTGCTCTCGGGCTATGTCGCCCGGCGCTTTGCGCGCACCCGCCCGCTCGCGCTCTCCGCCACGCTCTCCTTCGACCAGCTCTACGAGGAGGTCGAAGGCGACAGCGCCTCCGCCGCGGAGCTCTTCGCGCTGCTCTCCGCCATCGCCGGCATACCCGTTCACCAGGGCATCGCCGTCACCGGCGCCGTCAACCCGGCGGGCGACATCCTGCCGGTCGGTGGCGTCACCGAGAAGATCGAGGGCTACTTCGCAGCCTGCCTCGCCCGCGGACTCACCGGCAGGCAGGGAGTCATCGTTCCGCACCGGAACCTGGCGAACCTCTGCCTGCGGGCGTCCGTCCGTGAGGCCGTGCAGGCTGGCCGCTTCCACGTATGGGCGATCGACCGCATCGAGCAGGGCTGGCCCCTCCTCGCGGGGCTCGAGGCCGGCGAGGAGCGCCCGGACGGAACCTACCCCGAGGCAACGCTCTACCGGGCGGTCACCGACCAGCTCGACCAGTGGGCCCGACAGGTCGGGGAGGGGGCCGGCTTCGCTCCGGACCCGCCTCGGCAGCAACCCGAACCCCCGGAGGAGCAGCCGATCACCATCGAGCTGCGCCCCTGAAGCGCGCCGAGCGAGCGGGCTCGCGCGAGCGGTCCCGGGAGAACGTCGGCGGGCCGTGCATTCGCGGTCCGGTGCATGATTCCTGCTTGACGCGTTCGGCTCGCGCCTATCAGCTTGGCGCGAGCCGGCGGGCGGCGCGCCCGCGCACAAACACATGGGAGGGGCACAATGCGCAGGAACAGGATCGCACTGCTGCTGGCGGTGCTGCCGCTACTGGCCACACCGGTCCAGGCCCAGGTGGCATGGGAGACGCCCATGCTGATGTCGCCGAGTAATCCGGATGGCCTCGGCCTCTACCTGATGGACGTGCCGGGCGGTGACCTCGCGGTGATGATGAGCTGGCGCAGCCCCGGCCTCGGCTTCGGCCTGCGTGGCGGGATTGCCGATGCCGGCGATGACATCGGTGTGTTCGCGGGGCTCGACTTCGCGGGCGAGGTTCACCGCGCCTCGGACGACTTCCCACTCGACGTCGACTGGGTGGCCGGCGTCGGCGCAGGGGTGTCCGACAACGCGGTCCTGACCGTGCCGCTCGGCCTCACGTTCGGCCACACGTTCTTCGCCGACCGCGCGGTGCTCACGCCTTACTTCACGCCGCGCGTCTTTCTGGATGCGTTCCTGGGGGACGAGGTCGACGACGAGCTCGACCTGGGCTTCTCCTTCGACATCGGCGTGGATCTGCAGCTGTCACGATCGCGGGGCGCGCCGGTGATCCGTTTCGGTGCGAGTCTCGGCGATCACGAAGGCGTGGCTCTGGGCATCGTCTTCTAGGAGGTCGAGGGTCCGGGGCGTAGTCTGCCCCTCGGGAGGTGGCTGCGACCCGGCCGGTCAGGACCGCGCAGTCGGACCGGGTGGCGTCCCGCTCCCGGACCACGCAGGGTCGGAGAGCGGCCGCTCCGTCACATCCCGCGCGAAGACGAGAACACCTTCGACCCCGGCTCCCGGCTGGTTGCGCATCGTGACCTCGAGAGTGAGCGAGCTGCCATCGGCAGCGCGCACACGCAGGCCGGTCGCATGCGTCCGGTCCGGCTCCGCCAGCGCCGCCGTGAAGCACCGATCCGCCTCCGTGGCGTCGTCCGGGTGCACGATGTCCGCACACGAGAGCTCCGAGCCCGCGTCCGTGCCCAGGCCCAGCACGCGCGCGGCGGCCGGACTGACGCAGCGAGTCGAACGGTCCGCGTTCAGCACCGCGACCAGGTCCGTGGCGCTCTCGATGAGCAGCCGGAGATGGGCCTCGCTGAGAAGCAGCGCCTGCTCGGCGCGGCGCAGCCCGGTGATGTCGGTGAGCACGCCGGTCATGCCGCGCGCGGCACCGCCCGCCTCGAGCTGGACCTGCAGCCGCGCCTCGATCCGGCGGTAGTCTCCGGTGCGGGTGCGCCAGCGAGCTTCGTGCACGTGCTGCGCCGGCTCGCGCAGCAGGCGCACGTACTCCCGCTCCAGCGCGGACCGGTCGTCGTCGTGCAGGTAGCGCCACATCGGTTCGCCCAGCGACTCCTCGACGCCGAAACCCGTGATCCTGGTCCAGGCCGGACTGAGGAAAGTCCAGCGGCCTTCCCGGTCCGCGCTGAAGATGACCTGCTCAATGTCCCGGATCACCCCGCGGAAGCGGGCTTCGCTCTCCGCGTGCGCGACGCGTGCTTCCCGGGCGCTTGCGCGCAGCTCATCCGTGACCTGTCGGCTGAGCACCGCCGCATCCAGCTCGGCCGCCCGTTCCTCGAGCAGTCCGCGCAGCTCCTCGCGCAGCGAGTCCGGCTCGGTGTCAGGAAGCACGTGCGCATCCACGCGCACCCCGAGCGCGCCGGGATCCAGGCCACGCTCGCCGGCGCGCGGTACGCCGAGCACGCGGATTCCGGGAGCGCGCCGTCGCAGCTCTCCCACCAGCTCCGCGCCCGCGGTGCGGCCGCTCCCGAGGGCCACGAACGCGAGCGCGCAATCGGGACGCAGCAGCGTGATCGCCGCCTCCGCGCTGTCCGTCGCCCGCACCGCGAACCCCTGCTCCTGGAGCCAGCCGACCAGCCATTCCCGGCTCGCGCGCTCCGGCTCCACGACCAGAGCGAGCTGCCCATCACCGGGACGGCGCGCCGGTCCCGCCGGCGACAGCGCGACCAGCAGCGGGTCCGCGAACGCGGGCGCCCCGACTGCCTCCGAACGCAGCGCGGCCAGCTGATCCGCTCCGCGGCCGTGGACGCGCACCCGGTCACGGCCGTGCTGCTTCGCGGCGAGCAGCGCATCCTCGGCCGCGCGCAGCAGCTCGCCGGCGTCGCGCATGCCGGGTGCGAACGCCGCGATGCCGATGCTCAGCGTGGGGAGCGCCACCGTGCTCTCGGCCGCACGCAGCCGCTCCTGGAACCGGCTCGCGAAGATGAGCGCCCCCGCGTCGTCGGTGCCCCCCAGCACGCACAGGAACTCGTCCGGCCCCCAGCGTGCCGCCAGGTTCATGCGCCGCGTATGCTGGCGCAGCACGTTGGCCACACCGCGCAGCATGCCGTCCCCGGCGGTGCGTCCGTTGCGCACGTTGAACTGGTGGAAGTGATCGATGTCGAGGAGCACCAGGCTGAGCGGCCGGCCTCGCTGCGCGGCCGCGAACTCCAGCTCCAGGAAACTGTCGGCGTGCCGCCGGTTGGGCAGCTCGGTGAGAGGGTCGTGCAGTGCCAGCGCGTTTCGCGTCTCGGCGAGCCGCCGGGCGCTCACGCCCTCCGCCAGCCAGCCCACGCCGAGCGCCACCCCGATGTAGACGATCACGACGCCCAGCAGCAGCGAGGGCACCTCCGCCCCGATGCTCTGCGCCACTGCGTACGTGACCGCGAGCACCGCCATGCCGAAGGCCAGCGCAGTCGCGACGCCACGCCAGCCCCGCTCGCTGGCCAGCAGGAAGGCCGGTACCAGCGCCGTCAGCCATAGCAGCGCCTCGTAATCGGAGAGCGACTCGGGGAAGAGGAAGGCGCCGGCCGCCGGGACGGCGAGCGCCGGCAGCGAGAGCAGGAGCGCGCGCAGCTCCGTCCTGGTGCCGGAAAGCACCTGGACACCAGGCATCGTTGCCGCTGTTCTCTCGCTCAAACGGATGCTCCGACCGGACGACACGTGGTCCCTGACCCCGCGACGGGGTCCGGTGGCAGGCTCGCCACCCGCGCCTGCGTCCGATCGGTAAGATCGGGCGTCGACGTCGCCGATACAAGGTGAATTGCGCGCGCGGGCCTGCCTCGTGCATTGTGCGGCCGGCTCACTGCGGGAGCGGGCTGCCACCGGGAGGTATGGCATGGCGAGGGATGACGGAGTTCGCGGGGCGGCGCGCCCGGCCTCGTCGTCCCCTACCCCCTGGCTGGTGCTCGGCGCTTCGCTCCTGCTCACGTTCGGGACGACCGGACTCACCGCCATCGGCGCGCGCGCGCACGACAATGCGCGCTTCGACAACGCGGTGCAGAGTGCCGCCGATCGCATCCGGGCCCGCCTCGACGTCTATCTGACCACGCTGCGCGGCACGGCCGCGCTCTTCGCGACCTCCGATTCCGTCAGCGCCGCCGAGTTCCGGGCCTACGTCGAGAGCCTCGACGTGCAACGCCGTTACCCGGGAATCCAGGGCGTGGGCTGGACGCAGCGGCTGCGCGCCGACCCGGCCGGTGCTGACGAGGTGCACGCGATCCAGTACATCGAGCCGCTCGACCGGCGTAACCGCGCCGCGCTCGGCTTCGACATGTACAGCGAGCCTACCCGGCGCGCCGCCATGGCCCGCGCCCGCGATCGCGGCGCGCCCGCGCTCTCCGGCCGCGTGCGCCTGGTGCAGGAGATCTTCGGCCGCGCCCAGGCCGGCTTTCTGCTCTACGTGCCGGTATACGACGGCGCCGATCCCGTCGACCTGCACGCGCGCCGCGCCCGGTTGCGCGGCTTCGTCTACGCGCCGTTCCGGGCCGACGACCTGTTCGCCGGCATCTTCGGATCGGAGCAGGAGCCGCGCGTGAGCTTCGCGGTCTTCGACGGACCACGCCCCGATACCGCCGTGCTGCTGCACGCGTCTCCCTTCGAGTCGCGCCACCAGCCGGCGTTCGAGCGCACCGAGACGCTCGAGATCGCCGGCCGGCAGTGGACCGTGCATTACGCGTCCGCGAGCGGATTCGAGGAAGGCGGACGCGGACCGCTCGTCGCCATGATCCTGGTCGCCGGTCTGCTCGTGAGCGGCTGGCTCTTCCTGCTGGCCCGGGCCCAGGCGCGCGCCCGCGCGGCCGCCGAGGAAGCCAACCGCGCCAAGAGCGCCTTCCTCGCGACCATGAGCCATGAGCTGCGCACGCCGCTCAACGCCATCGCCGGCTACGTGGACCTGCTCGACATGGAGCTGCCCGGCAAGCTCACCCAGCTCCAGCGCGAGTACCTGGCGCGCGTGCAGCATGCGCAGCGTCACCTGCTGGGCGTGATCAACGACGTGCTCAGCTTCGCGAAGCTGGAGGCGGGGCACGTCGCGCTCCACCTCCAGCCCGTGGACGTGCCCGACCTCATGGCGGAAGCGGAATCATTGATCGCGCCCCAGGCCGCGGCCGGCGCCCTGCGTCTGCGCGATGAGGGGGGTCCGCCCGTGCGCGTGCACGCCGACCCCGAGAAGCTGCGGCAGGTGCTGCTCAATCTGATGAGCAACGCCGTGAAGTTCACGAACGAGGGGGGCAGTGTCACGGTGCGCTGGCGCACCGAGGGCGGCCAGGTCGCGATCGAGGTGGCCGACACCGGGATCGGCATCCCGCAGACGCGCCTGCCCCACATCTTCGAGCCGTTCGTGCAGGTGGATGCGGACCTCACCCGGACCCGCCAGGGCAGCGGCCTCGGGCTCGCCATCTCCGCCGAGCTCGCGCGCCGCATGGGTGGCCGCATCGGCGTGCGCAGCGTGGTCGGCGCCGGCAGCACGTTCACGCTGTGGCTGCCCGTCGACCTCCGTACCGATCGGAAAACGCCTGCCGGATCGTGATCGTCCGGCAGGCGTTCGTGACGGCAGGACCGACGCGGTCCGCGTCCGCCCTCAGCGCCGCTCCAGGTAGCGCCACGAGTACGCCCCGAGGTTCACGTTGGCATTCACCGCTTCGCTGCTCGCCAGATCGGTCCAGTCGCCGGCCGGCAGCGTGAACGTCTGGGCGCTCGCCCCCACGTTGAACACCGCGATCACCTCGCCCGCTCCCGGCTCGCCGCGCTGGAAGGAGACCAGCTGGCCGCTCGCCGTGGGCGTGCGGATGACCGGCGAGCGCAGCGCCCCGGCACCGCGCTTCAGCACGGCGAGCGCCTGGTAGTGCTCGAGCATCTGGGCGTCGCACGTCTGCCACTGCATGGGATAGCGATGCTCGTCGTAATTCGTGGCAACCCCCAGGAACGCGCATTCGTCGCCCTGGAACGTGACGGGCACGCCGGGCAGCGCGTAGAGCATCGCGCTGGCGAGCCGCTGCCGGGCGAGCGCGGTGGCATTCGGAGTGCCGCCTTTCGGACCGCCGCCGAGCAGGGTCAGCAGGCGCGACGTATCGTGCGATGACATGATGTTGAACTGCATCGCCGTGCTCGCCTCGGGGTACTCGGCATAGAGCAGAGCGATCTCGCGTACCGCCGCCCCGGGTGTGATGGCACCGACCACCAGCCGCCGGATCACGTCCAGTCCGAGCGCATAATTCATGAGCGAGTCGAACTCATCGCCCTGCAGCCAGGAAGCGCTGCGGCCCCACACTTCACCGACCAGGTAGACGTCCGGGTTGACCGCTTTCGCGGCCTGCCGGAACGCGGCGAAGAACTGGAGCCGGTTGCGGATCGACTCCGGCACGTCCACGCGGATGCCGTCGAGACCGTATTCCGTCCAGTGGCGGGTCACGTCGAGCAGGTGCGCCAGGGTCGCGGCGTTGCTCGTGTTCAGCTCGGGGAGGCTGCCGATTCCCCACCAGCCATCGTAATGCGCGGGGTTGCCGACCTGGACCTGGGCAGCGGGCACCTTGAAGTAGAACCAGCTCCAGTATGGGCTGTCCTGGCCGTTCTGCACGGCATCCTGGAACGCGTGGTGGCCGACTCCGACGTGGTTCGGCACGAAGTCCCAGATGATGCGCATGCCCCGGCCATGGGCCGCGTCGCGCAGCGCGCGCAGTGCCGGCTCACCACCGAACTTGGGGGCCACTTCCAAATAATCGAACGTGTCGTAACCGTGCGCCGAGCCCGAGCGGAACAGCGGGTTGAAGTAGATCATCGTCACGCCCAGCGACTCCAGGTGCGAGAGCTTGTCCGTGACGCCCTGGAGGTCCCCGCCGAAGTACTGGCCGCAGCAGTGGTTCTCGAGGATCGGCCCGCTCCAGTCCGCCGTGAAGACGGGCGGCGCGCCGCGGAAATCGGCGTGCAGGAAATGCCACGCGTCGCTGACCGTGGTGAACGCGTCACTGCCGCTCTCACCGTTCCAGAACCGCTCGGGGAAGACCTGGTAGCCGACCGCCTCGCCGACCCACGGCACCGCGCGGAACGGCGCGGCCGGCGCATCGTACGGACCGAACTCCTCGACCCCGTCCGCCGTGGTCACCCGGAACCGGTAGCTGGTGACGTCCTCCGGGACACCGACGCGCCACGTCTCGAGCCCGTTGTGGCGCAACTGCAGGTGCATGGCGTGCGCCGTGCCGTGCGCCAGCACGCTGGCACTCTGCACGCGGCCGGCCCGCGCCCGGAACCGCAGCGAGAGTCGCCCGCCCGCGACGGAGACGTAAGCCGGCAGCTCCGCCGAATGCACGAAGCCCGTCCCCACCGGCTGCCCGATCACCACGAGCGCGTTCTGACCGCCGTGTCCGTCGTTCTCGCAGCCGTCCGCGTCCGGGTCGATCCAGTAGTCCCGTTCCGGGTCGCCCCACGCCTCGTCGTAGCACATGTCCTGCGGCCACGACCCGTTGATGAAGTACTTGTACTGGTGAGCGCCGTCCGGGAGCTGGAACGTCGCGCGCCAGCTCCCATCGGACTGCTGGGTCATCGCCAGCTCGCCCCATTCGTTGAACGTGCCGCGCACGGTGATCGTTTGCACCGGTGGCGCGCCCGACGGCCGCTTGTACGTGAAGACGTATCCCGTCGCGGGCGGTGGGATCTCCGGTCCCGAGGGCGTGCCATCGTCACCGCAGGCGACGAGGACGAACGCGAGCGGGAGAAGCACGAGGCGGGCGGCGCTGCTGATCATCACTATGAAACCGGTTCAGCGTAGACGAGGGGACGACGAACGGTGGCCGCCGGCGCTCCCGGCAGCATGCGACGATACGCCGAGGGGCGGAGCGACCGGCGCTCCGCCCCTCGGCGCTGCCTCACTCGACGGTGATCACGGCGTTCCCGTCGCCATCGCAGGAGTCCGCCTGCGGGTCGATCCAGAAATCAGCCTCCGGATGTCCCAGGATCTCGTCGTTGCACATGTTGCCCGGCCAGGCGCCGTTGATGAAGAACTTGTACATGTAGGTGTTCGGCGCCAGGTCCACCTCGGCGATCCAGGTGTGACCGACCAGCTCCATGTCGGTAGCCGTGTTGTCCCACCCGTTGAAGTTGCCGGGCACCGTGACCGAGGTGATCGCGGGCGCGGCCGCCGGCGGGCGATAGCGGAAGAGGTGCTGGTCGCTGATCATGATGACCGCGTTGCCGCCATTGCAGCCATCCGACGCGGGATCGATCCAGCCATCCGCGCCCGGCTGCCCCCACTCACCGTCGTTGCACATGTTGTCCGGCCAGTTGCCGTTGATATAGAACTTGTACTCGTAGACGCCCGGATCGAGGTCCATCGGCAACGTCCAGGTGTCGCCCGATTTCGACATCGCCGTCTCGCCCCAGTCGTTGAACGAGCCGCGCACGGAAACCGAGGTCACGGCTGGTGCGCCCGCGGGCGGCGTGAAGCGGAAGATGTGCCCGCCGATCACCGTGAACGTGACCAGGATCCCGCGCGGCGAATTCGTCGCGCCGCTCGCCCTCAGCACCAGCATCGCGCTGTACCGCCCCGGCGACAGGTCGCCGATGCTCGGTGCGACCGTGAGCGTCGTGGGCGTGCTCGTCGAAGAGATCGCGGCGTCGAGCCAGCCGCCGGGCTGGCTGCCCAGGTAGGTCGTGGTCAGGGTGAGACCGCTGAGCGCGCCGCCTCCCGAAGTCGTGATGTCGATCTGTTGAGGCGCGGGCTGGCTCCCCTCGATGACCCCCTCGAAGGTCAGCGCCGTCTGGTTCACCACGATGATCGACCCTCCCGATTGCGTCGGATCGTCATCGTCATCGCATGCCGTCGCCAGGAGCAGGACGCCGAGCAGGACTGCAGCAGGGCGCAGGGCATTCATCGTGGCCTCCGAGTGCTGTACGCGGGTTGTCGTCAGGGCTGTGGCATGGCGGCGCCGAAGGGCGCCGGGCCGCGCGGGAAAGATAATGCCGGGCCGCCCGGGCGCACTACCGCTAAAGGTCGCCGCGGCGCGCACTTGTGCACGGGCGATGGCGCACGGACGCCGCAATCCGCTCGGGCGGTGCACCAGAAGATCGACGTGATGCTGCCGTGATATCGACCGCCGTGGCGCGGTCGGGAAACCCGTCGGTGACGGTCGCGAAACCGTCGGGCGTCGCCGCCGCGGAACCGGTCAGGGTATGGCAGCGGAGGGCGAGGGACTCGAACCCCCAAGAGCTTGCGCTCGCCGCATTTCGAGTGCGGTGCCTTACCAGTTAGGACTAGCCCTCCAGAGAGCCCTAATTCTAGCCGGAACGGCGCCCTCGATCAACCCGCCCCGACACGTGCGGTTTTGCCCGCGAGGGGTTCAGCGGCGCGGGCCGCTTTCGACTACATTCGCCGCGCGCAGTCGATTCCAGCAGGCATTCTGACCATGCATCCGGCGCTCACGGTCTTTCTTTTCGCGCTCATCACCGCGCTGGCGACCGGTCTCGGCGCGCTCCCGTTCCTGTTCGGACGGCTGAGCGTGCGCTGGGTCGGCATCGCGAACGCGATCGCGGCCGGGCTCATGGGCGCGGCCAGCTGGAGTCTCGTCGTGGAAGGCGTCGCCCTCGATCCCGGCGGCACGCTGCTCGGCCTGGGCCTCGGGGTCGTCTTCATCGCGCTCAGTCACCGGGCGCTGAAAGATCGGGAGGTGACCTGGGGCGGGCTCGACGCCGGCGACGCGATGAAGGTGTTGCTCATCCTGGGGGTCATGACGATCCACTCCTTCACCGAAGGAGTGGGCGTCGGCGTCTCCTTCGGCGGCGGCCAGGAGCTGGGCCTCTACATCACGGCGGCCATCGCCGTGCACAACATCCCCGAGGGCCTGGCCATCAGCCTGGTCATGATCCCGCGGGGCACGAGCGTCGCCAGGGCGGGGCTCTGGAGCATCTTCTCCAGCCTGCCCCAGCCGCTCATGGCCGTGCCCGCTTTCCTGCTGGTCTCCTGGTTCGAGCCGGTGCTGGCGCCGGGCCTCGGCTTCGCGGCCGGGGCCATGCTGTGGATGATCGTCTCAGAGCTGGTACCGGAGGCGTTCCGCGACGCGCCCCGCCGGTCGGTGATCGCGGCGCTGGTCGTGTCGGTGGTGGCGATGCTGGCGTTTCAGCGGCTGCTGTAGGGACGGCGGGTACGCTCCGCGCACCCCGGCCGTCCTTTCGCTGGGCCTAGCTCTTCGCGCTCTCGGGCAAGAGCGGCGGACCCGCCGCATCCAGCCCGCAGCGGGCCAGCTGCGTCAGCAGGCGCAGGTATGCCTGACCCTGCTCGCTGAGCAGATCGGCGGGTATGGACTCGATACCATCCAGGGGCGTCCCGGCCGTGAAGCCACCCTCATGCTCGCGGGACTCGCCGTCATCGGCAGCGACCGGGGACCGGTAGAAGACCATTCGCAAACTCCACGAAGCATTTGTCTGGGATCCGTGTTCCCTTCGTTACAAGACCGGGGCCAGCGTGGTGGGACGGAGTGCCTGTTGTCCTACAAGCACTTGCGTGGATGGGCCGGGCGCAGGCCGCAGCATCGCAGCCGCGGCAGTTGCAGCGGAGCCACACCGGCTGCCGCACCTCCATTGTGGCAGGAACGCCGTAAACCGCTGTTGCCCGGCCGCGTCACGTCCCGGTCCCAGACGCGGCCCCCGGCGCACGGATCGTTGCCGCGGCGCCACTTACGCGCCACTTTGGCGTGCGCATGAGTTGTGCGTACCCCCATGCCGCGTACCACTGACCCGTCAACCTCCGGAACTGGATGCAGCACAGGGAGCACCACTACATACGGCCGCCCATAGCGCTGATCGTCACCGCGCAGGAGTGGGTGGCCCTGTCCGTAGAGACTCTGTTCTCGCCTCGCGGCTACGCCGTGCTGCGGGCGTTCTCCGGCGCCCAGGCGCTGCAGCGGACGAGCGACTTCGAGCCCGATCTGATCGTCGCCGACCAGGACCTTCGCGACATGCGCGGCTCCGAGCTGGCCCGGGCCCTGCGCGAGCGCGGCGGGCCCGCTTCGACCACGCCGGTGCTCCTCATCTCCACCAGCCACTGGACCCGCGACGAGCGCCTCGACGCCCTGCGGGGCGGCGCCTGGGATACCTGCGCGCTCCCCGTCGATGGCGAGGAGCTGTTCCTGCGCGCCGACGCCTGGGTGCGGGCGAAGCTCGCCGCGGACCAGGCGCGCGACGAGGGACTGCTCGATGCGGCCACGGGCTTCTACAACGCCCAGGGCCTGCTCCGCCGGATCGCCGAGGTCGCCGCCGGCGCCGGCCGCCGACGTGCCCCCCTCGCCTGCGTCGTCATCTCCTCCGAGGCGGAGGCCGCCGCGCCCCGCGCCGATGCCGCCTCCGTTTCCCACAGCATGGCCGAGCGGCTGCGCGCCGCCGGCCGGGCATCGGACACCATCGGCCGCCTCAGCGAGAACGAGTTCGTCGTGCTCGCCCCGGATACCGACAGCACCGGCGCGGCCGGGCTCGCCCGCCGCCTCAAGCAGGTCATCGAAAAGCCGGCCGAGGCCGACTCGCCGGCGCTCCGGCTCCGCTTCGGATGCTATGCCGTGCGCGACTTCCGCGACGCCTCCATCGCCCCCAGCGAAATGCTCATTCGCGCCGCTGAAGCCCTCCGCAGCGGTCCGCTCGACGACGACTCGATCCGCTTCTTCACTCCCACCATTCCGGGCTCCAACTAGCCCCGTCCGCCGCGAATCCGCCGGCGGGCGCCGAACGCGCTCCCCCAGGTGCGTCCGGGCCTGGCCCTTACGGCCCATGGGGCACGGGTGCAACATGCACCCTGCCCGGGCTGTGGCATTATGCCAACAAGAGGCTTGACGCAGGGTCCACCCCAAGGGCAGCTTGGCACCTCGTTATTGCCCTCCGGGCAACGACTTAGCCGTTGCGGTGTGAGGCCGCGACAGGCGGTCCCGCCATTGCAGGGTTGCGGGCGGCGCGGGCGCCTGCCCGCGGCCCTATCGAAACAGACCGGCTCCGGCATGCCGGACCCAACGCGGCGGACGATCGTGAATCCAGCGGAATCCCTGTCCCTGACGGAAGAGGTCAAGAACTCCATCCGCATCCTGGTCGTGGATGACGAGCACACGTTGCGCGAGAGCTGTGCGAGCGTGCTCTCGCTGGAGGGCTACAGCGTCGCGACGTGCGGCAACGGGCACGAGGCGCTGACCATGGTGAAGCGGCGGCCGTTCGACATCGTGCTGCTGGATCTGCACATGTCGCAGGTCTCGGGGATGGAGCTGCTGGAGGGGTGCCTGGCGGCGTACCCGGACACGCTCGCGATCATCATGACGGGGAACCCGAGTGTTGCGTCGAGCATCGAGGCGCTGCGTGCGGGCGCGTGGGACTACCTGCCGAAGCCGTTCGCGGCGAGCCACCTGCAGATCCTGCTGGGGCGGGCGGCGCATACGGTGCTGGTCGCGCGCGAGTCGAAGGACCTGGAGACGGCGCTGGAGAAGAAGCATGGTCACAGTGACAAGGTGACGCTGCTCGGCGCCTCGTCGGCGTTCCAGCGCGTGGTGGCGCTGGCGCGCAAGGTGGCGGCGACGGACGCATCGGTGTTCATCTCGGGGGAGAGCGGTACCGGCAAGGAGCAGATCGCGCAGTTCATCCACCAGCACAGCCGGCGCAGCAGCCGGCAGCTGGTCGCGGTGAACTGTGCGGCGCTGCCGGAGGCGCTGCTGGAGAGCGAGATGTTCGGGCATGTACAGGGTGCGTTCACGGGCGCGATCCGGGAGAAGCCGGGCCTGCTCGAGGTCGCGAACGGGGGCACGCTGTTCCTGGACGAGATCACCGAGATGCCGCACGTGCTGCAGGCCAAGTTCCTGCGCGTGATCCAGGACGGCGTGGTCCGGCGGCTGGGCAGCAACGCCACGAACGCGGTCGTCAACGTGCGCTTCATCGCGGCCACGAACCGCGATCCGCACAAGGCGGCCGAGGAGTCGATCCTGCGCGTCGACCTCTTCTATCGGCTCTGCGTCGTGCCCATTCACATCCCGCCGCTGCGCGAGCGGCGCACGGACATCCCGGTGCTCGCCCAGCATTTCCTGACCCGGTACTGGACGGAGCACCGCGACCACGGCTCGAAGGTCCCGGTGTTCAGCCCGGAGGCGATCGAGGCGCTCACGGCGCGGCCCTGGCCGGGCAACGTGCGCGAGCTGCAGAACGTGATCGAGCACGCGGTCGTGCTGCTCGATGCGGGCGTGGAGATTCGTCCCGACGACCTGCCCACCATGGGCTCCGCGCCGGCCTCGATGGCGGCGGCGTCCGGCCCGGCCCCGGTGGTGTTCGATGATCTGCCGGATGGCAGCTACCACGGGGTGCGGGAAAAGGTGTTGACGGAGTTCGAACTGGGTTATCTTACCTGGTTAGTGGAGCGGGCCCAGGGCAACATGTCGCGGGCCGCGCGCATCGCCGGCGTCGACCGGACGACTCTGTACCGCCTCATGGAGAAGCACGGCCTCCACCGTGACACGATCATCACCACTCGTTAGCACGCCGGACTCGGACTCGAGGAGGACGCGCGTGCCCAGCTCGCCGCGCCCGCCCGCGCTGGACCTGGGCCTGGTGCTCGCGCCCACGGCCGGTCCCGAGATCGCGGGGGCCGCGGCGCGCGTCGCGGGCGCGCTGCCGCCCGACCTGCCGCTGCGCGAGGACGAGATCACGGGTCACATGGCCTGGATCGCGGGCGCCTGCGTGGGGACGCTGACGGAGCAGGCGGAGAATGGCGCGACGCTCACGCTGCGCCGCCGTCTCATCGAGCTGATCCGCGAGGACCTGATTTCGCGCTGGGCCGAGGGCTCGCCCGAGCCGGGTTCGATGCTGGAGAGCCTGCAGCGGCTGGAGCGCGCCCAGAAGGCGTGCGTGCCGACCGCAGAGCAGGCGTTCACCGCGGAGCTGGCGGACCGGGGCGGCCTGGACCTGGTCGTCGAGGTCGCCCACGACATGCGCTCGCCGCTCACTTCGATCCTGTTTCTCTCCGAGATCCTGCACCGCGATCCGAGTGGCGCCCTGTCCGACGTACACAAGCGTCAGGTCGGGATCATCTACAGCGCGGCGCTCGGGCTGGTCGGGATGGCCAGCGACATGATCGAGATGGCGAAGGGTGGGCACCGGCTGACCGACCTGGAGGCCGTGCCATTCTCGGTCAACGAGGTGTTGCGCGGTGTGCTCGACCTGGTGCGGCCGACGGCGGAGGAGAAGCGGCTGGACCTGCGCATCTTCGGTCTGCTCGCGGAGCACCGCATCGGTCACCCGGTTCCGCTCAGCCGGGTCCTGCTCAACCTGACCACGAACGCGCTCAAGTTCACGCACGCCGGGAGCGTGGAGCTGACCGCGCGAACCGTCGAGGGCTCGCGCATCGAGTTCTCGGTGCGCGACACCGGGCCGGGCATCTCCGAGGACGCGATCGAGCTCCTCTACCAGCCCTTCCGGCGCGAGGCTCGGCGCGCGAGCGGCTTCTGCTTCTCGGGTACCGGCCTGGGACTGGCGATCTGCCGCCGGCTGGTCCACGCGCTCGGCTCCGAGCTGAAGCTGGAGACGGCGCCGAACTGGGGCACGCGCTTCTACTTCGAGCTCGACCTGCCGCCCGCCAGCGCGCTGTAGTCCCGCCTACAGCACCCGCACCAGCAGCCATATCAGCGAGCCGAGCCCGCTTACCGCGGCGAGTGCGGTCTTCAGGCTGCCCAGTGGACCCCCCGTCTTCACGGGAACGTTGATGGCATCGCCGGC